>CADCUM010000070.1 GCA_902805885.1 uncultured Nocardioides sp. | reverse complement strand
CCCCTGCGCGACACGATCGAGAACGGCAAGGGCCAGCGCAAGGTCCGCGCCCTCAAGCGCCTCAAGGTCGTCGACGCCTTCCGCAAGACCGGCAACCAGCCGATCGGCATGGTGCTCGACGCCGTACCGGTCATCCCGCCGGACCTGCGCCCGATGGTGCAGCTCGACGGTGGCCGGTTCGCCACCTCCGACCTCAACGACCTCTACCGCCGCGTCATCAACCGCAACAACCGCCTCAAGCGGCTGCTGGACCTCGGCGCGCCGGAGATCATCGTCAACAACGAGAAGCGGATGCTGCAGGAGGCGGTGGACAGCCTCTTCGACAACGGTCGTCGTGGCCGTCCCGTCACCGGCCCGGGCAACCGGCCGCTGAAGTCGCTCTCCGACATGCTCAAGGGCAAGCAGGGGCGCTTCCGCCAGAACCTCCTCGGCAAGCGCGTCGACTACTCCGGCCGCTCGGTCATCGTGTCGGGTCCGCAGCTCAAGCTGCACCAGTGCGGTCTGCCCAAGCAGATGGCGCTGGAGCTCTTCAAGCCCTTCGTCATGAAGCGGCTCGTGGACCTCTCGCACGCGCAGAACATCAAGTCCGCCAAGCGGATGGTGGAGCGGGCGCGCCCGGTCGTGTGGGACGTCCTCGAGGAGGTCATCACCGAGCACCCGGTGCTCCTCAACCGTGCTCCCACCCTGCACCGCCTCGGCATCCAGGCCTTCGAGCCCCAGCTGATCGAGGGCAAGGCCATCCAGATCCACCCGCTCGTGTGCTCGGCCTTCAACGCCGACTTCGACGGGGACCAGATGGCGGTGCACCTGCCGCTGTCCGCCGAGGCGCAGGCCGAGGCCCGGATCCTGATGCTCTCCACCAACAACATCCTCAAGCCGTCCGACGGCCGGCCCGTGACGATGCCGACCATGGAGATGGTGATCGGCCTGTTCTTCCTCACGACGGATCGTGAGGGCGAACCGGGGGAGGGTCGGGCGTTCTCGTCGCAGGCCGAGGCGATCATGGCGTTCGACCGCGGGGAGATCTCGCTGCAGAGCAAGGTGCGGATCCGCATCGATGGGGCCGTCGCGCCCCTGGACCTCGAGGGGAACGCGGACGCGGTCGAGGGTCAGGCGCTGATCCTCGAGACCACTCTCGGCCGGTCCTTGTTCAACGACACCCTGCCGGCCGACTACCCCTTCGTGAACTACGAGGTGGGCAAGAAGGCGCTCGGCGCGATCGTGAACGACCTGGCCGAGCGCTACACCAAGGTCGAGGTCGCGGCCTCGCTCGACGCCCTGAAGGACACGGGGTTCCAGTGGGCCACCCGCTCGGGCGTGACCGTCTCGATCGACGACGTCACGACCCCGGGCAACAAGATCGCGATCCTGGCCGAGTACGAGGCGCAGGCCGAGAAGGTCCAGAAGAACTACGAGCGCGGTGTGATGACCGACGACGAGCGTCGCCAGGAGCTCATCGAGATCTGGACCCAGGCCGCTGCCCACGTCGGGAAGGCGATGGAGGCCAACTTCGACCGCACCAACCCGATCTTCATGATGGTGGACTCGGGCGCGTCCGGAAACATGAACCAGATCCGGCAGGTCGCTGCGATGCGCGGTCTGGTGGCGAACCCGAAGGGGGAGATCATCCCGCGCCCGATCAAGGCGAACTTCCGCGAGGGTCTGTCCGTGCTGGAGTACTTCATCTCCACCCACGGTGCGCGTAAGGGTCTGGCTGACACCGCGCTGCGCACCGCCGACTCGGGCTACCTCACCCGTCGTCTGGTGGACGTCTCCCAGGACGTCATCATCCGCGAGGACGACTGCGGTACCGAGCGCGGGCTGCCGAAGCGGATCGACGACGAGCACGTCGAGACCTCGGCGTACGCCCGGGCGTCGGCGGTCGACGTCCTGCACCCGGAGTCCGGCGCGGTCCTCGCCGGCGCCGGTGAGGACCTGGGCGACGTCAAGATCGGTGAGCTCCTCGCCGCCGGCGTCACCGAGGTCAAGGTCCGCTCCGTGCTCACGTGTGACGCTCTCACCGGCACCTGCGCCAAGTGCTACGGCCGCTCGCTGGCCACCGGCCAGCTGGTCGACATCGGCGAGGCGGTCGGCATCATCGCCGCCCAGTCGATCGGTGAGCCCGGCACGCAGCTGACGATGCGCACCTTCCACACCGGTGGCGTGGCCTCCGCGGACGACATCACGCAGGGTCTGCCCCGTGTGGTGGAGCTCTTCGAGGCCCGCTCGCCCAAGGGTCGTACGCCGATCTCCGAGGCCGCCGGCCGCGTGTCGATCGACGAGACCGACAAGGCGCGCGTCGTGCTGGTCACGCCGGACGACGGCTCCGAGGTCCAGGAGATCCCGGTGTCGAAGCGCTCGCGCCTCAACGTCGAGGAGGGTCAGCACATCGAGGTGGGTCACCACATCACCTCGGGAACGCCCGACCCGCAGGACGTCCTGCGCATCCTCGGTGTCCGCAAGGCGCAGGAGCACCTCGTGGACGAGGTCCAGGAGGTCTACCGCTCCCAGGGCGTGTCGATCCACGACAAGCACATCGAGATCATCATCCGCCAGATGCTGCGGCGCGTGACGGTCATCGAGTCCGGCGACACGAACCTCCTGCCGTCCGACCTCGTCGAGCGGGGCCGGTTCGAGCAGGAGAACCGGCGCGTGGTGTCCGAGGGTGGCAAGCCGGCCTCGGGTCGCCCGGTCCTCATGGGCATCACCAAGGCCTCGCTCGCGACCGAGTCCTGGCTCTCGGCGGCTTCCTTCCAGGAGACCACCCGGGTGCTCACCGACGCCGCGATCAACGGTCGCTCCGACAGCCTGCGTGGCCTCAAGGAGAACGTGATCATCGGCAAGCTGATCCCGGCCGGCACCGGGCTGGAGCGCTACCGCAACATCCGGGTGGAGCCCACCGAGGAGGCCCGCGCGGCGGCGTACTCCGTGACGGGCTACGACTCCTACGACTACGACTTCGGTCCGTCGTCGCAGGCGGTCGCGCTCGACGACTTCGACTTCGGTTCCTACCAGAACTGAGCGCAGTCACCCCCGAGCCCCGGTCTCCCGTCAGGGAGGCCGGGGCTCGGTGCGTCCCGCTGGTCCGGGCTGAAAGTATCGGCGCAGCGAGTGCGAGGAACTTGCCCTCCAGCTGGGCGTCGGTCATCGGCGCGCCGGGCGTCCCGAGATTGTGAGCCACGGCCCGGTCTAGTGACCGTCCGTCCCGCAGCCTGACGCGGACGTGGGCCGAGTCCTTGTCCTGCTCCGCGTCGTGCTCGACTGTCACGAGGGCCCGGACGTCGCGGAGCGAAGGGTCGCTGACGCGCTCGTCAGTGAACTGGGCCTCCAGCGCGGCACCGTCCACGAGGGCGACGGCGAGGACGTGGTAGATGCTGAACTTGCCCTCCAGACCGGTCTGCGGCCGTGGGTTGCCCGTCGTCGTGAGCACGTAGTCGTGGACGAAGGCGTGGACGGACTCGACGTCCGCCACCTCCAGGTGATGCTGCTCGCGGAGCTCCAGCAGTGCCTGCGTGGCGGGATGCGTCAGGGACCCGCACGCGTACGGCTTGAAGCCGTTGCCCGTCAGCAGCCAACGCTCGCCGAGGCCCTCCACGGCTTTCTCGGGTGAGGGTGCCGGGGAGAAGAGGTGGAAGAAGCCGCGGTGTCCCTCGATCGGCTCGGTGCTCGAGGTGAACCCGTCGCGGGCGAGGTACGCAGAGAGCAGGCCGTCCATCGCGGCCTTGCCGGGGTGGAGCGCCTTTCCCATGGAGCCGTACACCACCTTCATGCCGGCCGCCTGGGTGGCCCCGGTGCCGATCGCGACGAGGGTCTGGTCCTGGGTCAACCGCAGCTGGCGTGCGACAGACACGGCCGCACCGATGTGGCCCACCGTCCCCGTCACGTGCCAGCCGGCGTCGTACTGTCCGCGACCGGCAGCGACCGCCACCCGTGTCTGTACCTCGAAGCCCGCGATGAACGACAGGACAGCCTCCCTCCCTGTCACAGGAGCCAGCTCGCTCGACGCAGCCAGTGCCGCCCACAGGTGAGCGCTCCCGTGGACGGTCGTGTCGCCAGGGTTGAAGGTGTCGTCGAAGTCGAGCACGTGGGCTGCGAAGCCGTTGGCGAGCGCCGCGAAGGGCGCTGAGGTGCGGCTGCTCGTGCCCACGATCCGGGCGGTGCCGACCGCGGACGCCCCGAGGGTGCCTGCCGTCTGCTGGACGCGCCGACTGCCTGCGTCGGCGGAGCCGGCGAGGGTGCACCCCATCCAGTCGATCAGGCAGCGTCGCGCCTGGTGCGCGACGTCGTCAGGGACGTCTCCCCAACTGAGCCCGGAGGCGAACGAGGCCAAGACGGAGGACACGCGGGGGGTGGGCGGCATCGGGACCTCGTCTGTACAACGGAAATATCTTCTGTTATACAGACTACCATGACGAATTCAGGGTCCGACTTCGATGACCGGACGTCCGCGGAGACGCGCACCCTGGTGGAGTTCGTCCAGAACCGTGCCCCTCAGGACGTGCCGGGCGACGTGCTGCACGAGAGCACGCGGTGCCTCCTCGACTTCGTCGGGCTCACGGTGGCCGGGGCGCACGAGCCGGCGGTCCAGATCGCTCGCCGTCAGTGCGAGCTGCTCGGTAGCGCCGAGCAGGCTCGCGTCCTCGGGTCGCCCCATCGGCTGCGTGCCACCGACGCCGCCTTCGTCAATGCCATCTCCGGGCACGCGCACGACTTCGATGACACCCACGTGCCCACGATCCTGCACCCGACGACGCTGCTGTACGCGGCGGGTCTCGCGCTTGCCGAGTGGCAGGGCGGACGCGGGATCGACGTGCTGGCCGCGCACGCGCTCGGATACGAGATGTCGGCGCGAACGAGCCTGGCGCTGTACCCGGAGCACTACGACGTCGGCTGGCACATGACGGGCACGACGGGATCCCTGGCATCGGCCGCCGTGGCGATCCGGCTGCTCGGTCTCCGCGGCGCCGAGGCCACGCACTGCCTGGGCCTGGCCGCGACGCAGGCCTCGGGTCACCGGGAGCACTTCGGCACCATGACCAAGCCGTTCCACGCGGGCCACGCGGCCAAGGCGGGGCTGTGGGCAGGGCTGCTCGCCCGTGACGGGTTCACTGCGGGTCCCGACCCCCTCCAGGGACGACGCGGCATGTTCTCGGTGATGTCGACCGCGTCATCGCCCTCAGACTTGGTCGACGGCCTGGGCGAGCGCTGGGAGATCGCCCGCAACGGTGTGAAGCCCTACGCGTGCGGGGTGGTGATCCACCCCGCAATCGACGCGGTGCGCAACCTCTCGGTTCAGGAGGGTCTCGCCGCTGGGGACATCGCCTCGATCGAGCTGCGCGTGCACCCTCTCGTGCCGGAGCTCACGGGGAAGATGGACCCGCGCACGGGACTCGAGGGCAAGTTCTCCGTGACATTCGCCTGCACCATCGCCCTGATCGAGGGTCGAGCGGCGGAGCAGGAGTTCTCGGACGAGAACGTGCGACGCGACGATGTCCGTCAGCTGATGGCGCGCTTCTCGCTCGTCCCTGACCCCTCCGTGGAGCACACGAAGGCCCGCGCCCGCGCGACGACGCACGACGGCCGCGTGGTGGAGGTGGCGGTGGACGACGCGCGCGGCACCCCGGGAAACCGGCTGTCCGACGATGAGCTCGCGGACAAGTTCCACTCCCTCGTCGACCCGGTCCTGGGCGCGGAGCAGGGCAGACGCCTCGAGCGGGCAGTCTGGTCGATCGCCGAGGCCGACCAGGTGGGTGACATGCTCGCGCTCACCTCGCCGGAGAGCTGACCGGTGGAGCGCTCAGAGCGCCAGCGCCCGCCGGCAGAGGCCCGTTCAGCACCGCCGGGAAGCTCCCGTCAGCAGCCCCGTCCCCGGTGCCGGCTACCGGTCAGGGCCGCTTAGGCATGGTGGCAGGCCACGCCCAGCACGGCGCCTGTCACGTGGCTCGCGTCGCTGCCGGCGAGCATGGCCACCGTGCGGGCCACACGTTGCTGGCAGTCCAGCAGGTCCGCGCCTTCGACGGCGCGAATGTCGGGGGAGACGGCGTTGACGGTTACGCCGCGGGGCTTCAGGGCCTCGCCGAGCGAGAGCGTCAACCCGAGCAGGCCGTGCTTGGCCGCCGACACGTGGACCCGGCTTGCGTCCCCGGCCATCGCGTTGCTGCCGAGGATGTTGATGATGCGCCCGTGCTCGCCGAGCAGCGGCAGTGCGTGGCGCACACAGTTGAAGGCCCCACCCAATGTCACGTCGAGGACTTCTCGGAAGTCTTCGCTCGTGATCTCCTCCACGGGTTGCCTCCGGCGCAGGGACGCGTTGTTGACCAGGACGCGGAGCCTGCCCATGTCGCGGACGCGCGCGAACATCGCCGCCACCTGCGTCTCGTCGGTGACATCGGCCGGCACGGCCTCGGCGACTCCCCCTCGCCCACGGATGCGATCCACGACCTCCCCGGCTGCGCCCACGTCCGTGCGGACGTTGACCACGACTGTCAACCCGCGTCCGGCCAGCTCCTCGGCGATCTTGGCGCCGAGGCCGGAGCCCGACCCCGTGACGACCGCGATGTCAGGCACGGACCGCGCCTGCGGTGAGGGTCGCGATCTCCGACACGTCCGGCAGCTCGTCCACGTGCCAGCACGCCTGCAGGAGGCGGTCGAGGGCCGGGGCTGGCAACAGCCCTGTGACGAGCTCGCGGAACTTGGCCTCGAGCTCGTCGTCGGAGAGAGGGGACACCGGCGTCCCACGATTCCCGCGGACCTCGTGGCGCAGCTCCCGTCCGTCGCTCAGTCGCATGTGGACGACGGCGTCCTGCTTGCCCATGGTCTCGTCGGCGACCACGGTCACCCGCCCGCGGAGTGCGACCATCTCGGACGCCGCCACGACCTCTGAACTCAGCTCCGCTGGTCCTACGGCCCGGTATGCCGCCGCTGCTGCGGCGCAGTGCGCGAGGCTGAACTTCGCCTGCATGCCGGTTGCCGGTTCACGGATGCCCGTGAAGCGAGCCGCCGGAGGGGACACGTGCGCGGTGATCTCGGCCACCTGGTCGCCGTGGATGTCGGACCCGACGACCATGGCGATGATCCCGTCGATCATCGGGTGGGTGAGCGAGCCGCTCGGATAGAGCTTGTGGCCGTTGTCCGGCAGCGCCCACCGCTGACCGAGCCCGGCGACGAGCAGCTCCGGGTCGGGCTCGGAGCTCATCACGTCGAGGTAGCCGTAGCTCCCGTCGAGGGGAGCCGGGCCGGCCGTGAGGCCGGCCCGCGCCAAGAGGGCTGACACGACGCCGTCGTGGGCCGCCTTGGCGGGGTGCAGGCTCTTGAGGTCGCTCCCGGCCATCATGCGCAGCCCGGCCGCCTGGGTCGCTCCTGCTCCGAGCGCGTGCAGCGCGGACGTCTGGTCCAGCCCGGCGGCACGCGCCGCCGCGGCTGCTGCCCCGACGTGTCCCGACGTGCCTGTCACGTGCCACCCGGCGTCGTAGTGTGCCGGGCCGGTGGCCTGCGCCACCCGGGTCTCGGACTCGAAGCCGAGCACGTACGCGGTGAGGGCCTGCTCGCCGGTCACCGGCAGCACCTCGCTGATGGCGAAGATCGCCGGCCAGACCGAGCAGCTGCCGTGGACGGTGGTGCGGGGCGGGTTGTAGACGTCGTCCAGGTCGAGCACGTGCGACGCGAAGGCGTTCAGGAAGGCGGCGTACGGCGCGGAGGCACGCAGTGCCGTCCCGAAGACCGTCGCGGACGTCGAGTCGTCGAAGGATCCGACGACCTCCCGCACGCGCCGCGCCACCGGATCCTCCGCACCAGCCAGCAGGACCCCCACGTGGTCCACCAACGAGCGACGTGCGTGGTGCAGGACCGGGTCGGGGATCCCGGCACGCTCGTGCTGCGACACGAAGCGGGCCAGGACCTCCGAGCGACCCGGGTCGGTCACTGATCCTTCCGCAGTCCGAGACCGTCGAGAAGGTCGCCGATGATCGTCGTCTGCTCCTCGAGGTACGTGGCGAAGTCCTCGCCCGGGCGGTAGTCGGTCACGAGCCCCGCCTCGGACGTCAGCGTCTGCCAGTCGTCCGTCTCCACCAGCTGGGACAGCCGGTCCTGGTAGTAGGAGACTGCTTCCTCGGACATGCCCGGAGCCCCGACGATCGCGCGGAACTGCACGGGCGCGTCAGCGACGTCGACACCCTGCTCCTCGCTGGTACCGGCGTCGGGGAACATCTCCAGGCCTTCGCTGCCGATCACCGTGACGACCTCGAGGTCGCCCGCTCGCACGAGCTCGGAGAAGTCCGAAGCGCTGCCCATCATGATGTCGGCGTCCCCGCGCAGCAGTGCAGTGATCCGCGAGCCAGTGTCCTCGAACGAGAGGAACTTCCACTCCGCCCCCGTCGACTCCTGGAGCACCAGGCGCGTCAGGGCGTCGTTCGCGGTGCTCGAGCCTCCGGACTGGACGAGGGTGCCGGGGGACTCCTCAGCAGCCTCGATGAAGTCGCTGAGGGACGTGTAGGGAGAACCCGCCTTGACCGCCACGACCTGGGGCTCCGTCGCCACGAGGGCGATGGGCGTGAGCTGGTCCACCGAGACGTCGACGTCCTCCACCGTCATCGGTGTGGCGATCCAGGTCGGCGTCATCTGGGCGATGACGTCGGGGTCGCCCTCACGATCGATCATGTAGGACATCGCGCCGATCGAGTCGCCGGCCGGCACGTTCTGGACGGGCCACTGCCGATCGATGATGTCGTTGTCCGACATGATCTCGATGAGCTGGCGGGTGAAGACGTCGCTGCCGCCGCCGACGTCGTTGTGAGTGATGACCTCCGTGCGACTCGGGGCGTCACCGGCGTCGGCCGAGCCGCCGCCTCCGCCGCCGCCGCCGGAACCACAGGCCGTCAGGGTGGCGATCGCGGCCGCCACGGCGAGGCCGCTGCTGAGTCTCGTGAGTGCGGGCATGCTGTGCTCTCTTCCTCGGGAGGTTGGGGTCGGGCAGTGGATCAGTCGTCGATCTCGACGACCTGCTTGCGGACGTCCCGGGAACGCCCGAAGCTGAGGCTGACCAGCAGCAGGACCGTCAAGGCGACCAGGACGGCCGAGATCGGGCGCTCCAGGTAGATGAGCGGACTGTTGTTGGAGAGCAGGAAGGACTGGCGGATCGCGTTCTCGGCAATGGGCTCGAGGACGAAGGCCAGCACCAACGGAGCGGGCGGGATGTCGAGCTTCTTCATGACGTAGCCCAGCAGTCCGAAGATCACGAGCAGCCAGACGTCGAAGATCGCGAAGTTGACGCTGTAGACCCCCACCACCGAGATGAGGAGGATGCCGGGGTACATGACCTTGTACGGCGTCTTGAGCAGCTTGGCGAACAACGGGACCATCGGAAGGTTCATCACCAGCAGCGCGACGTTGCCGAGGTACATGCTCGCGATGATCGGCCAGACCACGTCGGGGTGGTCCGTGAAGAGCAGAGGACCCGGGTTCAAGCCGTAGATCACCAGGGCTCCCAGCAGCACGGCACCGGTACCCGAGCCCGGGATCCCGAGGGTGAGCAGCGGGATCATCGCCCCGCCGGTCTCGGAGTTGTTCGCCGCCTCGGGAGCGGCGACGCCCTCGATCGAGCCGGTGCCGAACTCCTCCGGCGTCTTCGACATGCGCTTGGCGAGGATGTAGGAGACGAACGAGGCCACGGTGGAGCCGGCGCCGGGCAGGATCCCGATGAAGAAGCCGACGACCGAACCCTGCAGGATCGGGATGCGCGACTTCTTGAGGTCACCCCACGACGGCAAGAGGTTCTTGATGCCGCTCGGAACCTGGAAGACCTGCTTGTTGCTCTCCTTCTCGATGTTCACCAGCACCTCGCCGACCGCGAAGACGCCGACGCTGAGAGCGATGAACTCGATGCCGCCGGCCAGCTCGATGCGGCCGTCGGTGAAGCGCTGCTGCCCCGAGAACAGGTCGGTGCCGATCACGGCCAGGAAGAGCCCGCCGAACATCGCGATGAAGCCCTTGAGGAGGGAGTCCCCCGCCAGCATGATCACGAGGACCAGCGCGAAGACCATCAGCGCGGAGTACTCCGGCGGACCGAAGTTGACGGCCAGCCCCGCGACGACGGGCGCGAGGAAGGTGAGCCCGATGACGCCGATCGTGCCTGCGACGAACGATCCGATCGCGGCGATGCCGAGGGCCGGACCGGCGCGCCCGTTCTTCGCCATCTCATAGCCGTCGATGCAGGTCACGACCGAAGCGGACTCGCCTGGAATGTTCAGCAGGATGGCGGTCGTCGAGCCGCCGTACTGCGCGCCGTAGTAGATGCCGGCCATCATGATCAGCCCCGTGGCGGGGTCGAACCCGGTGGCGAGGGGCAGCAGGATCGCGATCGTGGCCGGCGGACCGAGTCCGGGGAGGATGCCGACAAGCGTCCCCAGGAGGCAGCCGACGACGAGCCAGAACAGGTTGATCGGCGTCAGCGCCGCCTGGAAGCCGGACAGGAGCAGCTCGAGCGAGTTCACGCGAAACCTGCAGCAACGTGGGTGTCGGCGCAGGGCCGGGGGGTCAGATCCACAGCGATCCTCCGGGCAGTCGAACCTCGAGCAGGGTCGCGAACAGGAAGTAGACGGCTGGGGGGAGCGCCACCAGGGCCAGGATCAGCCCCCAGGTCCGGATGCGCTCGACGAACACCAGCAGCACCAGCACGAAGACCTCCCCTGCCACGATGAAGCCGAGCAGCTCCAGGACGGCCGTGAAGCCGGCCAAGGTGGCCCACACCGCCCCTGCCCTCATCAAGTCGCGGCTGTGGAGGGAGAGCTCGGGGGCCTCCCCGTTGCGGGCCTGCGGGCCGAGGATCCATACCCCGAGCAGACTCAGGCCCAGCGCGACCAGGGTGCCGCTGACCAGTGCGGGGAAGAACCCCGCGCCGGGACCGCCGTCCGCTCCCAGGAACTCGAGGCCGGTCAGCGTCATGAAGAGCAGCACCGCCCCGACGACGGCCACGACGAGGGCGAGCACGACGTGGACCCGGCGCGTCAGCTGGGATCTGCTCACCGTGGACGGCATGATTTCCAATGTCTCTTCTCGAGAAGATATGTCTGATCACAAGAAAGTAAGTCGCGCTGAAGTGTGCTGTCAAGGTCCATCGGCCCGAGTCCTGCTCCCAGGTGTGAGGGAACGCGCGTCCGCAAGGGGCCCGCTATGGTTCTTCCATGCAGACACAATTTCCGGAGGGCGGGCAGGAACCGCCGGCGTATCCGATCGCTTCGGTCAACAACGCGCTCCGACTGCTGCTGCTCTTTCGTGAGCAGCCGCGGCTCCGTCTGACCGACGCTTGCAAGTACCTGGGGGTGGCGCACTCCACCGCGCACCGACTCCTCGCCATGCTGGCCTACCACGGGTTCGTGCGCCAGGAGCCGGGCTCCCGCGCGTACGTGGCCGGGCCGGCTCTCATCGAGGTCGGACTGGCTGTCCTCGGTGCGCTCAACGTGCGGGACCAGGCGCGACCGACCATGGAGACGCTGGCCGCGGAGCTGGGGGAGACAGTGCACCTCGGTGTGCTGGACGGCATCCACGTGCGGTACCTCGAAGCCGTCGAGTCCGAACGGGCGCTGCGCGTCTCTGCCCGTACGGGCAGCCTGATCCCTGCTCACTGCACGTCACTGGGCAAGGCGCTGCTGGCCGCGGAGAGCCAGGCCAAGGTAGGAGCCCTCTACCCCGCCGCCAGCGAGCCGTTCCCGTCCCTCACCGAGAAGTCGATCACCACCGCCGGCGAGCTCGCATCCGAGCTCGATCGAGTGCGTGCTCGTGGGTACGCCGTGAACCTCGGCGAGACCGAGGACGGGGTGGGCTCGGTGGCAGTCACGTTCCGCGACTTCTCCGGGCGCGCGGCGGCGCTGGCGGTCGCGGCACCGATGAGCCGTCTGGACGATGCACGGATCGCCGAGATCGGGGGGCTGCTGCTGGAACGCGGCCGCGCGCTGGAGGACACGCCTGTCGCCGGGCTTCACTCCCCGGTCGAGGGATAGTTCCCGCCACTCCGGCCGACGCGAGCGCCGGCCAGGGCCGACGCCAGCATGACCGTGCCGAGAAGCACGAACGCGGCGGTCACGCCAGCGGTGTCGGCGACCACACCGGCGGCTGCGACGACCACGACCTGCCCCAGCCGGTTGCTGGCGAGCCTGAGCCCGAGCGCAGATCCGCGGCTCGTGTCGTCGACGAGGCTCACGACCCATGCCATGGTCGTCGTCTGGGTCAGCCCGAGCGCGAAGCCCAGGACGGCCGAGAGGGCCAGCAGGACGGCCAGACGGTCGGTGGCCGCCAGACCCAGCACGCAGGCTCCGGCCACGATGGTGGCGCGGTTGGTCAGCTGGACGGCCGAGATGCGGCGGGCCAGCAGTGGCGTGCTCCCACGGGCGAACATGGCCCCGGCGGCGGAGGTTCCGAGCAGGATGCCGACCTCCTGGGAGCTCAGCCCGACGGCGAGGCCCAGGACCGGCATGAACACGAGCAGCAGGTCGGATGCACCCTTGGCGGAGAAGCTCGCGGCCAGTGCCGCTCCCATGCCGCGAATCCGCAGCAGTGCCCCGACCGGCTCCGCGGCACCGGCCCGCACCGTGGAGGGACGCATGGTCGCCCGCAGGGCGAGCAGCGCGGGCGGCAGGCCCAGTGCCACCACCGCGGCTGCCACCAGCAGGGCGGCGGACGTGCTCCCGGTGGTCGGCTCGCCGGCACTGCCGACGATGAATCCCCCCAGGACCGGACCCACCACCTGACCGAGCGCGGAAGCGGTGGTGAACACGCCAAGCCTGGTGAGCCGCGGCACGCCGCTCTGCGCCTGAGCCATCAGGCTCTGCCCGCCGATGGCTCCCGCCATGTGCCCCACGCCCAGGGCCGTCGTCGTGGCGGCGATGACGGCGACATCACGGCTGGTCACCAGGACGAGCGTCGCTCCGGTCGTGAGCACCATGCCCCCGGCCAGCATGAGGCCCGGATGGTGACGTTCCGTCCAACGACCGAACGTCACCGCCAGCAGCACGGGCGGCAGGGCGAACGAGGCGGCGGTCAGGCCGAGGGCCGCCCCGCCGGCATCGAGGGCGAGCAGTCGATACGTCGAGACCGGGCGGGCCAGGGTGACCGCGGCCTGCACCGCGAAGATGCCTGCGAGTGCGCCGAGCAACCACAGCGGAGGGCGAGCGGACGGAGCGCTGGCACCGCGGCCGCGCACCGGGGGGATCCGGACCGTCTAGAACTTCCAGCCGCGGTCGGGGGTGGCGACATCGACCTCGACGCCGTCGGGGTCGCGGAACTTGAAGAAGCGGGGCGGGTCGGCCTCCTCTGCTCCATAGACCTCGATGCCGCGCTCCTCGAGCGCCTTGACCACGGCGCCGGTGTCCTCGATGGTGACGCCGATGTGGTTGGGGCCCATCGCGCCCTGGGACCACTCCGAGCGCGGGATCGTCTCGTTGGGCTCGAGGAGCGAGTAGTTGACCTCGCCGTCGCTCAGGTCGATTGCCTTCCCAGGGAAGTGGCCAGGGGTCCGGATGTCGCCGAGGCGGCGGAAGCCCAGGACGTTCTCGTAGAACTCGGCAGTCGTCTCGAGGTCCTGCACGACGATGCCCAGGTGTCGGATGCGCACGATGTACCTTCCTGTCAAAAGTTCTGATGTAAAGAAAGAGTGTCCGTTCTTCAGAAAGAAGATAATCTCTGCGGCGCGCGTTCGTCAACCACGGTCCTCGGGCGTCCCGAGCACGCGGACTGGGCACATCCGGCGGACGGCGTCAGCTGCTGACGCCGTTTTCACGACGTGTGGGCGAGGAGGGGAGAATCGGGGCGTGAGCACCCCCTCCTCGACCGACGTCCTCGTCGTCGGCGCCGGCCCCGCGGGCTCGGCCGCGGCCGCGTGGGCCGCACGCGCCGGCCTCGACACGGTGCTCGTGGACGCCGCGGTCTTCCCCCGGGACAAGACCTGCGGTGACGGGCTGACGCCCCGGGCCGTCGGGGAGCTCATCCGGCTCGGGCTCGAGGACTGGTTGCGCGCCCACACGGTCAACCTCGGGCTCCGCGCCCACGGCTTCGGCCAGACGCTGCTGCTGCCGTGGTCCGCCGGCCGCCCGACCGGATCGGCCCTGCCCGACTGGGGCTCGGCCGTCGCCCGCACCGAGCTCGACGACCACCTGCGGACCACGGCCATCAAGAGCGGCGCGCTCGCGGTGGACGGCGCTCGTGCCGTCGGCGTGCGGATGGACGGCGACCGCGTCGCGGCCGTCGAGCTCAAGGCCGGGGGCACGACCCGGGAGATCGCCTGCCGGCGGCTCGTCGTGGCCGACGGCGTCCGGTCGCCGCTGGGTCGCCTGCTCGGGCGCGAGTGGCACCGCGACACCGTCTACGGCGTCGCGGGCCGGGCGTACGTCGCCTCCGAGATGTCGGACGACCCCTGGATCAGCTCCCACCTCGAGCTGCGCGACGAGGCCGGCACGGTGCTGAGCGGCTACGGCTGGATCTTCCCGCTCGGCACCGGCGAGGTGAACATCGGCGTCGGCACGCTGGCGACGGCGAAGCGGCCGGCCGACATCGCCGTCAAGCCCCTGATGAGCCACTACGCCGACCTCCGCCGCGAGGAGTTCGCACTCTCCGGGGACCTGCGGATGCCCACCTCGGCGCTGCTGCCGATGGGTGGTGCGGTGAGCAACGTGGCCGGGCGCAACTGGGCGCTGATCGGCGACGCGGCCGCGTGCGTGAACCCGCTCAACGGCGAGGGGATCGACTACGGCCTGGAGACCGGACGGTTCGTGGCCGACATGCTCGCCGCGCAGCAGGACCTGGGCGAGGCGTGGCGGGCCACGCTGGTCGAGCACTACGGCGAGGCGTTCTCGATCGCCCGGCGTCTCGCAGGGGTCGCCACCGTGCCGCAGGTGGTGGCCGGTCTCGGCCCGGCCGGCATGCGCTCGGACTGGCTGATGACCCTGGCGCTGCGCTGGATGGGCAACCTCGTCGACGACGCCGACCGCGACCGCGCCGCGCGGGTCTGGCGGTGGGCCGGTCGTCGGTCGCTGGCGCGCGACGCCCGGCCACCGTTCAGCTGATGGGCCGCGACCTGACCTACCGCGCCGTCCAGCGGCTCGGGGCGGTGGGGCTGCGTGCCCTCGACCTCGAGGTCGTCGCGACCGGTGCCCACCACGTTCCGCGGAGCGGTCCGGTGCTGCTCGCCAGCACCCACGTGTCCTACCCCGACTTCCTCCTCCTCCAGGCGGCCGTCCGCCCCCACGGGCGCCTGGTGCGCTTCATGTGTCGCCACGACGTGTGGGACCGCCGGGTGCTGGCGCTCGCGATGGATGCGATGCGGCACATCCCGGTCGACCGCACCGCGCCGGCGGCGGCGTACCTCAGGGCCCGGCGGCTGCTCCGGGAGGGCGAGGCGGTCCTGGCGTTCCCGGAGGCCGGGGTGAGCTACTCCTACACCGTGCGGTCCCTGATGAAGGGGGTCGCGAGCCTCGCCCGCGAGACGGGCGCGCCGGTGGTGCCGGTGGGGCTGTGGGGCGCCCAGCGCATCTGGTCGGTCGGACGCCCCGACGAGCGCGGGCGGCTCCCCGGACCCGACTGGACGCGGGGCCGCCGGGTCGACGTCGCGTTCGGGGACCCCCTGCGGGTCGACCCGGGGCGGGACCTGACGGACGCGACCGTCGAGCTCGGCCACCGGATGACCGAGCTGCTCGAGGAGCTGCAGCAGCTGCCGCACCACCGGCCGGCGAAGGGCGAGCAGGCGCCGTGGCACCCCGCGCACCTCGGTGGTCACGCGCCGACGCGAGCCGAGGCACGCGACCTCGACCGGGTGCCGCGCTCGGCCGTGGCCCCCGTGTGGGGACCCACGTCGGGGACGGACCACGGCGAGACGGACTAGGCGTGAGCGTGCGCGGCCCGCCGCTGCTGGAGCGTCAGCAGCGGGGTCGTCAGCGGCAGCAGCGCGCGCCGTACGGGCGGGGAGGCCAGGACCCCGGCCAGGGCGACGCCGGCGAGCGTGGTGATGACGAAGCCGGTGACGACGTGCTCGGCCGCCCACTCGGGCCAGCCGAAGAGCTTCCCCGACTTGATGAAGAACCCGTGGAAGAGGTAGACGACCATCGTCGCCGCGCCCATGGCCGTGAACCAGCCGAGGGATCGCCGGGGGACCAGGGCCAGCACGGAGAAGGTCCCGAGGACGCCCAGCACCATCACGGTCAGGCGGGTCTGGAACCCGATGACGGGGTCGATCCCGACGTCCTCGTAGCCCGCGTCGTACCAGAAGATCGCGGTGCGGGCCCACTCGTCGGTGTAGACCGCCATCGCGCCCATGATCAGCAGCGCCGGCACCGCCGCCAGGCGGACCCAGACGTCGTCGAGACGTGCGAGGTGGCGGGGCTCGAGGTGCAGGCCCAGGACGAAGAACGGCAGCAGGCCGAGGAACCGGGGCAGCATGAGCACGTCGGTGCTCCACAGCCCGCCGGCGAGGCTGACGACCACGGAGAGCGGCAGGAAGAGCCAGTGCAGCCGCAGGATCGGGGTGACGAGCCGCCACATGAGCAGG
Organism: uncultured Nocardioides sp.; assembly: GCA_902805885.1. Lineage (GTDB taxonomy): Bacteria > Actinomycetota > Actinomycetes > Propionibacteriales > Nocardioidaceae > Nocardioides. The sequence goes on along the minus strand of CADCUM010000070.1, from coordinate 14,298 downwards.
ACGACGAGGTACCACATCGTCCAGTGCGGCTCGAGCCAGAGCGTGTTGCCCACGTCCTCGCCCACGACCTCGACCCGGAAGAGGTAGAGCGCCGGCTCGAAGAGCAGGTAGGGGATGAGCAGGGTGTGCACCAGACCGGTCAGCCGCCGGCGGTCCCACTCGAACGACTTCGACAGGTAGCCGCTGACGAAGACGAACGCCGGGATGTGCCAGAGGTAGAGGAAGTCGTAGGCCCACTCGGTGCGCTCGGAGTCGGCCAGCACGCTCCACGCGTGCCCCACCACGACCAGGGTGACCAGCAGCACCTTCGTGTTGTCCAGCCACGGATCGCGGGAGGGGGCGGGCACGGCGGCCAACCTACTTGACCTAGGTTGGGGCCATGGCATCCCTGCCGAGGCGACAGCGGGTGGCTGCGTACGCCGTGGTCCTGCGGGAGCGCGAGGGCGCGGTCGAGGTCCTGCTGAGCCGTCTGGCTCCCCGGATCAGCCGGTCGGAGATGTGGACGCTGCCCGGCGGCGGGCTCGACCACGGCGAGGACCCGAGGGCCGCGCTCGTCCGCGAGATCCACGAGGAGACCGGGCTGACAGCGCAGGTCGGCGAGACGGCCCACGTCTACAGCGTCCACCTGCCCCGCACCTCCCGCGACGGGGTGCTGGTCGACGCCCACGCCATCCGCATCGTCTACGACGCCTGGGTCGCCTCGGACGCGCCGGCGCCCCGGGTCGTCGAGGTCGACGGGTCCACCGCCGAGGCGGCCTGGAAGCCGTTGGCCGACGTCGTCTCCGGGATCGTGCCCGTGGCGGCCCTGGTCAACGACGCGCTGGCCCAGCACGGGCCCTACCGCATGCAGCGGGTGGCGGCGTACGCGCTGGTCCGCCGGCACGAGGGCCGCGGCGAGGAGGTGCTGCTCACGCGGTTGTCCGCCAGGGCCGCGCACCCCGGGTCGTGGACCCTTCCCGGAGGCGGCATCGACCACGGCGAGCGTCCTGCGGCGGCCCTGGCCCGCGAGGTCGAGGAGGAGTGCGGCCTCCGCTGCGAGGTGGGCGAGCTGCTCGGCGTCCACGACACGCACTTCTCCGGCCAGTCGCCCACGGGCCGGGTCGAGGACTACCACGGCGTCCACCTGATCTTCGCGGGCCGCGTGGGGGAGGGGGACCCGCACGTCGCGGAGGTCGACGGCACCACGGACGCCGCCGCCTGGGTCCCGGTGGCCGACGTCGAGGCCGGGTCGGTCACGGTGCTCGAGCTCGTACGGCACGCGCTGGGGCTGGTCTCGTGACAGGACCTCGTCCTTCCCCGACCACCGGAGGGCCTTCCTCGGCCACCGGCAGCGAGTCGGTCTTCACCTATGCCGCCCCCGGCCTGAAGTTCGGGCGCGGGGCGAGCAACGAGCTCGGCTGGGACGTCGAGCAGCTCGGCGCGCGCCGGGTCCTGCTCGTCACCGACCCGGGGGTCGCCGCGACGGGCCACCCGGAGCGCATCGCCGAGCAGATGCGGGGGCGCGGGCTCGCGGTGACGACGTACGACCAGGTGCACGTCGAGCCGACGGACGCGTCGATGCAGCACGCCGTCGAGGCGGCGAGGGCTGCCGGGCCGTTCGACGCCGTCGTCGCCGTCGGCGGCGGCTCGGCCATCGACACCGCCAAGGCCGTCGACCTGATGCTCACCAACGAGGGCGAGCTGATGGACTACGTCAACCGCCCCGTGGGCGGGGGGCGCGCCCCGGCGTCGCCGCTGCTCCCGCTCGTCGCCGTGCCGACCACGACCGGCACCGGCTCGGAGTCCACCACCATCTGCGTCCTCGACGTGCTGGCGCTCGAGGTCAAGACCGGCATCTCGCACGCCCGGCTGAGGCCCACGCTGGCGGTCGTCGACCCCGACCTGACGACGACGCAGCCCCCGATGGTGACGGCGTCCTGCGGCATGGACATCCTCTGCCACGCCCTGGAGAGCTGGACGGCGCGGTGGTTCGGCGACTTCGCCGCCAAGGCCGCCGACGAGCGGGTGCCCTACTGCGGCGCCAACCCCATCGCCGACCTGTGGTCCGAGAAGGCCCTCTCGCTCCTGGCGGGCTCCTTCCGCGCCGCGGTGCGCGACGGTGACGACGCGACCGCCCGGGACCGGATGGCGCTGGCGGCCACCTTCGCCGGCCTCGGCTTCGGCAACGCCGGGGTCCACGTCCCGCACGCCTGTGCCTACCCCGTCGCCGGCCGCGTCCGGGACTACCGCCCGGCGGGCTACCCCCAGGACGAGCCGCTCGTGCCGCACGGGATGGCCGTCGTGATGACCGCCCCGGCCGCGTTCGGGCTCACCTTCCACGCCTCGCCGGAGCGGCACCTGCGCGCCGCGACGCTGCTCTCCGACGGGCTCGCCGACCCGTCCTCGCCGGCCGACGCCGGACCGACCGCCCTGCCGGAGGTGCTGCGCCGCCTGATGCGCGACGTCGGGATGCCCAGCGGGCTGGCCGAGCTCGGCTACGACGCGGGCGACGTCGACGGCCTCGTCGAGGGCGCGCTCCAGCAGCAGCGCCTGCTCGCCACCGCCCCCGTCGACGTGACGGCCGACGACCTCGCCGGGGTCTTCCGGGCGTCGCTCGAGCACTGGTGACCGGCTGACACGGCTGGCGTCGGCGATCGAGCGGGCGTCGCTCGCCCGCTGAGGTCAGACCAGGTCCCGCGGGTCCGCGGGCACGTCCACGGAGTGCGCCTGGAGCACGTCGAGCGGCACCACGTCGAGCGCCCGCTGGGAGGTCGCGGCCAGGACGACGGGGCACGCGAGCCCGGCGTCGTACGCCTGCCGCCAGCGGACCGCGACCACGCACCACCGGTCACCGGAGACCAGGCCGGGGAACCCCCACTCGGGCCGGGGAGTCGACAGGTCGTTGCCGACCTCGCGCATGTAGGCGAGGAACTCCTCCGTCATGACCGCGCAGATCGCGTGCAGGCCGACGTCCTGGGGACCCACCGTGCACGTGCCGTCGCGGTGGAAGCCGGTGACGGGATCGGTCCCGCAGGACTCCAGCTCGCCGCCGAGCACGTTGAGCTCTCTCATGCACCGAGCATCGCAGACCGGCCGGGCCCCGAGCCGCCCCCGCGACCTAGCATGGGGGCATGAATCCCCGCCACCGCCGCCTCGTCATCCCGGTGGCCCTGGGGATCCTCCTCCTGCTCGTCGTCCTCGCTGCGTTCCGGTGACCACGCCGAGCGGCTCTGCGCCCGAGGACCCGCCGCAGCTCCAGGCCCTGCGGGGGCTGCTGCTCGCCGCCGACCACCTCGTCCGCGCGGTGGGCTCCGGCCGTCGCAGGGGCCACCCCCACCCCGAGCTGGACGGTCGGCCCGTGCGCCGGGTCGAGCTCCGCGTCGTGGACCTCAAGGCCGGCCGGCACCTGCAGGTGACGTCGTACGACGAGACGCAGGCCCGCACGGCCAACCACGCCCTCGGGGACCCGGCCGGCGAGGCGGTCGCCCACCTGGTCGCGCAGCCGTTCAGCAACTGGCACGTCGAGACCACGACGCACACCCACCAGGCGCGGGTCACCAGGAAGGGCGACGTCCTGCTGCACGCCACGGCGCGCGCCGAGGAGGTGGAGCCGGTGCGCGGCCACGACCGCGACAAGGGGCGGCTCCTGCGCGAGGACGACCCGGTGCTCGTGGCGCTGGGGATCAGCGACGCCCACGGGCGGATCAAGCCGACCAAGCAGGCGAAGTACCGACAGGTCGAGGAGTTCCTGCGGCTGGTGAGCTCCAGCCTGGGCGCCGCCATCGCCAAGGGCCATGTCCGGACCCCCAGCGAGGACGACCCGCTGCGCGTCGTGGACCTCGGGTGCGGGAACGCCTACCTGACCTTCGCCGCCCACCGGTTCCTCACCGCGACGCCCGAGGACGGCGGCCTGGGCCTGCCCGTGCGGATGACGGGCGTCGACATCAAGCAGCAGTCGACCGACCACAACACCGCGGTCGCGGAGCGCCTGGGCATCGAGGCGGACTTCGTCGTGGGAAGCATCGCGGAGGCCCGGCTCGACGAGGCGCCCGACGTCGTCCTCGCCCTCCACGCGTGCGACACCGCCACGGACGACGCGCTGGCCCGAGCGGTGGACTGGGACGCCGCGCTCGTCCTGGCCGCCCCCTGCTGCCACCACGACATCGCGGCGCAGCTGCGCGCCGCCCCGCCCCCGCCGCCGTACGGCATGCTCGTGCGCGACGGCATCCTCCGCGAGCGGTTCGCCGACACGCTGACCGACGCGCTGCGCGCCTCGCTCCTGCGGACGGCCGGCTACCGGGTGGACGTGGTCGAGTTCGTCGAGAGCGCGCACACGCCGCGCAACACCCTCCTGCGGGCGACGAGGACGGGCGTGGCCGCCCGGCGGACGGAGTACGACGAGCTGGTGGCGACGTGGGGCGTCCGGCCGCGGCTCGGCGAGCTGCTGGCCGATGGCTGAGGCGCTGGCCGCCTGGATCCTGCTGGTGGCCTTCGCCTTCCAGGACCCGGCGATCACGGAGTCGAGCGGGCTCGTCGTCGTCGACGGCCGCGTGGTGACCACCAACGACTCGGGCGACACCGGTCGCGTCTTCGTCGTCGACCCCCGCACGGGTGCCACGGTCGGCACCACGGCCTGGAGCCGGGCACCCGTCGACGTCGAGGCGCTCGCTCCCGCGGGCCCGGGGGAGGTCTGGGTCGCCGACATCGGGGACAACGGCGGCGAGCGCCGCTCGGTGACCGTCGCCCGCGTGCCGGTGCGGGCGAGCCGCATCGACGCCGACGTGCCGACGTACGAGCTGCGCCATCCCGACGGGGCCCGCGACGCCGAGGCGCTGCTGTCGCACCCCCTGACCGGGCGGCTGTTCCTCGTCACGAAGGGGATCTTCGGCGGGGACGTGCTGGCTGCACCCGAGACGCTGTCGCCCCGGCGGTCGAACCGCCTGGTCCCGCTGGCGTCGGCGCCCGGGCTGGTGACGGACGGGGCGTTCCTGCCGCACGGCGGTGCGGTCGTGCTCCGCACCTACGGCCGGGCGGTGGTGCTCGCCTACCCGTCGTGGGAGCAGGTGACGTCCTGGGAGCTGCCCGCGCAGGAGCAGGGCGAGGGGCTCGCGGTCGCCGCGGACGACCTCTGGCTCAGCTCCGAGGGCAAGCGCTCGGAGGTGCTCCGGGAGCCGCTGCCGCCCGAGGCGGTGGCAGCGGACCTGCGCGGCAGTCCTGCGTGGGCGGCGCTGCGGCTGCTGCCCTGGGTGCCGCCGCTCTAGGCCAGGGCCTCGTCGAGCGCCGCCTGGACGTGGAGCGTGGTGCAGGGGAAGACGGGCAGCTCGACGTCGGACTGCTTGACCAGGAGCTCGAGCTCGGTGCAGCCGAGCAGGACGCCACCGGCTCCGGCGTCCCACAGCTCCTCGATGACGCCGACGACCCGGTTGCGGGTGCGGGGCAGCACGACGCCGTGCACCAGCTCCTCGTAGATCGCGTCGTTGAGGAAGTCGTGGTGGCGGGAGTCGGGGACGATGACCTCGAGGCCGTGGCTCGCCAGCCGCTCGACGAAGAAGGACTCGGTCATCGCGACCTTCGTGCCGATCAGCCCGACCCTGGTCATCCCCTGCGCGCGGCACGCCTCGGCCACGACGTCGGCGAGGTGGAGCACCGGGATGTCGACCGCCGCCTCGACCTCGTCGGCGACCTTGTGGAACGTCGTCGTGCACAGCAGCAGGAAGTCGGCCCCGGCTCGCTCGACCCCGCGGGCGGCCTCGGCGAGCAGCTGGCCGACCTGGTCCCACCGCTCGTCGTCCTCGAGGTGGGTGACCTCGGCGAAGTCGACGGTGGTGAGCGCCAGCTTCGGCGAGGAGAGGCCGCCGAGCCGCTGCTGCACCCCGAGGTTGAGGTCGCGGTAGTAGACCGCGCTGCTCTCCCAGCTCATCCCGCCGACGAGTCCGATGGTCTTCACGCGCGGCAGTCTGGCACAGCTCAGGAGCGGTGGACCTTGTGTGCCGCGGCTTGGGCCCGGGGCCGGATCACGAGCTCGTCGACGTCGACGTGGGAGGGCCGGGTGGCGATCCAGGCGATGGCGTCGGCGACGTCCTCGGCCAGCAGCGGCTGGTCGACGCCGGCGTACACCGCCTCCGCCCGGTCGCGGTCGCCGCCGAACCGCTTGAGCGAGAACTCCTCGGTGTGCACCATGCCGGGCGCGACCTCCGAGATGCGGATCGGCTCGCCGTTCAGCTCGAGGCGCAGCGTCTCGGTCACCACGCGCAGCGCGTGCTTGGCGGCGGTGTAGCCGCCACCGCCCTCGTAGGCGCCGCGGCCAGCCGTCGAGCCCACGTTGACGACGACGCCGTCGCCGGACGCGCGGAGCGCTGGCAGCAGCGCCTGGGTGACGTGGAGGACGCCGATGACGTTGACGTCGTACATCTGCCGCCAGTGGTCGGGGTCGGCCGACTCGACGGGGTCGAGCCCGATCGCACCGCCGGCGTTGTTGACCAGCACGTGGCAGGTCGCGACGGCGTCGGCGAGCGCGCCGACCGACCCGCGGTCGGTGACGTCGCACGTCACCGCGGTGCCCCCGATCTCGTCGGCCAGCGCCGCCACCCGGTCCGTACGACGCGCCGCGCAGACGACGTGGAACCCCTCCGCGGCGAGGGCGCGCGCGGTCGCCGCGCCGATCCCGCTGGAGGCTCCGGTGACGACGGCGGTGCGGTCGGGACGCGGGTCGGTGCTCATGCGGTCATCCTGCCAAGATCCCGCGCTGACAGAATGCCGGGGTGATCATCGCGGCGGCTGACGGTTCGGCGCTCGGCAACCCGGGTCCGGCGGGGTGGGGGTGGTACGCCGACGACGACCACTGGGCCTCCGGCGGCTGGGCCCACGGCACGAACAACATGGGCGAGCTGATGGCCGTCCTCGACCTGCTGCGGCAGACCGCGCACGTCGACGACGAGCTGCACGTGATCTGCGACAGCACCTACGTCATCAACACGATCACCAAGTGGATGGCGGGCTGGAAGCGCCGGGGCTGGAAGAAGGGCGACGGCAAGCCCGTGATGAACCTCGAGCTGGTGCGCGCCCTCGACGAGGCGATGCAGGGTCGGCGGGTGCGGTTCGAGTGGGTCAAGGGCCACACCGGTCACGTGCTCAACGAGGCGGCGGACCGGCTCGCCAACGCCGCTGCCGTGGCCTGCCGCGAGGGGCGGACGCCGGAGGCCGGTCCGGGCTGGCCGGGGTCGACGCCGGCCTCCGGGGACGTGCAGCGCGGGCCGACCCCGCCGCCCGAGCCGGAGCCCGACCTCTTCAGCGCGATCGAGGCCGAGCACGCCTCCCTCCTCGACCCGCAGCCGTCCGACGCCGAGCAGGTGGTGGCGCTCGAGCGCTCCCTGCTCACCGACGAGGTCCGCAGCGACCGTGCTGCGGTGGCGGCCCTGCTGCACCCGCAGTGGCGCGAGGTCGGGCGCTCCGGCCGGCTCTGGTCCCGCGAGGAGGTGCTGGGCGAGATCGGCCCGATCGCGCCGGTGTCCCTCGACGTGGTGGAGGTCCAGGAGCTGGCACCGGGCGCGCAGCTGCTCGTCTGGCGGGCCCTGGCCGAGGACGGCCGGTCCACGCTGCGCAGCTCGGTCTGGGTCAGGTCCGGCCACGGCTGGCAGCAGCGGTTCCACCAGGGCACCGACGAGGTGTGAGCGCTTGGGCGTGTCGCGCGGCCCGTGGCACACTCAGCGGCTGTTCCACCCGAAAGGGTCCCCTGAAGCCTCCGGGAGAGACCTCCGCATGCTCCGCTCGTTCGTCGCACCCGTCTCCGCCGTCCTCGGTGGAGCGCTCTGGATCCTGCACCCGCTCGTGGGCCCGGCCGGCGACCCCCTGCCGCGGGCACTCCTCTGGACTGGCCTGGCGCTCGTCCTCCTCGCCACGGCGGTCGGCGCCGCCGAGCTGGTCACCGGCGACGTGCTCGCCCTCCGGCTCCTGGTGGCCGTCGCGGCGCCGCTCCTCGTGTGGTCCGTCATGGAGTTCTTCCGCCCCGACGCGTCCGGACCGTACGTCGCCGTCTGGGGGACATTCGCCGTGGTGGCCGGGACGTGGCGGCTCCGGCGCGATCGGCGGTCGCCCGCGCCGCCGCCCCGGCCGGCCCGACGGGCGCCCACCCGGCGCGCCCACCCGCGGGGAGCGCACGCCCGCTGACGTCGTCGGCGTCACGTTGGCAAAGGTTAGGCTTACCTCATAACCTTGTCCGGTGACTCTCACCCCGGACGCGCGCGGCGTGCTGCCGCGCCTGCGCCCGACGGCGGTCCCGGGCCCGCTCGACGAGGTCCTGGGCCGGCACCTCGATGACCACGGGCACCGGCGCGCGCTGGTCGCCGACGGCGTCACCCTCACGCACGCCGAGCTGGCCGGTCGCGTCGCAGCGGTCGCCCGGTCCTACGCCGGCGCACGCCGCCTGGTCCTGCTGAGCCCGGCCAACGACGTCGGCTCGGTCGTGGAGTACCTCGGCGCCCTCGCGGCCGACCAGGTCGTGCTGCTCTGCGCGGAGCAGGCTCGCGCGACGCTGACGGCGTCGTACGACCCGGACGTCGTCGTCGCCGACGGAGCGAGGCGACCGCGTCGCGACGGCACCACCCACGACCTGCACCCCGAGCTGTCCCTGCTGCTCTCGACGAGCGGGTCGACGGGCTCGCCGAAGCTCGTCCGGCTCTCCCGCGAGGGCCTGCTCGCCAATGCCCGCGCGATCGGGGCCAGCCTCGGCATCCGGTCCGACGACCTCGCCGACCTGAGCCTGCCCCTGCACTACTGCTACGGCCTCTCCGTCCTGCACAGCCACCTCCTCGCGGGGGCCGCGGTCCGGCTCACCGGGGCGTCGGTGCTCGACGAGGCGTTCTGGGCGGGCGCGGAGGAGCTGACCAGCATCTCCGGCGTCCCGCACACCTTCGACCTCCTCGAGCGGAGCGGGTTCGCCGGTCGGGACCTGCCCCGGCTCCGCTACCTCACGCAGGCCGGTGGGCGGATGCCGGCGGAGCAGGTGCGCTCCTGGGCGTCGCTCGGCCGGGAGCGGGGCTGGGACCTCGTGGTGATGTACGGCCAGACGGAGGCCACGGCGCGGCTCACGGTCCTCCCGCCGGACCGGGCGCTGGCCGCCCCGGGCGCCATCGGCCTACCCGTGGACGGCGTCGAGCTGTCCCTGGCCCCCGCGGGTCACCCGGACGAGGGCGTCGGCGAGCTCGTGGCGCGCGGTCCCGGCGTCATGCTCGGCTATGCGGAGGCGCCCGGCGACCTCGCCGAGGGACGCGCCGTGGACGCGCTGCACACCGGCGACCTGGCCCGCCTCCGGACCGACGGGCTGTGGGAGATCGTCGGTCGTCGCAGCCGGTTCGCCAAGGTGTGCGGCCTGCGGGTCGACCTCGACCACCTCGAGCGCACGCTGGCCGCGCAGGGGTACGTCGTCGCCGCCGCGGACGCGGGGGACCGTGTCGTCCTCGGAGTGGCGACGGGGGCGCGGACGGTCGACGCCGCCGCCCTGCACGCCGCCGGGCTGCACGCCTGCGCCCTCGCCCCGACCGCCATGCAGGTCGTGGCCCTGCCCGAGCTGCCCCACACCGAGCGCGGCAAGGTCGACCGCGCGGAGCTCGTCCGCCTCGCCGCGGCACCCCCGGTCGAGACGCCGGAGACCGGTGCGCCGGTCTCGGCGGACGACGTGGCGGCTCTCTACGCCCGCCTGCTCGGACGTCCGGACGCGCGCCCCACCGACTCGTTCGTGGACCTCGGCGGGGACTCGCTGTCCTACGTCGAGGTGTCGCTCCGCCTGGAGTCCCTGCTGGGCCACCTCCCGGCCGACTGGCCGAGCCTCCCCGCGGCCGCCCTCGCCGACGTCCCGCGCGGACCGGTGCGTGCGGGCACCCGCGTGGAGACCGGCGTCCTGCTGCGGGCGCTCGCGATCCTCACCGTCGTCGGGAGCCACGCAGGCGCCTTCACGCTGCTGGGCGGGGCGCACGTCCTGCTGGCGGTGATGGGGTTCAACCTGGCCCGCTTCCAGCTGACCGACGCCCCGCGCCGCGAGCGCGCCCGGCGCATCCTCGCCGCGGCGGCTCGCGTCGCCGTACCGGCCGTGGCCGTCATCGGGGTGTCCTCGCTGGTCGGGCTGTGGGCCGAGGGCATCACCTGGCGCCAGGTGCTGCTGGTCAACGGGCTGACGTCGGCGAGCTGGAGCGAGCCCGGCTGGTACTTCTGGTTCGTCGAGGCGCTGGTGCACACGCTGGTGCTGCTGGCGCTCCTCCTCGCCGTCCCCCGCGTGGACGCCTGGGAGCGGGCACGGCCCTTCGGCTTCCCGATGGCGCTCGTCGGCCTCGCCATGCTCACCCGCTACGACGTCGTCAACGTGCCGGGGGACGCCGAGCACCGGGCGCACGTGGTGTTCTGGATCGTCGCGCTGGGATGGGCGGCCGCGCGCGCCCGGACGACCCGGCAGCGGGCGATCGTGTCGGTGGTCGCCGTCGTCACCATGGTCGGTGCCTTCGCCCAGTGGGAGCGGGACGCCTACGTCGCCGCCGGGCTGCTCGCGCTGGTGTGGGTCCCGCACGTGCGCGTGCCGCGGGTGCTCGCGCGCGCCGCCGGGGTGCTGGCGGGCGCGTCCCTGTGGATCTACCTCACCCACTGGCAGGTCTACCCCCGCTGGGAGGACACGGCCCCGTGGCTGGCGCTCGCCGCCTCCGTCGCGGTCGGCATCGCGGGTGCGGGAATCGCCGGGGCCCTGGGGCGGTTGCGGCCTAGGTGACGCCGTCGAGAGCGAGGAGCCGCCGTGGGTGACCGGGTGGCGATGATCAGCCTGCACACCTCCCCGCTCGACCAGCCCGGCACCGGTGACGCGGGCGGGATGAACGTCTACGTGATCGAGCTGTCCCGCCGCCTCGCCGCGCAGGGCGTCGACGTGGACGTCTTCACCCGGGCCACGTCGTCCGCCCTGGACCCGGTGGTCGAGGTCGCCGACGGGGTGGTCGTGCGCCACGTCGCCGCGGGCCCCTACGAGGGGCTCACCAAGGGCGAGCTGCCGGGGCAGCTCTGCACGTTCGCCCGCGAGGTCCTGCGCACCGAGGTCGCCCACCCGCGCGGCCACTACGACGTCGTGCACTCCCACTACTGGCTCTCCGGCCAGGTCGGCGCCCTGTCGCGGGACCGCTGGAACGTGCCCCTGGTCCACTCCATGCACACCATGGCCAAGGTCAAGAACGCCGCGCTCGCCGAGGGCGACACCCCCGAGCCCGCCGTACGGCTCATCGGTGAGGAGCAGGTCGTGCAGGCCGCGGACCTCCTGGTCGCCAACACCGACACGGAGGCGCGGCAGCTCGTCGACCTCTACGACGCCGACCCCGCCCGGGTCGAGGTGATCCACCCCGGCGTCGACCTCTCGGTGTTCCGGCCCCGCGACCGCGGGCAGGCCCGCCGCGAGCTCGGCATCGACGAGGACGCGGCGGTGCTGCTCTTCGCCGGGCGCATCCAGCCGCTCAAGGCGCCCGACGTGCTGCTGCGGGCGGTCGCGGTGCTCCTCGACGAGGACGAGTCCCTCCGCGCGCGCCTGGTCGTGCCCGTGGTCGGCGGGCCGTCGGGCACCGGCCTGGAGCACCCGGAGTCGCTCTCGGTCCTGGCCGAGGAGCTGGGCGTCGCCGACGTCGTGCGCTTCGTCCCGCCGGTGACCCAGGGCGAGCTGGCGGTGTGGTGCGCCGCGGCGTCGGTGGTCGCGGTGCCGTCGTACAACGAGTCCTTCGGCCTGGTCGCCGTGGAGGCGCAGGCGACGGGCACGCCCGTGGTGGCCGCCGCCGTCGGGGGCCTCACGACGGTGGTCCGTGACGACGTGAGCGGCCTGCTGGTCGACACCCACCGGCCGCGGGACTGGGCCGCTGTTCTGCGCCGCCTCCTCGACGACCCCGCCCTGGCCGCCCGGCTGGGGGAGGGGGCGCTCGAGCACGCCCGGGAGTTCTCGTGGGACCGGACCGCCGAGCGGACGCTGGCGGCGTACGAGAAGGCGGCTCGGGTGATGCGTGCTGAGATGGTGTCGTGACCTCCCCTGAGAGCACCGCCCCTGAGAGCACCGCCGGGACCGCCGCGGACACGGCTGCCGAGACGCTGCGCCGCTACCTCGTCGACAACGAGGTCGAGCACCGCGAGATCGGTGCCGCGATCGACAACGGGGAGGCGTCGTTCTCGGTCACCCTCCCCGGCGAGAAGAAGCTGCAGACCCCCGTCCGCCTCGACGTCGGCCGGCACGCGCTCGGCGTCCACGCCTTCGTCTGCCGCAACCCCGACGAGAACCACGCGCGCGTCCACCGGTGGCTGCTGGAGCGCAACCTGCGGATGTACGCCGTCTCCTTCGCCGTGGACCGGCACGGCGACATCTACCTCGAGGCTCGGCTCCCACTGTCCGCCGTCACCCCCGACGAGCTCGACCGCGTCCTCGGCTCCGTCCTCGCCAACGCCGACGAGTCCTTCAACGCCATCCTCGAGCTCGGCTTCGCCAGCTCGATCCGCAAGGAGTGGGAGTGGCGGGTCTCCCGCGGCGAGTCGACCCGCAACCTCGACGCCTTCCGCGGCTGGCTCGAGGCGGGGGACGGGCCGGCCTAGACCCGGTCGGCCCGCGGCGTACGGCGCGCCAGCAGGACGCCGACGATGCACATCGCCCCACCGACGAACGCCAGCGCGGGCGGCACCTCGTCGAGCAGCAGCCACGCCATCAGCGCGGTGATGAAGGGGACGAGGAAGGTCGACTGGGCGAACTTGCCGGCGTCGGCGTGGGAGAGGGCGTAGGCCCACGCGACGAAGGCGATCGCGGAGGGGAAGACGCCGAGGTAGAGGATCCACCAGATCGTGTCGGCCGAGGCGTCGCCGAGCACGTCGACCGCCTCGGCCGTCCAGGGCAGGCACACCACGGTGCCGACGACGGCGTACCAGAACGTCAGCTCCAGCGGCGAGATCGTGGGCAGCAGCTTCTTCTGGGTCAGCACCCCGATGGCGAAGGTGAGGGCCGCCACCAGCGCCAGCAGCACGCCGAGCAGGTCGCCGTTCGTGCCCCGCGAGGACGCCTGGCCGATGATCACGACGCCGGCGAACCCCACCGCCATGCCGACGAGCAGGTTGCGGGTGAGCCGCTCCCCGAGGAAGAACGCGGCGAGCAGGCCCACCAGGATCGGGCCGACCTGGATGATCAGGGCGGCCGTGCCGGCGTCGATGCGCCGCTCGGACTCGTTGAGGGCGAGGTTGTAGACGCCGAACCAGGTGATGCCGCCGAGCAGGATCAACGGCCACTCGCGGCGGTTCGGCAGGCGCGAGACCCGGCCCTTCATGAGGACCAGCAGCGCCAGGGTCATCACGACCAGCCGGGCCAGGGACAGCGTCCCCGGCGGCACGCTCTCACCGAGGTGGCGGATGCCGACGAACGCGCTGGCCCACAGCACCAGGGTCAGCGCCACCGCGGCGAGGGGCAGCCAGGCGCGGCCGGGCGCCGCGGGTCGTGCTGCACTCCGGGCGGTCGCCGGACTGGTCGAGGTCATGGGTCAACGCTAGGGATGCCGATGACACGGCGCGAGCGGATTCCGGACGGGGAACCCCGAGATCCCGCCGCCCCTACAGGTCGAGCTTGTATCCCAGCCCGCGCACGGTCACGAGGTACGTCGGGTTGCCCGGGTCCTTCTCGAGCTTGGCGCGCAACCGCTTCACGTGCACGTCGAGGGTCTTGGTGTCCCCGACGTAGTCGGCGCCCCAGACCCGGTCGATCAGCTGCCCGCGGGTCAGCACCCGGCCGGGGTTGCGGAGGAACATCTCGAGCAGCTCGAACTCCTTGAGGGGCAGGCGCTGCTCGCCGCCGTCGACGGTCACGACGTGCCGCTCGACGTCCATCCGGACGGGGCCGGCCTCGAGGACGTCCTCGTCGAGGCTCCCCTCGGTCATGCCGCGGCGCAGCACCGCCCGGATGCGGGCGACCAGCTCGCGCGGCGAGTAGGGCTTGGTGACGTAGTCGTCGGCGCCGAGCTCGAGCCCGACCACCTTGTCCACCTCGTCGTCCTTGGCGCTGACCATGATGACCGGGACCGCGGAGGTCTGCCGGATGCGGCGGCACACCTCGGTGCCGGGCAGGCCGGGGAGCATGAGGTCGAGCAGGACGATGTCGGCGCCGTACCGCTCGAACTCGCTCAGCGCGGCGTTGCCGTCGGCGGCGATCGCCACCTCGAAGCCCTCCTTGCGCAGCATGTACGCCAAGGCGTCGCTGTAGCTCTCTTCGTCCTCGACGACAAGTACCCGGGTCACGGGACCTCCTGCAGCGGTGGGGTGGGGGCTGGTGGGGGGGAGGGGTCG
>CADCUM010000069.1 GCA_902805885.1 uncultured Nocardioides sp. | reverse complement strand
AACCTTCCGCCACCGCGGGGCAGCCCTCGCCCGCGATGGGCTCCTCGTGCTCCGACCCCGGGACGGTGAAGACCGCAGCGGAGTGGATCGACTCCGGCGGATGCAGGTCCGCCCAGCGGGCGGCGAGCGCCAGCTGCCGGGCCGACGCTGCATCCTCCTGAGCACGCGCGGCCTTGATCTCGGAGAGCACACCGGAGGGCGGAAGGTCATTGACCCTCGTCTCCACCGCCGCTGTCTCGATCATGTGTTCGATTCTAGGGAATCCCACCGACACTGGCACCGCGCTCCACAGATCGAATCCGGGGCCTGGCGCACCCACAGCCGCGCCTTCCCCTTCAGCCGAAGGCGATGGGTTCCTGCTGGATGAACCACGAGAACTCCCTCGGATCGTGATCGTCCTTCGCCCAGTAGTCGATCACCGCGAAGCGCACCTCGTCGCTGGGCACCTGGAACGCCTCGCTGAGCTGCGCGCCTGAGTCAGCCTTCGCGGTGACGTGATGCGCGCCTGAGGACATCTCCAGAGGGAACGTGATCCAGTTGTGCTGGTCTCCGACGTGGAAGTCGCCGTCGACCACGGCGACACCGTCCACTTCGACCGTCAGGCGAACCTCTTCGTCGTCGAAGGACTGGTTGCTGACGTAGAGAACCAGGTTCGCCTGCTCCTCCCCCACGAGCCTCACCTCGGCGTCGGCGGCCATCACCTCCGGGTCGGGAGAAGGATCTGAGCCGGTAGCCGTACTGCACCCGGCAAGCGCGCACGCACCGAGGAGGAGGAGTGAGGTGCGGGCCGGGCGCATGGTCACGAGCATGGGACGGCTCAGCTGTCGAGGCCGTTCCGACGGAGCACGATCTCATCCTCAGCAGAGCCACGCGTCTCCACGGCCGCTGGCAGGCGTCCGTCCTGCGCGCCCGTTCTCCAGGGATCTACGCGCGCGCCTGGCCAGCGGCGACCCGCCCGCGCGTCGGCGGCTTCGTGATGAAGGTCAGCACCACCGCGGCGACGGCGATGGCCCCGACGGTCGTGTAGGCGACGGTGTAGGCCTTGTCCTCGCCGATGAGCGCCGAGGCGAGCACCGGGCCGAGGATGCCGCCGAGGCTCCACCCGACGAGCATCAGGCCGTAGATCGCGCCGGCGTTCTTGAGGCCGAAGAAGTCGCCGGCGGTCGCGGGCATCGTGCCGAACGTGCCGCCGTAGCAGAGGTAGATCACCGCGGCGAGGGCCGTGAACAGCACGGCGCTCTCGGCGTGCGGCAGCGCGATGAGGCAGAGCCCCTGCAGCAGCAGGATGGCGGCGAACGTGCGCATCCGGCCGATCTTGTCGGAGATGCCGGCCCACACGACGCGGCCGGCGCCGTTGAAGATCGCCAGGATGCCGACCAGCGCGGCGGCCCCGGTGGCGCTGAAGCCGGCGATGTCGGCGGCGCTGCCCTTGGCCTGGGAGATCAGGGAGATCCCCGCGCTGACGCTGAGTGCGAGGATCGCGGTCAGGAGGTACCACTGCGGCGTGCGCAGCGCCTCGCCCTGCGTGAAGTCCGAGCTGCCCCCACCGCCCACCGCGCCGGCCGGCGGTGTGTGGCCGGGGACGGTGTAGCCGGCGGGCGGGTTGCGGAAGACCGACGCCCCGACCAGCGCCGCGACGAGGTAGGCCAGCCCCAGCGGCAGGAACGCGCTGGTGGGGTCGTCGCCGTTGCGGTCGATCAGCGCCTGGGCGACGGGGGCCGTGATCACCGCGCCGAAGCCGAACCCGCCGACGGCCAGGCCCGTGATGAGCCCCTTCTTGTCCGGGAACCACTTCTGCAGCATGGCGATCGGGACGATGTAGGCGAAGCCGAGGCCGAAGCCGCTGACCACGCCGTACCCGAGGATCAGCAGCCAGAGGTCGTCCGACCCGTTCGTCAGCGAGGCCAGCAGGATGCCGACGGCGTAGATGACACCGCCCGCGAGCGCGACGACCCGGGGGCCGCGCCTGTCCTGGATGCGGCCGCCGATGTAGCTGCCGATGAAGATCATCCCGATCGTCACGGTGAAGGGCAGCGACGCCTGCACCTTGCTGAGCTGCCAGGACTCCGCCTCCTCCAGCGCGCGGCCGACCACCGACCACGCGTAGACCCCGCCGATGGCGAGCTGCAGGAGCAGGGCGCCGGCGACGAGCAGCCAGCGGTTCACCGTCTTCGTACCGGTGCCGTCGGTGCCGGCCTCCGTGCTGCTGGGGTGTGCCATGCCGCTCTCCTCTGCTGTCCCGACGCGGGGTCAGTGCTCGTGACGGACCGGTTCCCCGCGCGCCAGCCGCTCACGTTGCGGGACGACGGTGTACTTCGGGTCCTTCGCCGACGCCAGGCCGGCCTCGAAGACCCCCATCCGGGTGCTGAACGAGCCCGCCATCAGCGCCGCCCCCGAGAGCGCGGACAGCACCCGGCTGCGCCGGCCCACCACCGCGCCGACGGCGCCGGCGGCCGTCAGGCCGAGGCTCATCCGCATCCAGCGCCCGGCATCGCCGTCGTGCAGCGTCTCGACGGAGATCCCCATCGAGCGCTCCATCCGGCGCTCCGCCGCCAGCTCGACGAGGGCGCCACCGACCGCGAACGCCCGGGCCGGTCCGGACTCGGCCAGCGGAGCCCCGATCAGCCCCAGCCCACCGGACGCCGCGGCAGCGGAGCCGCAGAAGACGAACGGCAGCTCCTCGTAGGCGTCGTGCCAGGCAGGAGTGGCGGTGTCGGCGAGCAGGACCGCGGTGTACGCCGCCACCGGCGGCGCGGTCAGGGCACCGGCCAGGCCCGCGGGCCGGCCCAGGGCGAGCAGCAGGCGCACCGGCGCGGGCTGCCAGCGGGCGGGCAGCATGCCGACCAGCTCGGACATCGACGCGAGCGCGGCGAACGGCCCGTGGATCGAGAGGATCCACGTGCCCACCGACATCGGCGACGTGAGCTTCGCGACGCGCAGCATGTTGAGGAACCGGCTGGGCTTGCCCAGGTCGTGGACCAGGAAGACGATGCTCGAGAGCAGACCACCCAGCGACCCCAGCCGGGCCACCCGCCGCAGCCCCGGGCGTCCGGTGAGGTCCGCTCCCGCGGCCAGCAGCGAGCTGCCTGCGGCGACCCCGCCGGTGAAGAGGTAGTAGGCGATGTCGTGCTCCCACGGAGCCGCCTTGACGATCGGTCGGCCGTAGTAGGAGGTGAACTCCGCGTCCGGGACCATCACCTGCTCGGCCCCACCCCTGCCGCCGCCACGCCTCCTGCCCGGCGCCCGGTCGCGATCCCGCCCGGGGCTGCCCCCGTGCCGGAGGTGGGCCGTCGAGTCGGTCGTCGGCTCGCTCGTCGGAGGCGGATTCACGGGGTCCGCCTCAGGAACGACACCGCGGCGCCGGCCAGCATCGCGGCCGCCGCCATCCCGGCGCGGCGCGCCATCTGCGGCAGGTCCTTGGTCGTGACCACCGGGTCGGGCGGCAGGCCGTAGACCTCCGGCTCGTCGAGGAGCAGGAACATCGCGCCCGTGCCGCCGACCCCGTCGTCGGGGTCGTTGCCGTAGAGCCGGGCGTCCATCACGCCCTGCTCGTGGAGGGTCGCCACCCGGGCACTGGCGCGCTCGCGCAGCTCGTCGACGTCGCCGTACTGGATGGACTCGGTCGGGCAGGCCTGCGCGCACGCCGGACGCTGGTTGTCGGTCAGCCGGTCGTAGCAGAGCGTGCATTTCTGGGCGATGCCGACCTTGGGGTCGCCCTCGGGCCCCCGGCGGCGGTCGATGACGCCGTAGGGGCAGGCGGCGACGCAGTAGCCGCAGCCGTTGCAGATGTCGTCCTGCACCACCACGGTGCCGAACTCCGAGCGGAACAGCGACCCCGTCGGGCACACGTCGAGGCAGGCGGCGTGGGTGCAGTGCTTGCAGACGTCCGACGACATCAGCCACCGGAAGTCCGGCTTCGCGTCGTCGGGCACGTCGGTGGGCGCGGCACCCAGGGTCGGCATGCCGAGGTCGACGCTGTCCCGCGAGGGAGCCGCGTCCCCGATCGAGGGCGGGAGACCGACGCTGGAGCGGCCGGCCGGCTGCTCGATGAAGGCGACGTGGCGCCACTGGTTGGCGTTGAGGCTGTGGCTGTTGTCGTAGCTCGTCCCGAGCATCTCGTAGAGGTTCTCGGGGACGTCGTTCCACTCCTTGCACGCCACCTCGCACGCCTTGCACCCGATGCAGACGCTGGTGTCGGTGAAGAAGCCCTTGCGCGACGGTGCGTCGACGTAGCCGGCGTCCGGCGCCGGGTCGAGCGGTCCGAAGAGGCTGTGGGGGCCGGTCACTGGTCCTCCTGCTGCTGGGGTGAGTGCTGCTCGCCCTGCTGGGCGGCGGCGGACTCCTGCTGGGCCTCCGCCGAGGCGGTGACCACCGCGTTGCCACCGTCTCCGAGGACCCCG
This sequence comes from uncultured Nocardioides sp., assembly GCA_902805885.1. Lineage (GTDB taxonomy): Bacteria > Actinomycetota > Actinomycetes > Propionibacteriales > Nocardioidaceae > Nocardioides. The sequence goes on along the minus strand of CADCUM010000069.1, from coordinate 26,474 downwards.
GCGCGACGGGCGTACCCCTCGACGTACTCGCGGAGCGCCGGGCCGGTCGGGCGGCGCCCGGGCCGGACGTCGCACGTGCCGACCTTGCTCTCCTGGATGAGCACGTTGGGGTCGAGCGAGATGCCGAAGAGGTCGTTGGTGGAGTCACCGCTCACCAGGCCGCCCTGGCCCCAGTGGTAGGGCATCCACACCTGGTGGACCGTCCGGCCCTCGACCCGCAGCGGCCGCAGCCGCTCGGTGACCATGACCCGGCCCTCGACGGCCGAGCGGGCGGTCACCACGTGGCACCAGCCCATGTGCTCGAGGCCGCGCTCCTCGGCGAGCTGGGGGGAGACCTCGACGAACATCTCCGGCTGCAGCTCGGCGAGGTGCTCGACGTAGCGGCTCATCGCGCCGGCGGTGTGGTGCTCGGTGAGCCGGCTGGTGGTGAAGACGTAGGGGAAGACCTCGGCCGCCCCGGGCTCGCGCGGGTCGGGGTTCATCGGGTTGTCCGCGCGGCGGTACTCCTTGCGCGTCGGGTTGCCCTGCTGGCCGTGGAGGAGGTTGCGGAACGGCGACTCGACCGGCTCGTAGTGGGTCGGCATCGGGCCGTCGATCAGCCCCTGCGGCGCGTAGAGCGCGCCCTTCCCGTCGCCCTGCATGATGAACGGGTCGATGCCCTCGATCGCCGCGACGCCGTCGGAGCCCTCCGGAGCGCGGTAGGACGGCGCCTTCTTCTTCTCGAAGTCGGGGACGTCCTTGCCCGTCCACTCGCCTGCCTCCTCGTCCCACCAGACGTACGCCTTGCGCTCGCTCCAGGGGCGCCCCTCGGGGTCCGCGGACGCGCGGTTGTAGAGCAGCCGGCGGTTCATCGGCCAGGCCCAGCCCCACTCGGGCGCGACGTACGACTGGTCGTGGCGGGACTTGCGTCGCGCGGCCTGGTTGACGCCGTCGGCGTAGACCCCGGCGTAGATCCAGCAACCGCCCAGCGTGGAGCCGTCGTCCTTCATCTCGCCGAAGCCCGACAGCGGGCGGCCGGTGGCGATCTCGTATCCGTTGATCTCCTTGAGCACGTCCTCGGCGCTCGGCTCGCCCCACTCCGAGCCGTGCTCGTCGTGGAGGGGGTAGTCCCAGGCCAGGTCGAGCAGCGGCCGGTCGCGCTCGTCGGTCGAGCCCGCCAGGCGCTCCCGCACCATCCGGCCGAGGTGGTAGAAGAACCACAGCTCGGAGCGCGCGTCGCCCGGCGGCTCCACGGCCTTCTCCCGCCACTGCAGCATCCGTTGCGTCTGGGTGAACGTGCCCTCCTTCTCGACGTGCGAGGCGGCGGGGAAGAGGAACACCTCCGTACGGCACTCCTCCGGCACGATCTCGCCGGTCGCGACCTCCGGGGAGTCCTTCCAGAACGTGGCGCTCTCGATCTCGAACAGGTCGCGCACGACCAGCCAGTCGAGGTTGGCCATGCCCAGCCGCTGCGCGCGGCCGTGCGCCGAGCCCACCGCGGGGTTCTGGCCGAGCAGGAAGTAGCCCTTGACCTTGCCGTCGATCATGTCGAGCACGGTGCGGTAGGTGCCGTGGTCGCCGGTGATCCTGGGCATGTAGTCGAAGCAGTAGTCGTTCTCGGCCGTCGCGGCGTCGCCCCAGTAGGCCTTGAGCAGGTTGATGCCGTAGGCACCTGCGTTGGCCCAGAAGCCCTTGCTGCCGGGGTTGCGGACGCTGTCGATCCAGTCGGTCAGCGTCTGGTGCTTCTCGGCGTTCGGCATCGGGAGGTAGCCGGGGAGGATGTTGTAGAGCGTCGGGATGTCGGTGGAGCCCTGGATGCTGGCGTGGCCGCGCAGCGCCATGATCCCGCCGCCCGGGCGACCCATGTTGCCCAGCAGCAGCTGGAGGATCGCGCCGGCCCGGATGTACTGCACGCCCACGCTGTGCTGGGTCCAGCCGACGCTGTAGACCAGCGCGGTGGTCCGCTCCCGGCCGGAGTTCTCCGTCCACGCCTGGCAGACCGCGAGGAAGTCCTCCTGGGAGACGCCGCAGATCTGCTCGACGACCTCGGGGGTGTAGCGGGCGTAGTGCCGCTTGAGGACCTGGAAGACGCACATCGGGTGCTGCAGCGTCTCGTCGCGCGGCGGCTTCGCGCCGACCTGCATGCCGTGCGCCTCGTGCTGCATGCCGCTCGCGGTGTTGCGCTGCTCGGCGGTGTCGCCGGCGTCGTCGGCCTGGGCGCGCCCGAGATCCTCGTCGTCGTCCTCCTGCGCGAACTGCCAGCTCGTCGGGTCGTACGTCCGCGACTCGGCGTCGAAGCCGGAGAACAGCCCGTCGAGGTCGTCGACGTCCTGGAACTTGTCGCTGACGATGTTCGCCGCGTTGGTGTAGCTGACGACGTACTCGCGGAAGTCCAGCTCGTTCTGCAGGACGTGGTTGATGATCCCGCCGAGGAACGCGATGTCGCTGCCCACCCGGATCGGGACGTGCTGGTGCGCCACGGCGCTCGTCCGGGTGAACCGCGGGTCGACGTGGATGATCCGCGCGCCGCGCTTCTTCGCCTCCATCACCCACTGGAAGCCCACCGGGTGGGCCTCGGCCATGTTGGAGCCCTGGATGACGATGCAGTCGGCCTCAGCCAGGTCCTGCTGGAACCCGGTGGCGCCGCCACGTCCGAAGCTGGTCCCCAGACCGGGGACGGTGGCGGAGTGTCAAATACGCGCCTGGTTCTCGATCTGGATGGCGCCCATCGCGGTGAAGAGCTTCTTGATGAGGTAGTTCTCCTCGTTGTCCAGCGTCGCGCCGCCGAGGCTGGCGATCCCCATCGTGCGGCGGACCTTCCGGCCGTGCTCGTCGATGTCCTGCCAGCTGTCCTTGCGCGACTTCAGGACGCGGTCCGCGACCATCTCCATCGCGGTGTGGAGCTCGAGGTCCTGCCACTCGGTGGCGTACGGCGCGCGGTAGCGGACCGTGGTCTGACGCAGCTCGCTGGTCACGAGGTTCTTGCTCGCCGAGCCCTTGGGGCAGAGTCGCCCACGGTTGACCGGGCTCTCGGGGTTGCCCTCGATCTGGACGACCTTCTCGTCCTTGACGAACACCTTCTGCGCGCAGCCGACGGCGCAGTAGGGGCAGACGCTGTGGGCGACCCGGTCGGCGCTGGTGGTGCGCGGCACGACGTCGTCGGTGCGCTTGGACCGGACCGAGCGGCCACGCCCGAGGAGGTCGCCGTCGGCGAGCTGCCGCAGCACCGGCCACGGGAGCAGGCTCCTCTTGTGGGGCGTCTGGGTCACCGGGGCCTCCTGTCGAGCTGGTGGTGTGGAGTACCCAGGTCTGTGGCCGCCATGCGACGTGCGTCACACCACTTTGGACCGGGTGCTTCGTTCCGCGTCGGCCGGGCCGAGCAGGCACGTGGTTGCGCGTCAATCGTGCCCGCTCAACGGACGCGGATGAGCGCCTCACCGGCCGGGACGACCTCGCCGATCACGGGGTGCCCCGGGAGCTCGCCGACGACGAGCAGCCCGCCCGAGGTCTGGGCGTCGGCGAGCAGGACCAGCTCGTCCTCGTCGACGTCCGCGTCGAGGTGCTCGCGCACCCAGTCGAGGTTGCGCCGGCTACCGCCCGGGACGAAACCCTCGGCCAGCGAGCGGCGCGCGCCCTCGACGTACGGCACGGCGCTCGCGTCGATCACCGCGGTCGTCCTGCTCGCGCGCATCATCTTCATCAGGTGGCCGAGGAGCCCGAAGCCGGTGACGTCGGTCGCAGCCCGTACGCCGGCCGCCAGCGCCTGCTGTGAGGCCTCGCGGTTGAGCGTGCTCATCACCGCGACGGCCTCCTCGAACCGCTCCCCCGTCGCCTTGTGCCGGTTGTTGAGGACCCCCAGCCCGAGCGGCTTCGTGAGGGTGAGCGGCAGTCCCGCCTCGGCGGCGTCGTTGCGCAGCAGCCGGTCCGGGTCGGCGAGGCCGGTCACGGCCAGGCCGTACTTCGGCTCGCGGTCGTCGATGCTGTGGCCGCCGGCGAGGTAGGTGTCGGCCGCGGCGCACGCCTCCGCGCCGCCGCGCATCACCTCGGCGGCCAGCTCGAACGGCAGCAGCTCGCGCGGCCAGCCCAGCAGGTTGACGCCGACGAGCGGCGTTCCGCCCATCGCGTAGACGTCGGAGAGCGCGTTGGTCGCCGCGATCCGGCCCCAGTCGTAGGCGTCGTCCACGACCGGGGTGAAGAAGTCGGCGGTGACCACCACGGCGCGGCCGGAGCCGTCGGGGGCCGGGTCGATGCGTACGGCCGCGCCGTCGTCGCCGTTCTCGAGGCCCACGAGCAGGTCCCCGCCCGCGCGGCCCCCGGTCAGGTCGCCGAGCACCCGCTCCAGCTCGCCGGGCGGGACCTTGCAGGCGCACCCGCCGCCGGCGGCGTACTGCGTGAGCCGGACGGGGGTGGTCATGCCGCCAACCTAGGCCGGTCCGAGCTGCGGGGCGACGGTCGAAGGGGTGGTCTCGGCGTCGCCGCCGCTGGCTAGGGTGAGGCGTGGAGGCGGTTCTCGTCTGGTGACGGACGCGGTCCTCAAAACCGTTGTGGCCCAGCACCTGGGTCAGGCGGGTTCGATTCCCGTCCGCCTCCGCCAGTCTCGAGCCGAGCGTCTCGCAGGAGGGGTGCGTGCCCGATCCAGCCCCCGAGCCAGCCCCCGAGCCAGCCCCGGATCCCCGGCGCGCCGTCCCCCGCACCGACCAGCTCCTGGCCGACCTGCGCCTCGTCGCCGCGACGGACCGGCTCGGTCCCGGCCTGGTCAAGGCGGCCGTCGTCGCCGCCCAGCAGCGGTGCCGGGCCGGCGACCTGCCCCCCGACGCGGTGGCCGACGCAGCCGTCGCCGCGCTGCCCGCCGGCGCCTCGTCGCTGCGCCGCGTGGTCAACGCGACCGGCGTCCTGGTCCACACCAACCTGGGGCGGGCGCCGCTCTCCGCGGCGGCTGTCGAGGCCGTGGGTACGGCGGCAGGCGCCACCGACGTCGAGCTCGACCTGACGACGGGTCGCCGGGGCCGGCGGGGCGAGGGTGCCCTCGCGGCACTCGCGGCACGGGTGCCCGACGCCGGCGGCGTCCACGTCGTCAACAACGGCGCCGCCGCGCTCGCCCTCGTGACCCGGGTCCTCACCCGCGGCGGCGGCGCGGTGGTCATCGCCCGCGGCGAGCTCGTGGAGATCGGCGACGGCTTCCGGATCCCCGAGCTGCTGGAGTCCGTCGGCGCACGGCTGCGGGAGGTCGGCACCACCAACCGGGTCCGCGTCGAGGACTACGCCGCGGCGGTCGACGACGACACGGCGTACGTCCTCAAGGTGCACCCGTCCAACTTCACGGTCCGCGGCTTCACGTCCAGCGTCGACGTGCGCGAGCTCGCCGGTCTCGGCGCGCCGGTCGTCGTCGACATCGGCTCCGGGCTGCTCGCCCCGCACCCGCGCCTTCCCGACGAGCCCGACGCGACCTCCGCCCTGCGGGCCGGCGCCGCCCTGGTCACCGCGTCCGGCGACAAGCTGCTCGGCGGGCCGCAGTGCGGGCTGCTCCTCGGCGAGGCCGTATTGGTCGAGCGGCTGCGCCGCGACCCGTTCGCCCGCGCGCTGCGGGTGGACAAGCTGACGCTGGCCGCCCTCGAGGCGACCCTCGCCGGGCCGGTTCCGCCGGTGCCGGCGGCGCTGGCCCGGGACGTCGCGGGCCTGCGGCAGCGCGCGGCGGCGCTGTGCGCGGCCCTCCCGCCCGGGCTGGCTCCCGAGGTCGTCGACTCCGACGCGGCGGTGGGCGGGGGCGGGGCGCCGGACGTGGTGCTGCCCAGCGTGGCGGTCGCCCTCCCCGAGCACCTCGCCGCGCCCCTGCGCTCCGGGGACCCGCCGGTGGTGGGCCGGGTCGAGCGCGGCCGGCTGCTGCTCGACCTCCTCGCCGTGGCGGCCGAGGAGGACGGCGACCTCGCCGACGCCGTACGACGCGCGGCCGGCGCGCCCGGCTGATGCACGTCGTCGCGACCGCCGGGCACGTCGACCACGGCAAGTCCACGCTCGTCGAGGCGCTCACCGGCACCCACCCGGACCGGTTGGAGGAGGAGCGGCGGCGCGGGCTGACGATCGAGCTGGGCTACTGCTGGACCGAGTGGGCAGACGTCGGCGAGGTCGCCTTCGTCGACGTGCCGGGCCACGAGCGGTTCCTCACCACGATGCTCGCGGGCGTCGGGCCGGTCCCGGCGGCGCTGCTCGTCGTGGCGGCCGACGACCCCTGGATGCCGCAGGCCGCCGAGCACCTCGCCGCGCTCGACGCCCTCGGGGTGCGGCACGGCGTGGTCGCGGTGACGCGGTCCGACCTCGCCGACCCCGGGCCGGCCGCCGCGCGGGCCGCCGCGGAGGTGGCGCGGACGGGACTGGCGGGCGCCCCCGTGGTGGCCGTCAGCGGTCGGACCGGCGTCGGCCTCGAGGAGCTGCGTGGCGCCCTCTCGGCGATGCTGGCCGCCCTGCCCGTGCCCGACCCCTCGGCCGACGTCCGGCTGTGGGTGGACCGCCGGTTCACCGTGCGCGGGAGCGGCACGGTCGTCACGGGCACGCTCCCCGCCGGGACCGTCCGGCCCGGTGACACCCTGGCCCTGGGCGACGAGGCGGTCCGGGTCCGCGGGGTGCAGGGGCTGGGCCGGGACCGGTCCGAGGCCCGGGGGGTGGCGCGCGTCGCGCTGAACGTCGCCGGCCGGCTCGACGGGCTCGACCGGGGCAGTGTCCTGGTGACACCGGATGCGTGGCACCACACGCGTGTCGTCGACGTCCGCCTCGGCGGCCCGGACCGGCCGCCCGCGGCCCCGGTCCTCCACGTCGGTGCCGCGGCGGTCCCCACGCACTGCCGGCCGCTCGGCGCGGACCTGGTGCGGCTGACGCTGGAGCGCCCGCTGCCGCTGCGCATCGGCGACCGGGCCGTGCTGCGCGACCCCGGCCGGCGCGTGCTCTGGCGCGTCGACGTGCTCGACCCCGACCCGCCGCGGCTGCGGCGCCGCGGAGCCGCCGTACGCCGCGCGCGCCAGCTCGCGGACGGTGCTCCCGGGCTTGCCGGCGAGCTCGAACGGCGAGGGCTGCTCCACGTCGATCGGCTGCGCCGGCTGGGCATCCCGGACGAGGACGTGGGGCAGCTCGAGGTCGGCCCGTGGCTCGTCTCCCCCGGCCTCGCGGCCGCCCTGGCAGAGCGCGTTCCGGCGCTCGTCGAGGAGCACGCCCGGACCCACCCGCTCGACCCGGGTGCGCCGCTGGCCGTCCTGGCCTCGCGGCTGCGCGTCCCGTCGCCCGAGGTGGTGCGCGCGGTGGTGCGTCCACCGCTGCGGGTCGTGGAGGGCCGGGTGGTCGCCCCCGGCGGCGGCCTGCCCGAGCAGGTGCAGCGGTCCGTCGACGCCGTACGCCGCGACCTGGCCGCCGCGCCGTTCTCCGCTCCCACGGCCGACCGCCTGCGCGAGCTGGGCCTCGACGAGCGGGCGCTGGGCGCCGCGGAGCGGGCCGGGCTGCTCCGCCGTGTGGGACCGGGGATCGTGCTGCTGCCCGACGCGCTCGACGGTGCGGTGAGCTCCCTGGCCGCACTGCCGCAGCCGTTCACGACCAGCGCGGCCCGGGAGCGGCTGGGGACCACCCGCCGGGTCGTGCTGCCGCTGCTCGACCAGCTCGACCGCACCGGACGGACCCGCCGGCTGCCCGACGACCGCCGCGAGCTGGCCTGACGCCGAGTCAGCGGGGGGCGGGCTCCAGCGGCACGAAGTCGACCTTCTCCCGGACGCCGCAGTCGGGGCAGCACCAGTCGTCGGGGATGTCCGCCCAGGCGGTGCCGGCGGCGAAGCCCTCGTGCTCGTCACCCGCGGCGACGTCGTAGACGTACTCGCAGGAGGGACAGTGAGCGGCCAGCACCTCGGGCACGGCGCCCGGCAGCTCGGCCTCGGCGGCGAGCCGCGCGGCCTCGACCCGAGCGGCGTGGCCGTCGGCGTCGTACCGCCGCAGGTACTGCTCCCGCTTCCGGGGGCTGATGTTGGCCAGCCTGACGTCGCCGCCGTAGTGGTCCACGACGCGCTGGTCCATCACCCGCCGCCAGATCGCGGGCACGATGGCGAGCACGATCATCCCGGCGTACCCCGTCGGCAGGACCGGGCTCTCCTCGAAGTCGCGCAGCGTCTGGTAGCGCCGGGTCGGGTTGGCGTGGTGGTCGCTGTGCCGCTGGAGGTGGTAGAGCAGCACGTTCGTCGCGATGTTGTTGGAGTTCCAGCTGTGACCGGGCAGCACCCGCTCGTAGCGCTGCCGCTCGCCGACGCCGACCCTCTGCCGCAGCATGCCGTAGTGCTCCATGAAGTTGACGACCTCGAGCAGCGTGAACCCCACGACCGCCTGGATCAGCAGGTACGGCGCCACCTCGAGGCCGAAGGCCAGCAGCACGGCACCCCAGAGCGCGACCGACATCAGCCACGCGTTGAGGACGTCGTTGTCGAGGCGCCACGGCGACTGCTTGCGGCGGGCGAGCCGCTTCTTCTCCAGGCTCCACGCGGACCGCAGCGAGCCGATCACCGTGCGCGGCCAGAACTGGTAGAAGTTCTCGCCCAGCCGTGCGCTCGCCGGGTCCTCGGGGGTGGCGACCCGGACGTGGTGGCCGCGGTTGTGCTCGATGTAGAAGTGGCCGTAGAAGACCTGGGCGAGGGCGATCTTGGAGAGCCAGCGCTCGTTGGCCTCCTTCTTGTGGCCGAGCTCGTGGGCGGTGTTGATGCCGATGCCGCCGATGCAGCCGATGGAGGTCGCGAGCCCGATCTTGTCGATCGTCGGAAGCGTCTCCGGCACCAGCCCGAGAGCGTCCCAGCCCCCGACCACCGCCATCGCGGCCAGGAAACCGGCGTACTGGACCGGCAGGAAGACGTAGGTGATCCAACGGTAGTAACGGTCCTGCTCCAGCGCCTCGATGACGTCGTCGGGCGGGTTCGACCGGTCCAGCCCCGCGACCAGGTCGATCGCCGGCACGACGACCAGCACGATGATCGGGCCGATCCACCACCAGACACTCCACCCGGTGGCCCCGTGGCCGGCGAAGGCCACGAATGCCAGGCTCGGAACGACCAGGCCGATGAGCCACAGGTAGCGCTTGCGGTCCTTCCACAGCTCCGTGGTGCCCTCGGGCACCGTGCCGCTCGGGGCGAGTCGGGTCGGGTAGCCGGCCATGCCGTGACCTCCTGCGGGACGGGGTTTACACGACCATACGATCTGTCAAGCAACTTGACAAGAGGGGACTCTTTGTCAAGCGGTCGGACCCGCTTCTCCCGCCATGATGCGCCGGACGCGCCTGTTGGTGGCCGGAACGCCGAAAGTCGCGGTCAGCTCCACCTGACCTGGGCGCTGTCGCGCCACAGGTCCCACCCGCCGCCGGCGGGCGAGATCTCGTCGGAGCGGTTCCACAGGGTCAGGTAGAGGGCCACCGGGTCTCCCTCGAGCAGGATGTCGGCGTCGGCGACCTCGGGCCGGTCGGTGCGCACCGTCACCGGCGGCGACCCCGAGACCGTCACCGTCCACCCGCAGGTCGACCCCGACGGCCGTACGACGATGCGCTGCGGCTCGTCGGACCGCAGGCGGGACACCGGGCGGGGCAGGAACCCGGTGAGCAGCTCGTCGATGCCGTCCAGGGCGACCGCCGGCGACAGCCACGCGACGTCCGCGGCGCTCGGCTGCCTGCCGAGGGACGCCGACAGCGCGTCGACGGCGTGGACGGTCGTCTCGTGGCACTGCCGCCGCGCCCAGAACTCCCGCGGTGTCCCCGCGTCGGCCAGGAACACCATCGCGTCGACGTCCCCGGGTGCGGAGACGATCGCGGAGACGACCTCGATCGCCCCGTCGCGCAGCCACTCCAGCGGGTCGGGCGACGTCGCGCCCTCGTGCTCCCACCGGGTCTCGGTGGTCACCTCGCCCCGCAGCGTCGCGGCGGCCCACCGGTGCACCATCCCCTGGTGGGCCACGAGTCGGCGTACGGACCACCCCGGGGTGGTCGGCACGGGCGCGGCGAGGCCGGCGCGATCGGCGTACCGCACGAACGCGACCATCGCCTCGCGCAACCCCTCGAGGTGGGCGGTCGTCCTCATCCGCCCAGCCTGGCACCTGGGCGGGCCGGAAGCGCGCGGATATCCGCGCCGCCCGGACGCCCGCCAGATTCCTCCCGACCCCCCACGAACGAGGGGTGAGAGCGCGTGCGGGGGCGAGGAGTCCCCCGGCTAGGGTCTCCCCTATGCACCATCCCTTCGGCATCGACTTCGGCGGCACCGGCATCAAGGGCGCTCCCGTCGACCTCGAGCGCGGCGACTTCACCCATGACCGCGTGCGGATCGACACCCCCAAGCCGGCCAGCCCGGAGGCCGTCGCCGACGTCTTCCAGCAGATCGTGGACAGCTTTCCCGCGTCCTCGAGCCCCGTCGGCGTGACCGTCCCCGGCATCGTCCAGCGCGGGGTGGTCCTCTCGGCCGCCAACATCGACAAGTCGTGGATGGGCGAGGACGCCGACGCGATCTTCACCAAGGCGCTGGGGCGCGAGGTGCACGTCGTCAACGACGCCGACGCGGCCGGTCTCGCCGAGGTGGAGTACGGCGCCGCGAAGGGCCGCCGCGGGCTGGTCATGGTCATCACCCTCGGCACGGGCATCGGCTCGGCGATGATCTTCGACGGCCGTCTCGTGCCCAACTCCGAGATGGGTCACCTCGAGCTCGACGGGGCCGTCGCCGAGACCCGCGCCGCGACCAGCGCGCGCGAGCGGGAGGGGCTGTCGTGGGAGGCCTGGTCGGAGCGCCTGACCGCCTACTTCCGGCACCTCGAGCGGCTCTTCACCCCCGACCTCTTCGTCGTCGGCGGCGGGGTCAGCAAGTCGTGGGAGTCCTTCGGCCACCTCATCGAGGTCGACACCGAGATCGTCCCTGCGACGCTGCAGAACCGGGCCGGGATCGTGGGCGCCGCCCTCGTCGCCCAGCGCAAGGCCGGCACCGAGGACTAGCCGTCCTGACCGGGTTCCAGGACCCGCTCGAACGCCTCGACCGCTCCGCGGAGGTAGCGCTCGACCACCGCTCGCTCCTCGGCGCTGAAGGACCTGTCCAGCCGGCCCAGGGCGACGAACATCGGCAGCAGGTGCCCGACGACCTCGCCGCGGCCGGTGTCGGTGATGACGAGCTCGGTACGACGCCGGTCGGCCGCGTGGGGGCGGCGCTCGACGTGCCCGCGGGCGACGAGCCGGTCGACGATGCCCGTCGCGGCAGCGGTCGAGACCTCCAGCCGGCGGGCCACCTCCGCCGGGCCGATCTGCTCCCGGCTCAGGTGCTCCAGGGTCACCAGCTCGGACTCGCTGAGGCCCGCTCGTCGCGCGACGACGTGGTTGACGCGGGCCCCGGTGGTCACGAGGTCGCGCAGGGCGACCAGGGTCGGGGTCCCGAGATCCGGACCGGTGTCCCGACCGGCCGCACCGCCGTGGTGCGCGCCCTCCGGCCCACCCGCTGGTGCCATCGTCCGCTCCTCGCCTTGCCTCTCGGCGACATGATCGCTAACTTGGTTAGCAACTAGCCGTATTAGTCACATCCTAGGAGCGCGCGTGACCTCGCACCAGCCACCCGCACCGGCACGCATCATCTCCGGACGACGTACGGCGTGGCTCGTCGCCCTCGTCCCGCTGCTCCTCGCCCTCGCCGCGATCGCCCTGGTTCCCGAGGGCGAGCGGGAGGCGCGGCCGACGGACAACCTCCCGGAGGGTGCCGACAGCACCCGGGCGGTGGCCCTCGCGGAGCGGCTGCCCGAGGACGAGGGGCTCGTGGCGATCGTGCTGTGGACGTCCGACGAGCAGCTCGACCGCCGGCAGGTCGCCGCCCTCACGGAGCAGGCCGGCGCCCTCCTGCCCGCGGGGGCCCAGCAGGGTCCGCCGCTCGTGGTCGCCGACGACGGGACCGCCGCGCTCGTCCCGGTGCCGATGGACTCCGCCGGGTCCGACGACGCCGCAGGGGTCCAGGACCTGAGGGACCGACTTCGCGAGGACGTCCCGACCGGTGTGGAGGTGCAGGTGACCGGGCCCGCCGGGATCCAGGCCGACATCGAGCAGGTCTTCGAGGGCGCCGACCTGCGGCTCCTCCTCGCCACGGCCGGAGTCGTCGCCCTGCTGCTGCTGATCACCTACCGCAGCCCCGTCCTGTGGCTGCTGCCGCTCCTGGTGGTGGGGATCGCCGACCGGCTGGCAGCCATCCTGGCGACGAACGTCCTGGAGCGCGTCGGGATGGCCTGGGACGAGTCCACCGTCGGCATCCTGAGCGTCCTGGTGTTCGGGGCCGGCACCGACTACGCGCTGCTGCTGATCTCCCGCTACCGCGACGAGCTCAAGACCACGGAGTCCCGCTACCACGCCATGGCACGCGCCCTGGCCCGCACGACCGAGGCCGTGCTCTCCAGCGCCGTCACCGTGGTGCTCGGCGTGCTCACGCTGCTGTTGTCCGCGATCCCGACGACCCGCAGCCTCGGCGTCGCGTGCGCGGTCGGCGTCGTGGTCGCCGCGACCTTCGCGCTCGTCGTGCTCCCTGCTCTCCTGGTGCTGTTCGGCCGGTGGGTCTTCTGGCCTCGGGTGCCGCACGTCGGTGACGTGGTCCTCGTCGACTCGCGGTCGGTGTGGCGGCGCGTCGGTGACGCCGTCGCCCGGCGGCCGCTCGTCTTCGTCGTCGCGACCGTCGCCGCCCTGGCCGGGCTGGCCGTCGGCGCCACCCAGATCACGACCGGGCTCGACCCCGCCGACCAGTTCCTCGAGCGGCCGGAGGCGATCGCCGCCGCGGAGCGCCTGGCGACGTCGTTCCCCGGTGGCACCACCGACCCGGTCCAGGTCGTCACCCGCGACGACCCCGACGCCGTCGTCGCCGCGCTCGAGGACGTCGACGGCGTCGCGTCGACCCGCGTCACCGCGCAGGGAGCCGGCATCACCCAGCTGGACGCCGTACCGGAGGCCGAGCCCGGCAGCGACGCGGCCCGAGCGGTCGTCGACGACGTACGCCGGGCGGTCGCGGGCTTCGACGCGACCCACGTCGGGGGCGGCGACGCGCAGTCGCTCGACGCGCGTGAGTACGCCGAGCGCGACCGGCTCGTCATCCTGCCGCTGATCCTGCTGCTCGTGCTGGTCGCGCTGGTGCTGCTGCTGCGCTCGGTGGTGGCCCCGGTCCTGCTCGTCGCGACGGTCGTGGCGACGTACGCCGCGAGCATGGGGGCCTCGTGGTGGCTCTTCCGGAGCGTCTTCGACTTCCCGGCCATGGACGTCGGCGTGCCGCTGCTGGCGTTCCTGTTCCTCGTGGCGCTGGGCGTGGACTACAACATCTTCCTCGTCACGCGGGCGCGGGAGGAGGCGCGCGAGCACGGGACCCGTGGCGGGATGCTCCGGGCGCTCACCGCGACCGGCGGCGTGATCACCAGTGCCGGTGTCGTCCTGGCGGCGGTCTTCGCCGTGCTCGGCGTGCTGCCGCTCGTCGTGCTCGCCCAGCTCGGCGCGATCATCTTCGTCGGCGTCCTGCTCGACACGCTCGTGGTCCGGACGGTGCTGGTCCCGGCGCTCGCGCTGGCGCTGGGCGACCGCTTCTGGTGGCCGCGGCGGGTCGGGATGCGCGGTCAGCCACCTCGGAGGTCGCGCGGCACCGTGAGGCCGAAGCGCTCCGCCATGCGGCGCACGTCCTCGATGTCGACCGGCCGGGGCTCGTAGCCCTGGTGCATCGCGACCTGCTCAGCCGCCGACGCGCACGCGATCGATCGCCCGTCGATGCACCCGGCGACAGGAGGTCCGTAGTGCCACGTCGAGCCGTCCTGGAGGACCTGGTCGCCGCCCCCGTCGGGCGTCGCGTCGACCAGGTGGAGATCGACCTCGCGACCGTCCCGGTCGCGCAGCGCGAGCGTGGTGGGGCGCAGGTCCCGGATCACGTCGTACCCGCGCTCGGAGAGGATGGCCCACACCTTCTCCAGCGACGGGCGGGGCAGCACGAGGTCGAGGTCGCTGTGCTGCCTGGTCTGCTCGCCCAGCAGGCAGTCGACGCCCCACCCGCCGTCCAGCCAGCAGCGCACGTCATGGGCGTCGATGGCGTCGAGCAGGTCCAGCACGTCTGCCGACCTCATGAGCTGGATCGTACGGTTGCACCGGCGGGGGACCCGCTCAGCCCTCGCGGCCGCTGATCGCGTCGGCCACCCGGCGGGTCACGTCGGGGTGGAAGACGCTCGGGACGATGAAGGAGGCGTTCAGCTCCTCCGGGCTCACCACGTCGGCGAGCGCCTTCGCGGCGCGCAGCAGCATGTCGATGCTGACGTCCTCCGCGCCGGCGTCGAGGAGTCCCCGGAAGACGCCGGGGAAGGCGAGCACGTTGTTGATCTGGTTGGGGTAGTCCGAGCGACCGGACGCCACCACGGCGGCGTGCTTGCCGGCCTCGGCCGGGTCGATCTCGGGATCGGGGTTGGCGAGGGCGAAGACGATGGGGTCCTTCGCCATCGTCGGGATCCAGTCGGGCTGGAGGATGCGGGGTGCGGAGACCCCGATGAAGACGTCGGCGCCGACCAGGACGTCCTGGAGGCTGCCGGTGGCGCGGCGGGGGTTGGTCGCGGAGGCGAGCTCGGCGTGGGCCGAGGACAGGGACTCGTCGCCGGCGGCCAGGGCGCCCTCCCGGTCGACGACCACCACGTCGCGGGCACCCGCGGCCAGCAGCAGCGTCACGATCGCCGTACCGGCCGCTCCGGCACCGGACAGCACGATCCGCACGTCGGGGAGCTCCTTGCGGACGCAGCGCAGCGCGTTGGTCAGCGCGGCGAGGACCACGATCGCCGTGCCGTGCTGGTCGTCGTGGAAGACCGGGATGTCGAGCGACTCGCGCAGCCGGCGCTCGATCTCGAAGCAGCGCGGGGCGGCGATGTCCTCGAGGTTGATCCCCCCGAAGCCCGGCGCGATCATCTCGACCGCGCGGACGATCTCGTCGGTGTCCTGGCTGGCCAGGCAGATCGGCCAGGCGTCGATGTTGGCGAACCGCTTGAACAGCGCCGCCTTGCCCTCCATCACCGGCAGCGCCGCCCCGGGACCGATGTTGCCCAGACCCAGCACGGCGGAGCCGTCGGTGACCACCGCGACGGAGTTGCCCTTGACGGTCAGCTTGCGGACGTCGGCCGGGTTCTCGTGGATGGCCATGGAGACGCGGCCCACCCCGGGCGTGTAGGCCATCGACAGGTCGTCGCGGGTGCGCAGCGGCACCTTGGAGGTGACCTCGATCTTGCCGCCGAGGTGGAGCAGGAACGTGCGGTCGCTGACCTTGTGGACGGTGACGCCCTCGACGGCGTCGACCGCCTCGACCAGCTGCTCGCTGTGCCCCCCGTCGGAGGCCGAGCACGTCACGTCGACGACGAGCCGGTCGTGCCTCGACTCGGTGACGTCGATGGCCGTCACGACCCCGCCGCCCTCGGCGATCGCGGTCGCCACCTGCCCCACGACGCCGTGGTCGGGCGCGGTGTGCAGCCGCATGGTGATGGAGTACGACGATGCGGTGGCAGCCATGCCCCGACCTTCCACCCCGCGCGCCGTTACGGGCAAGTCACGGCGTACCCCCCGGCGCTGTCGAGCGGTGAGCAGGCCACGTTCCGCAGGTGGGAGAACGTGTCTCACTCACCGCCGTACGGCGCGACCGCCCCCGGGACGCCCGAAGGAGCGGAACCTCAGCGCACGACGGAGTCGACGACGTCGCGGCGCGCGCCGAGGAAGAAGATCCCGGGGATCGTCTCGAAGCCCTCGCTGGGGTTGTCGACCAGCTGCGAGCCGCGGACGGTCAGGGTGCCGGTGCGGTCGTTGGAGACGAAGAAGATCGCGCCGCCCCCCTCCCGCGCGTGGTTGCCGGTCATCGTCGTGTCCTCGACGACGAGGTGGATGTCGTTGCCGTCGAGGTAGACCGCACCGCCCGATCCTCCGCCCGGTGTGCCGGGCCGCGCCGGGTTGGCGCCGAGACCGATCGCCCGGTTGCCGGTGAACGTCGAGCCGGTGACGTGCCAGGAGACCCCGATGCTGCTCAGCGCGGAGCCGTTGCTGCACCGGCCGTCGCGGAAGACCGACCGCCGTACGACGACCGGGCGGTCGCGGTGCTGGTCGAGCACACGTACGGCGCCGCCGCCGACGTCGGGCCCGGTGCGGTCGCAGCGGTTGCCGACGAACTCGGAGTCGATGATCGCGAGGCGCCCGCCGCGGGCGAAGATCGCCCCGCCGCCGCCGCCGTCGGTGGCCTGACCCGTCGCGTCGCCCGCGACGAGGCGCATCCCGCGCACGACCAGACGGGGCTCGGCCTGGTCGTCGCAGTGCGGGGTCGTCCAGACCTGCGCACGGTCGCACGTGTTGAGGTAGAGGATGCGACGCTGGCCGCGGCCGCTCAGCGTCACCAGCCCGCCGCCGTCGAGGACCACCCGGGCGGAGGTGTTGACCACCTTCGCCGTGCGGCGCATCGCGATGGTGACCGGCCCGGGCCCGCAGGCGAACCGGATGACGCCACCGCGGGCGACGGCCCGCACCACCGCGCGCGAGGTGCACGAGGCGGGGGTCCCGGTGCCGACGACCACGTCGGCGGAGGCGAGCCGGGAGTCGTCGGCAGCCACCGGTCCGTCCGGGGTCGCCGCGACCGCGGCCCCCGACAGCGACGCTGCGACCAGCACCGACGCGAGGAGCAGCACCGACGCGGGCCGCCGCCGCCGCACGGTCAGAGCGCCTTCTCGATGTCCTTGGCGATCTTCGCCGGCTCGGTGGTCGGCGAGTAGCGGCCGATGACCTGCCCGTCCCGGCCGACGAGGTACTTGGTGAAGTTCCACTTGATCTTGCTGCCGAGCAGGCCGCCCTTGCTGTCCTTGAGCCACGCCCAGAGGGGGTGCGCGTCCGGGCCGTTGACGTCGATCTTGGCGAACATCGGGAACGTCACGCCGAACCTGCCCTCGCAGAAGTCGGAGATCGCCGCCTCGTCGCCGGGCTCCTGGCCGCCGAACTGGTCGCAGGGGAAGCCGAGCACGACCAGTCCGCGGTCGGCGTACGCCTCGTGGAGCTCCTGGAGGCCCTGGTACTGGCCGGTGAAGCCGCACTCGGAGGCGGTGTTGACCACCAGCACCACCTTGCCGGCGTACGCCGAGAGGTCGGTGTCGGTGCCGTTGATGGCCGTGGCCCGGAAGTCGTGCAGGGTCGTCATGCTCCCGACTCTGCCACCTCGGCGGGAGGCGCACCGGAGAAGGCCTAGACTTCCGGCGGAGCCGAGCGCCCGTGGCGCACGGACTGAGCAGGGGGGTGGAACCAGTGGCCGAGCACGTGTCGGAGGTCGAGGCGGCAGACACCGGGATCGCGCGCCGGTTGCGCGTCGTCACGCGCCCGGTGCGCACCCTCGTCAACGCGCCCCACCTGCTGGTGGTCGCGGTGCTGGTGATCTGGGTCGCCTGCTCGCTCGTCTACGCCCTGCTCGAGGACAAGGGGCCCATCGAGGGACTGTGGTGGGGGATCGTCACCGGCTCCACCGTGGGGTACGGCGACTTCTACCCCGAGTCGACCGCGGGCCGCGCGGTCGGTGCCGTGCTGATCGTCGCGATGCTCGTGCTCGTGCCGATCGCCATCGGCCACGTGATCGCCAACCTCGTCTTCGACAAGGAGTCGCTGGCGGTCGCCCACGTGCTCGAGGACGTCCACGAGCGCATCGACCGCCTCGAGCACCTCACCCTGGCGTCCCTCGTCGCCCAGCACGGCGAGGAGTGGGTGCAGCAGCGGCTCGCCGAGCACGAGGAGGCCGACGCCTCGACCACCGACGTCGCGGAGGAGATGCTGGCCATGTTCGCCCGGAAGAACGACACGGACCCGCCCGGAGGCAGCCGATGACCACGCCCGTACGCCGCCGCATGCGGTCCTCCAGCGTCGCGCTGGGGATCACTGCCGTGATGGCGTCCAACCTGACCGGGTGCGCCTCGGCCGAGGAGAGTCCCGACTACGCCGCCGTGTGCGTCGACCCGGAGACCAAGGAGCGCGTCGACGACGACCAGTGCGACGACGACGGCGACTACAACGGCGTCGGTGGCGGGTTCTTCTGGTACTACCTCGGCGCCAGCTCACGGTTCCCCGCCGTCGGCTCGACGGTGACGGGCGGGACGTTCAGCACGCCCCGCGGCTCGATCCAGCGGGGCGGCCTGCCCTCCACCGGTGGCTCGTCGGTGAAGTCCAGCACCACCAAGGGCGGCTTCGGCGGCAGCAACCGCGGCTTCGGCGGCTGAGACACCACCACACACACCCGGCGCACCAGCCCCGCCCGCAGTCCCGCGCACGACGTACGACCGGCCATCCCGCCCCACCAGGAGACCACGTGACCGACCTCATCAACGCCCTGCTCCACGCCGTCGCCTACGCCCTCGTGGGCGGCGCGATGCTGGTGGCGGCCTACTACGTCCTCGACCTCGCGACCCCCGGTCACCTCGGCACCCACCTGCGCGGCGTCGACGAGAACGGCCACGAGTCCGTCCACGCCCACTCCCGCTCCGCGGGCGTGGTCACCTCGGCCTGGCTGATCTCCAACGCCGCGGTGCTCTTCACCGCGATCTGGACCAACGGCGAGACCTCGCTGGGCTGGGCACTGGGCTGGACCGTGAGCTTCGGCGCCCTGGGCATCCTGCTCAACACGGTGATGTTCTTCGCGGTCGAGGCGATCACGCCGGGCAACCTGCGGCAGATCATCACCGAGGCCGGCCCGGTCCGTCCGCTGGCCTACGTCGCCGCCTCCGTCGCGCTCTCCGTGGGCGCCATCGTCTGCGCCAGCATCGCGTGAGCGCGCGACCCGTGTCCGAGGGCCCGGAGGCGACCGCCTGATGTGGCGCCACCGCTCCCGCCCGCGCCCGGACTGGCGCACCACCGTCGTCGAGCAGGGCCTGGTGTTCCCGGTGACCCCGATGCCCGACGGCTCGGAGCTGCCCTACTGGAACGAGGAGGCGTGGTACGAGCTGACGATGGAGGAGGTGGAGACCCTCGAGGCGGCCACCGAGGAGCTGTGGGAGATGTGCCTGCGGGCGGTGTCCCACATGGCCTCGACGATGACCGACCAGCGGCTCGGGCTGCCGTCCGGCTCGCTCGACGTCGTACGACGCTCGATCGCCGCCGGCGACCCGGCGCTCTACGCGCGCTTCGACCTGGCGTACGGCGCCGACGGGGCGGTCAAGATGCTGGAGATCAACGGCGACACCCCCACCGGCCTCGTGGAGAGCGGCGTCATCCAGTGGCGCTGGCTCGAGGACGTGATGCCCGAGATGGACCAGTGGAACTCGGTCCACGACCGGCTGGTCCGCGGCTGGCGCAAGCTGCTGCACGGCGGGCCCTTCACGGGCGACCGGATGCACTTCCTCTACGACCTCGGCGCCGAGGACTCCTACGACGGCGGCGAGCTGGAGATGACCGTCCACTACCTGATGGACACCGCCGTCCAGGCGGGGTGGGTGGCGCTCGCCCACCCGATGGCCGAGGTGGGCTGGAACCCGGACGCGCGCGAGTTCCGCGACGTCCACGACGAGGCGATCCACAACGCCTTCAAGCTCTACGCCTGGGAGGAGATGCTCGCGGAGCCCTTCGGTCGCTTCGTCGTCGACCGCGCCGAGCGCACACCGGTGAAGTGGATCGAGCCGGCGTGGAAGATGCTCCTCAGCACCAAGGCGCTGCTGCCGGTCCTGTGGGAGCTCCACCCGAACCACCGACTGCTCCTGCCGGCGTACTTCGACGAGCCGCGCGACCTCACCCGGTGGGTCGCCAAGCCGCTCCACGGGCGGGAGGGCGACAACATCCGGATCCACCTCGACGACATGGTCGAGGACCTGGTCATGCCGGGCGGGTACGGCGAGGAGGGCTGGGTCTACCAGCAGTACACCGACCTGCCCAGCTTCGAGGGCAACCGCGTGGTGCTCGGCTCCTGGATCGTCGACGGCGAGGCCGCCGGGATGCTGGTGCGCGAGTCCGACGGCATGGTGACCGACTACTACTCCCGCGTGGCACCCCACGTCATCAGCGACGGCCTCGCGCCCGACGAGGCCATGGTCGAGCAGTGGCTCGCGGAGCGGGTGGGGCCGGACGCCCCCGTCCTGCCCTGACCCGGGCTCAGTCCGGCCCGTCCACGGCGTCGAGGGAGTCGAGCGCGTCCAGCGCCGACTCCCACCGGGCTCGCCGCTCGCCCGCGTCCTGCTCCCACCAGGGGGTGCCGCGCTCGCCGAGGCCGACCTTGGCGAGCTGGACGCGGTGCCGGGCGGCCGCCGTCGCGGCGTCGTCGGCGGGTTCCCTCCGGGCGTTCCGCACGGCGGAGCGCCCACGTCCCAGGTGGGACTTCAGGCGGGCGAGCTCCGCCTCCGGGATCGCCGGGTCCGTACGCCGCCAGCGCCGGCCGTCGACCACCAGCCACCGCTCGTCGTCCTCCGCGCCCGGCGCCATGCCTGCGAGTATGTCGGGACTCTCACGGCCGAGGGGCGAGCTCCTACCCCAGAGGGGGTGATGTTTCGCCTCCAAAGGGTGAGGGATGCCGAGGACAGGTACTCTACGGCTGAGCGTGTGCAGGACTGCCGCACGTCTCGACACCAGACAGAACGTGGGACCCCGCTGTGCAGCGACTCGTCCAAGGCTTTCGGCTCGGAGACCGTTACCTCCTGGCCGAACGCATCGCCACCGGCGGGATGGCCGACGTCTGGCGCGCCCACGACGACGTGCTGCAGCGCGAGGTCGCCGTCAAGATGATGCGGGCCGACCCCGACAACCGCGAGCTGTTCGCGGCGCGGTTCCGGGACGAGGCCCTGAACTCCGCCCAGCTCCTCCACGCCAACATCACGACCGTCTTCGACTACGGCGAGGACGAGGACCTCTCCTACCTCGTGATGGAGCTCGTCCCCGGACTGCCCCTCTCGGCGATCATCCGCGAGTCGGGTCCCATGGAGCCCCACCTCGTGCGCTCGATCGTCGGACAGGCGGCGCTCGGACTGGGCGTGGCCCACGAGGCGCGCGTGGTCCACCGCGACGTCAAGCCGCCCAACATCCTCATCCGTCCCGACGGGGTGGTGAAGCTGACCGACTTCGGCATCGCCCGTGCGCTCGACGCCAGCGGTCACACCCGCGTCGGCGAGATGCTCGGCACGCCCAACTACATCAGCCCCGAGCAGGCGAAGGGCGAGGTCGCGACCGGGGCCAGCGACCTCTACGCGCTCGGCGTCGTGGCCCACGAGATGCTCACCGGCACCCGCCCGTTCGATCGCGGCACCCCGATCGCGACGGCCATGTGCCACGTCAACGAGCCTCCACCGCCCCTCGCCGACGACGTGCCCGACGACCTGCGCGGGGTCGTCGAGCACCTGCTGCAGAAGGACCCTCTCGACCGTCCCGCCAACGCCGCCGCCGTCGCGGTGGCGCTGGGCCTCGAGCCCACCGAGCTCGCCGGCCTCGCGGACGGCATGGCGGCAGCGGTCGGGGACGCCTACGTCGAGGAGAGCACCCCCACCCCGCGACACGACCTCTCGACCATTGCCGTTGCTCGCGCCGAGCTCCTCGGCCCGACCGACTGACGGGGTCCGGCCGATGGACCTGCGCATCGAGACACGCCTCGAGGACGGCTACACGGTCGTCACGCCCCACGGGGAGATCGACCTGAGCACGGTCGAGACGTTCCGGGAGGAGCTCAACGAGCTGATCATCCAGGGGCGCGTCCACCTGCTGGTCGACTTCGACGAGACCACCTTCCTCGACTCCCTGGCCGTGGGCGCCCTCATCGGGGCGCGGCGCAAGGCCCAGGCGTTCAACGGGTCCGTGGGCATCGTCTGCAACCGGCAGCGGCTGCTGAAGCTCTTCCGGGTGACCCAGCTGGACCGCATCTTCTTCATCACCCAGACCGCCCAGGAGCACCCCCAGCGGCGCGTCCAGTCCTCGGAGCCGTCGTGAGCCCGCGGCGCGTGGTGGCCGACCACCACATCTCCGACACCGGCGGCGACAGGGGCCGGACGCTCGTGTTCGCCCACGGGTTCGGGTGCGACCAGCACATGTGGCGCTTCGTCGCGCCCCACTTCGCGGCCGAGCACCGGGTGGTCCTGTTCGACCACGTCGGGGCGGGCGGGGCGCAGGCGCCGTACGACGCGGAGAAGTACTCCTCCCTCGACGGGTACGCCGACGACGTCGTGCGCATCGTCACCGAGCTCGACCTGCGCGACGTCGTCCTCGTCGGCCACTCGGTCTCCTCGATGATCGGCGTCCTCGCGCAGCGGAGGGCCCCCGAGCGGTTCGCCGCGCTGGCGCTCGTGAGCCCGTCGCCGCGCTACATCGACGACTACGGCTACACCGGCGGCTTCCAGGCATCGGACATCGACGACCTCATCACGGCGCTCTCGGACAACTACCTCGGCTGGTCGACCCAGATGGCTCCGGTGATCATGGGCAACAGCGACCGGCCCGAGCTGGCCGCGGAGCTGTCCCAGAGCTTCTGCCAGGCCGATCCCGCGATCGCCGAGCGGTTCGCCACGGTGACGTTCTACGGCGACAACCGCGCGGACCTGCCTCACGTCACCGTCCCGACCCTCGTGCTGCAGTGCCGGGACGACGCCATCGCACCGGTGGCCGTCGGGGAGTACGTCGCCGAGGCGATCCCCGACAGCTCGCTGGTCGTCCTCGACGCCACGGGGCACTGCCCCAACCTCAGCGCGCCGAGGCAGGTCGTCCAGGAGCTCAGGACGTTCCTGGCCGGCCTTGGCTGACCCCTCGGCCGACCCCTTGGCGGAGATGGCCACGCACGAGGCGGCCCTGGCCTTCCAGGAGGCCCTGCGGGACGACGACCCGGCCGCGCTCTACGACAGCGCACCGTGCGGCTACCTCTCCCTCACTCCGCGCGGGGTCATCGTCAAGGTCAACGGCACCTTCTTGTCGTGGCTCGGCTACGAGCGCCAGGACCTCGTCGGCCGACGACGCCTCGTCGACCTGCTCTCCCGGGGCGGCCGGATGTACTACGAGACGCACCTCACCCCCATGCTGCACGCCCTCGGCCGGGTGCAGGAGATCGCGCTCCAGGTGGTGCGGGCCGACGGCGCCACGGTCCCCGTGCTCGTCAACGCGGTGCTCGACCGGGGCGCCGACGGGGAGCCCCGCGTCGTGCGGATCGCGCTGTTCGACGCCACCCACCGGCGCCTCTACGAGCGCGAGCTGCTCGCGGCCAAGCGACGGGCCGAGCAGTCCGAGCAGCACGCCGTACGCCTGGCTCGGACGCTGCAGCAGACGCTCATCCCACCCTCCACCCCCGACGTGCCGGGGCTCGAGGTCGGCACCGCCTACCGGCCGGCCGGTCGCGGCGAGGAGGTCGGCGGGGACTTCTACGACGTCTTCCAGCTCGGCGACGGCGACTGGGTGCTCACCCTGGGCGACGTCAGCGGCAAGGGGGTCGACGCGGCCGTGGTGACGGCGCTCGTGCGACACACCGTGCGCGCACTCGCGGTCTCGGAGCGGTCCCCGGCCGCCCTGCTGCACCGGCTCAACGACATCCTGCTGGCGGGCAGCGAGATCGAGCGCTTCTGCACGATCGTCGTCGTCCGGCTGCACCGCTCGGTGGTCGGGTGGGAGGCGACGGCCAGCGCCGGCGGCCACCCGTTGCCGCTGCTGCTGCGCCCCGGGCGCAGCCCGGTGCCGGTGGGCGCGCCGGGGTCGGTGGTCGGGGCGTTCGAGTCGGTGGAGTACCTCGAGGCGACCGTGCCGCTCGAGCAGGGGGACTCGCTCTTCGCCTACACCGACGGGGCCACCGAGGCGCGCGGCGACGAGGACTTCTTCGGGGAGGAGCGCCTCCTGGAGGCGCTGCTCCCCGCCGCCGCGCCCGACGAGCTGGTGCAGCGGGTGCTCGACGCGGTGCTGGACTTCCAGGACCAGCTCCCGCGCGACGACATCGCCCTGCTCGCCGTGCGCGTCCGGGACTGAGCGTGCCCGACCGCTGCCCCGCCGGGCGGCACGGGCAGCGGTCGGGTCAGGGTCGGCTCAGACGCCGATCTTGTGCCAGGGACCCCAGATCGCGAACGTCATGCCCCGGCTCGACTGGATGTTGACGAACAGCGTCTTCCCGTCGGGGCTGAACGTCGAGCCCGCGAACTCGTCGTTCGAGCGGTCCACACCGGTCGAGCTGCGCAGGCGGTTGAGGGCGATGTTCCACAGCTTGCCGTTCTTGGACAGTCCGCGGACGTAGTTGTCGTTGACGTTGTCCTCGCACACCACCAGCGTGCCGCGGTTGGACGTCGTGATGTTGTCGGGGAGGTCGAGCTCCATCGGTCCGGAGGACTGGAACACGCAGCGCAGCTTGCCCGACGCCGTGTGGTAGGCCCACACCTGACCGGACCCGCGGCCGAAGCCCGCCGGGTTGGCGTTGCCCTGCTCCGCCGGACCGCCACCCTGGGTGGAGGTGAAGTAGACGACGCCGCTGTCGGCGACCTGTCCCTCGAGGCGGGAGAAGTACGCCGCGCCCTGCGCCCAGCCCTGGCGGGCGACGTGGGTGAGGGCGTCGTTGTTGCTCGTCGGCGCGACCTGCCCGGGCGTGTAGGGGAACTCCGGCGCGGGGTCCGCGATCGGCACCCACTCCGTCCGGTAGGTGGCGCCCTGCTCCTGGTGGGCCTCGAGGTGGGCGTTGTCGGTGCCCACGACCTTGAGCATCTCGAGGGTGCCGCCGTCCTCGATGCGGCCCACCACGGTGGGGTCGCTCGGGGGCTTGTAGCGGTAGAAGCCCGAGGCGAACGCGAAGTCGTCCTCGGTGAGGTAGAGGTAGCCGCTGCGCTCGTCGTACGACACCGCCTCGTGGGCGAACCGCCCGGCCGACCGGATCGGCCGGCGCGAGGACTGCCCGTCACCCGGGAAGGCGCTCGCCGGCACCTCGTAGATGAAGCCGTGCGGCTTGGTCAGCGGGACGTTGGACGTGCCGGTGAAGTCGGGGCCGACGTCGGGACCGTTGATGGTCTCCTCGCAGGTGATCCAGGAGCCCCACGGCATCTCGCCGCCCGAGCAGTTCATCATCGTGCCGTTGAGGCTGGTGAAGGAGCGGACGACCTCGCCGTGCGGGGTCACCTGGATGGTCGTCGTGCCGCCGCCGGCGCGGGAGTCGTACGGCGTGCCCGTCCCGAACGCCTGGGCGACCGGGTTGTTGACCTCGTGGTTGCGGACCAGGATCACCGTGCCGTCGGGGCCCGGGAACGCGCCCATGCCGTCGTGCCGCCCGGGCAGCACGGTCCCGTCGGTCAGCGTCACCGTGCTCTCGGTGTCGTGGAACGAGCGGTAGCGGAAGCCCTCGGGGACGTGCAGCCTGACGACGCCGTCCCGCGCGTCCGGCACGGGGTGGAGCGAGACCTGGCGCGGGTTGGTCGCGGCCGACGCGGGGCCGGCGACGAGGCCGGCGAAGGGGCCGGCGGCCGCGGCCGCGGCGGCGGTGGTCAGGACGGTACGGCGCTCGACGGAGCGGTCTGTGGACACAGGTGTTCCTTCGGGTGGACGACAGGGAGGGTGACGTGCTGGTCTCGCGACGATAGGCGTCCGACCCGATCGTGTAAACGGTCCGGGGGCCCTCAGGGGTGCCACGAGAAGCTGCCTGTTGACTTTAGTTCGAGTCGCGTACTTAATAGAGGCGTGACCCTCGTGCTCGGGATCGACTCCTCGACCCAGTCGACCAAGGCCGTCCTGGTCGACGCCGACGACGGCACCGTGCTCGAGACCCGTACGGCGCCGCACCCGCCCGGCACCGAGGTCGACCCGCGGGCCTGGCTCGACGCCGTCGACACCGCCGCGGCGGACCTGCTCGACCGCGCCGACGCGGTGTCGGTGGCCGGCCAGCAGCACGGCATGGTGGCGCTGGACGCCGATGGTTCGCCGGTCCGCGACGCCCTGCTCTGGAACGACACCCGCTCGGCCGCGGCCGCCCGGGAGCTGGTGGCGGAGATGGGCGGCCCGCAGGCCTGCGCGGATGCCGTGGGCAGCGTCCTGGTGGCCTCCTTCACCGCCACGAAGCTGCGGTGGCTCCGCGACCACGAGCCCACGAACGCCCAGCGGGTCGCCGAGGTGCTCCTCCCCCACGACCACGTCTCGCGCCACCTCGCGGCGCCCGGCACGGACGCGTTCACCGACCGCGGCGACGCCTCCGGCACGGGCTACTTCGACACCGCCCGCGGGGAGTGGCGTACCGACCTCGCGGAGAACGCCCTGGGCCGCCCCTTCGGGCTGCCGCGCCTGGTCGCTCCCGGTGCGGTCGCCGCCTACACCCGGACCGGGGCGGTGCTCGCCGGCGGCACCGGCGACAACGCCGGGGCCGCCCTCGGCATGGCGCTCCAGCCGGGCGACGTGCTGGTCTCGGTCGGCACCTCCGGCGTGGCGTCCGGCGTGAGCACCGCCCCCGTCGCCGACGGCACCGGCACCGTCGCCGGGTTCGCCGACGCGGCCGGCGGCTTCCTCCCGCTGATCGCGACGATGAACGCAGCCGGCATCCTCGACCTCCAGGCGAGGTGCCCCC
>CADCUM010000068.1 GCA_902805885.1 uncultured Nocardioides sp. | reverse complement strand
GCGACTCGAGCGCTTCGGCTCCAAGCCCGAGGTGGTGGCGGATCGCATCGTGAAGATCGTGAACACGAAGCGGCCGCGCTACCGCCACGCGGTGGGCGGCGGTGGGCTGACGGAATAGCGCCACTGCAAGCCCGGTTGGCCCCCACGTGCCCACACTCTTCGAGCCCCTGACCCTCGGCGCGGTGACGACGCCCAACCGCGTCCTCATGGCACCGCTCACCCGGATGCGGGCGACCGTGCCCGGTGACGTCCCCAACGAGCTCATGCAGGAGTACTACGTCCAGCGTGCGAGCGCCGGTCTGGTGATCTCCGAGGGCACCCAGATCAGCCCTGAGGGCAAGGGCTACATGGACACCCCCGGCATCTACAGCGACGCGCAGGTCACGGGCTGGCGCACCATCACCGACGCGGTCCACGCCGCCGGCGGCCGCATCGCCGCCCAGCTGTGGCACGTCGGCCGGGTCTCCCACGAGTCCTTCCACGGCGGTGCGCCGCCGGTGTCGGCCAGCGCTGCGCCGTACCGCAACCGCACCACCGTGCGCGGCGAGGACGGACGGCCGACCCGGGTCGCCTGCCCGACGCCGCGCGCGCTCGGCCTCGAGGAGATCCCCCGCCTGCTCGAGGACTACCGGCGCGCCACCGTCAACGCGCGTGAGGCCGGCTTCGACCTCGTGGAGATCCACGGCGCGCACGGCTACCTGCTCCACCAGTTCCTCGCCGCCGACAGCAACCGACGCGAGGACGCCTACGGCGGCTCGCTCGAGAACCGTGCCCGGCTGATGCTCGAGGTCACCGACGCCGTCGCGAGCGCCTGGTCGCCCGACCGCGTCGGCATCCGGATCTCCCCCATCGGCTCCTTCAACGGCACCGAGGATCCCGAGGGCGCCGAGTCGGGGTTGTACGTCGCGCGCGAGCTCGCTGGGCGCGGCCTGGCCTTCCTGCACCTCTCCGAGCCCGACTGGGCCGGCGGCCCGCAGCTCGACGACGCGTTCCGCCGTGACCTCCGCGGCGCCTACCGCGGCCCCATCGTCGGGGCAGGCAACTACGACGTGGACAAGGCCCAGCGCCTGCTCGACGCCGGGATGATCGACGCCGCCGCCTTCGGACGGGCGTTCATCGCCAACCCCGACCTCCCGCGCCGGCTCGAGGGCGACCTCGGCCTCAACGCGTCCGACCCGGAGACGTTCTACGGCGGCGGCGAGGCGGGCTACACCGACTACCCGGCCTACGCCTGAGCGTGCTCTGAGGGCGTCGCGGCGCAGTGCCGCGCCCAGCACAGCGAGCCCAGGCCGGCCACCACGAGGGCTGCGGCGGCCAGCCCGAGCATGCTCGTGGCGACGATGGGCGTGAGGGCGACCGCTGCGACGGCGTTGAAGGCGAGGGCCAGGAACGAGGCGCACGACATGACCGCGCCACGCCTCGTGGGCACGAGGTCGAGGGTCATCAGCTGGATCGACGGGTAGGCCATGCCGTTGCCGAGCCCCAACAGGCTCGGCCCGACGATCGCCCACGGCAGGTCGGTGGCGAGCGGGGACGCGGAGATCGCGACACCGATCACGCCGCCGAGCACGGTGATGGTGTAGCCGAGGGACACGAGCCTGCGCTGGGTGACGAGACCGGCGGTGCGGCCGCTGACCAGCGACCCGATCATCATCGACCCGATCATGGGGACGAAGAGCTTCCAGAAGTCGAGCTCGCCCAGCCCCAGCAGGTCGACCACGAAGATCGCGGCGCCGCCGATGTAGAGGAACTGCGCCCCGAAGCCGAGCGCCCCGGCCCACGCCAGGCGGTGGAAGGCGGACAGCCGGGCGACCTCGACGAGTCCCCGCACGACCTCGCTCACCCGCAGGGGCACCCGCGCCGAGACCGGGTGCGTCTCGGGGAGCACGACCGCGGTGGCCGCGATCAGGACGAGCCCCAGCAGCACCTGGAAGGCGAAGACCAGCTGCCAGGGGCCGATCTGAAGCAGACCACCGCCGACGACGGGCGCCACGGCGGGCGCCACCCCGAAGATGAGGGCCACCCGGCTCATCAGCCGCTGCGCCTGCTCCCCGTCGAACATGTCGCGGATGACGGTTCGGCTGACGATGGTCGCCCCGCCGGCGCTGAGGCCCTGCACCACGCGGCCGAGCAGCAGCAGCTCGAAGCTCGGGGCGACGGTGCACATGGCCGACCCGGCGACGAACACCGCGACCGACCACAGCATGACGGGGCGCCGACCCAAGGAGTCGGAGAGCGGACCGTGGAAGATGCTCATCGCGGCGAAGGCCAGCATGTACGCCGTCACGATGAGCTGCAGCTCACCGGTGCTGACGTCGAACTCGTCGCGGATGTCCGGGAACGCCGGGAACGGGGTGTCGATGCTGAACGGACCGATCATCGACAACATGGCGAGCACGAGCGGGATGAGGGCGACGAACCGTGGAGGGGACTCCTCCTTCACCCGTTGCACTGCCGTCATGTCGTCCATCAGACCACCGAGTGGGCCGTCGGTCGCAAACGACGGGGTCTCGCACCGGCTCGCCGGCCGGACAGTGCTGGGTCCTTCCCCGCGCAGTGCCGACGGCCAAGCACGGTGGGCCCGCTCCGTGGCTTATTGCTTCGCGTCATCACCACCGCGGGACCTAGGATCGTTCCAAATGCAGGACTTCCCACCACGGATCGCGACGTTCTTCACGGGGACGGGCGAGGCACCCACCCCGGACCCCGACACTCGGACTCCCGCGGCATTCCTGCGATGGCTGCTGAAGCAGCAGTGGCGGGTCATCTCCTTGTCGTCGCTGGCCTGCCTGCTGTGGCTGATGCCCATGACGTTCGGCCCCTACATCTTCGGCAGGGCCGTGGACGAGGGGATCCTCGGCGGCTCGACCTCCGACCTGCTGCTGTGGTCGGGGGTGATGCTCGCCGTGGTCATCATCGGCGGTCTCTTCGGTGTGGTCTTCCACACCCTGATCGTTCGCACCTGGCTGATCAGCCTCTACGGCACCACCCAGATGGTCACCCGCAAGATCGCGCAGATGGGGCACGTGCTGCCCCGCCGCTCGCCGACGGGCGAGGTGCTCAGCGTCGCGTCGAGCGACTCCGACGAGTTCGGCGCCCTGACCGAGATCCTCGCGCGCTCAGCGGCGCAGCTCGTCTCCTACCTCACGGTCGCCGCGATCGTCTTGTCGATGTCCTGGCAGCTCGGCGTGCTCGTGCTCGTCGCCGCGCCCGTGCTTCTCGGCGCGGCGCTGCCGCTGCTCCGTCCGCTGCACCGCCGTCAGCAGGTCGAGCGCAGCCGCAACTCCGAGCTCACGTCGATGGCCACCGACATCGTCGCCGGGCTGCGCATCCTGCGCGGTATCGGCGGCGAGGAGACCTTCGGTCGCAACTACGCCGCCCAGTCACAGCGTGCCCGCGTGGCCGGTGTGTCGTCGGGTGTGTGGCAGGCGGCCGTCGAGGCGGTCGGGGTGCTCTTCTCCGGCCTCTTCATGGTCATCCTCGTCTGGCTCGGCACCCGTCAGGTCCAGTCGGGCGAGCTCAGCGTCGGCGAGCTGGTGAGCTTCCTGGGCTACGGCCTGTTCATGGTCGGCCCCATCCGGACCTTCTTCGAGCTCGCCCAGAAGTCGACCAGGGCCCTGGTGAGCGCCCGCAAGGCCATCGCGATCTTCGAGCAGCGCCCCCCGTGGCGCGACCCGGACGACCCGCAGGCGCTCGATGGCGGCGCGGAGATCACCGACGACCTCAGCGGCTTCACCGCTCGTCCCGGCGAGCTGACCGTGCTCGTGAGCGCAGTGCCGGAGCAGAGCGCCGCCCTCGCCGACCGGCTGGGCCGCTACCTGCCACCCGACACCGATCCCGTCGGCGAGGACGACGGGGAGGGCCTCAAGGGTCGCGCCGCACGTCAGGCCCGCGCGGACCGCGAGCGACGACGTGCCCGCATCGCCGCGCGCGACGAGGAGGCCGCCACGCGGGAGTGGGGCGTGCGGCTCGGTGGTGTCGACCTGTCGGCGGCCCGCCTCGACGACGTACGGCGACAGGTGCTGGTCAGCGACACCGGCAGCGGGCTCTTCGCCGGCACCCTCCAGGACGCCATCGACCCGCACGGCCGCCTGACGCGCGAACAGGCCGAGGCTGCGTTGCGGGTCGCCAGCGCCGAGGACGTCTACGACGCCCTCCCCGACGGTTGGCAGGGACAGCTCGACGAGCGCGGGCGGGGACTCTCCGGCGGTCAGCGGCAACGCGTCGTGCTGGCCCGCGCGCTGGCGGCGGACGCACCGATCCTGGTGCTGGTGGAGCCCACGTCGGCCGTCGACGCCCACACCGAGGCTCGCATCGCCGAGCGCGTGACCGCCCTGCGGCACGGACGCACGACGGTGGTCTGCACGGTCTCCCCGTTGTGGCTGCACCACGCCGACCGGGTCGTCCTCCTGCAGGACGGTCAGGTCGTGGCCGACGGCGCGCACGCCGCCCTGCTGGCGAGCGACGCCGCCTACCGCCAGGTGGTCGTCAGGTCGCTCGACGACGCGGACGAGGAGGCCCTGCGATGACCGACCTGCTCGCGACGTCACCCGACACCTGGCGAGACCGCGACCGCGACCCCGCGGCGGTCCCGCCGGAGCTGATCCCGCCCCGCGACGCCGGTCCGCGCGAGCGCAACGCCGCCTTCTGGCGGCGCCACGACGTGCGTCGACAGCGCGCCGAGGACGTCTACGCCGCGTCACGCAACCCCGAGCGCGGCTGGCCGGTGTCCGGCAACCGCGCCGTGCTGGCGTTCTTCCGCGACCTGCTGGCCAGCCGCCGCCGCATGTTCGCCGCGCTGGTGGTCCTCAACGCGCTGGCCGCGGCCACCGGCCTGGTGGTGCCGCGCCTGCTCGGCGAGCTCGTGAACACCACGGTGGACGGCGGCGGCGGTCTCGCGCTGGACTCGCTGGCGATCGTCATCGTCGGCGTGGTGCTGGCTCAGGCCGGCTTCACCTTCGTGGCCCAGCGCACCTCGACGTACTTCGGTCAGGACCTCCTCTCGACCGCCCGCGAGTACATCGTGCGCACGATCCTCCGGCTGCCCCTCGGCGCGGTCGAGGGCGCCAGCACCGGCGACCTGGTCACCCGCGTGACCCGCGACGTGGGGACGATGAGCCGCTCGGTGCAGTACGGCCTGCCGATGGCCATCATCTCGCTGCTCACCGTCGTCCTGTCGGTCGGCGCGATGCTGCTCAACTCCGTCGTCCTGGCCGTGCCGGCCCTACTGACCTTCGCCACCTCGGCGTGGGCGGTGCGCGGCTACCTCCGGCGTGCTCCCAAGGCCTACATCACCGAGGGCGCGACCTACTCGCGCATCAACACCACGCTCACCGAGACCGTCGAGGGCGCGCGCACCCTGGAGGCGCTGGGCCTCTCCGGCGTCCGTGTGGGCGTCGGCAACGACGACATCGAGGTGTCGGCGCAGGCCGAGCGCTACACGATGTCGTTGCGCAACATCTTGTTCATCGCGCTCAACTTCGCCTTCGGGACGCCGCGCGTCGTGACCCTCCTGGTCGGGGCCTACGCCTACCACCGGGGCTGGGTCGACCTCGGGCAGATCACCGCAGCCGTGTTGTACGTCGAAGCGCTGTCCGATCCCCTCGACCGGCTCATCAGCGAGGTCGACCGGCTCCAGGTCGGTGCGGCCTCGACCAGCCGTCTGCTCGGCATCGCCGAGGTCAAGCCCGACCGGACACCGGGTGACCGGCTGCCCGAGGGCGTCGAGCTCGTCGGTGAGGACCTGCGCTTCGCCTACCGCCCCGGTCACGACGTGCTGCACGGCGTCGACCTCCGGTTGGGCCAGGGCGAGCGGCTGGCCATCGTCGGGCCCAGCGGCTCGGGCAAGTCCACCCTGGGCCGGCTGCTGTCGGGCATCAACCGTCCTCGCACCGGCTCGGCGACCATCGGCGGCGTGGAGCTGGTCGACCTGCCCCTGGAGGTGCTGCGCACGGAGGTGGCCCTGGTGACCCAGGAGCACCACGTCTTCATCGGCTCGGTGCGCGACAACATCGTGCTGGCGCGCGAGGACTCCGACGACGACGCCGTCCGCGAGGCGCTCAGCGCGGTCGGGTCGCTGCTCTGGGTCGAGCGGCTCCCCCAGGGCCTCGACACGGTGATCGGCTCCGGCCGCTACGTCCTCACCCCGGCCCAGGCCCAGCAGGTGGCGCTGGCCCGGCTGATCATCGCCGACCCGCACACGCTGGTGCTCGACGAGGCGACCTCGCTGATCGACCCGCGCACGGCGCGGACCCTCGAGGGGTCGATGAACAACCTCCTCGAGGGCCGCACCGTCGTGGCCATCGCCCACCGGCTCCACACCGCCCACGACGCCGACCGCATCGCGGTCGTCATCGACGGGCACATCGTCGAGCTCGGCAGCCACGATGAGCTGGTCGAGCTCGACGGCGAGTACGCCGCGCTGTGGAGCGCCTGGACCTCCTAGCCCAGTCCGCGCGGGGCGACGTCGACGAAGGTCTCGTCGATCGACGACTCGCTGCCGTCGCTCACCTGC
>CADCUM010000067.1 GCA_902805885.1 uncultured Nocardioides sp. | reverse complement strand
CCACGACGCGCCCGCCGGCCTCGCGGCGTCCGCGTCCGTGACGGCCACCGAGCCGAAGCCGGGGTTGACGAAGACGTCGAGGTAGTCGTACTCCGTCGTCCCCGCCGGCACGGCGTACCCGTCGACCACGACCTTCCACGCGCCTGCCTTCGGGTTCGCCACCGTCACCGACTCCTCCGAGTCGCCGTCCGCGGACTGCCCGGCCAGGACGCAGGGTCCTGCCGTGCAGTTGTAGACGAGCAGGTCGAGGTCGGCTCCTTGGTCCGAGGTCCTCCCGATCGTCGCGCGCAGGCTCGTGGACCCGGGCGTGACCGTGAGCGGGTGCTCCTGCAGCTCGAGGTTGCCGATGGACAGCCTGCCTCGCTTCGCCGACCCGAGCGTGGTGCCGACGGCTCGGCCGGTGAAGCCACCGAAGAGGTTCTTCAGCGTGTAGCTCCGGTCGACCGGCGAACCGATCGTGGCCGACTCGATCACGTCCGGGTTCGGGGAGACCGAGGCGCCCAGGATCGACGCCGTCAGCGTGTACGGCGTGCTCTCCGCGTCGGAGGTACGACGCGCCTCGACCGTGACCTCCCACACTCCCGCCTGGGGGTTGGCGACCGTGCGGCTGCCGGGGTTGCACCCTGCCGCCACCGGGGGCGCGTAGCAGGCCGTGGAGGCGCTGGAGTCGATGCCCACGCCGTACGGGTGGAACCGCAGGAACCTGGCCTGCCCCGTACCGGCGCTGCCGTCGGGCCCGGAGAAGTCGACCTTGAACGCCGGCGTCCCGGCCGGGACCGCGAAGAAGTGCGACGTGGTCTGGTTGCGGCCGATCGTCCCGGACCTGGTGACCGTGTAGTTGTCGGCGGCCGTGAACTGCTCCGCCGCGACCACCGTGTTGAGCGTCTGGCGGTCGACGCCCGGGGTGCTCGGGTCGTCCAGGTTGAGGATCGCCGAGTGGACGCCTGCTGCCGTCGGGCTGATCGTGACGGGCACCGTCACCGCCCTGTTGAGCGGGAGGGAGACGGTGCGGGCGGACGCGAACGTGCCGTCGTTGCCGACCCAGCCCAGGTTGTACGTGACCGCCTTGGACCCGCCCGTGGTCCGGGTGAAGGTGTAGGTGCGGGTGTAGGAGTCGCCCGCCCTCACGCCCTCGCGGTCGTAGATGCCGACACCGAAGCCGGGCTCGGCGAGGAAGTCCGAGAGTGCCGTCCGGACGGCGACGCGGCTGGTGATCTCGACCGGCTTGACCGTCTGCCGGAGCAGCTCCCAGGCGCCCTGGACGCGCATGAGGCCGTTGCCCTGCTCGTGGGCGCCGTACCGGCCGAGGAACCGTGCCGAGGAGTTGATGGCCTGGCGGAGCTGGGCCGGCTGGACCTGCACGCCCGTCTGCTTGGCCGCCGAGACGAGGAGCGCGGCGGCACCCGCGGCCTGCGGGGACGCCATGGACGTGCCGTTGAACATCGCGTAGCCGGGCGGCAGGGCGTAGGTGCCCGGGAGGGGGCCACCCGCCTGCCACGTGGGCACCGTGGAGATGGCCGAGCCGGGCGCCACGATCTGCGGCTTGAAGCCGCCGTCCTCCCGGGGACCGCGGGAGGAGAACCCGTGCAGGTTGTCGAGGTGGGACGAGTCGGACCCGTAGTTCTTCTGCCAGGTCGCCTTGCTGATGGAGGAACCGACGCTCATCACCTTCGACGCCACGGAGGGGTCACCGATGGTGTTGATGCCCGGCCCGCTGTTGCCGGCCGAGATGAACATCTGGACGTTGTACTGCTCGATCAGGCGGTCGTAGAGCACCGCGCGGGCGTTGTTGCCGTCGTTCAGGGCGGGGAGGCCGCCGATCGACATGTTGATGACGTCGACGTTGCCCTGCTTGGCGAGGTAGGTCATCCCCTCGATCAGCGCGTGAGCCGTGCACCCGCTGATGAAGAGGCAGACGCGGACGGACTTGATCTTGGCGCCCGGCGCCGCCCCGGACATCTCGCCGCCGAACATGCCGTTGGCGGCGGTGATGCCGGCGACGTGCGAGCCGTGTGCGCCGGACACGATGCCGATGTTGACGAACTTGCCCTGCCCGTCGGTCTGGACGACGAACTGCATGGCCTCGCGGACCGCCGTCGCCGGGTCGTCCGTCCCGAACGTGCCGACGTCGTAGCGCTGCCGGTAGTCCGTCATCGCCTGCTCGTCGGCGAACGACCGGTCCTGGTCGGTGTCGACGTAGACGTCGTTGGTGGCGGTGTCCCAGAGCACGGCGAAGACGCCGCTGGTCCCTGCGGGGTTGCCGTCGCGGTTGACGTCGCTGCCGACCTCGCCGCCGAGGCGCGGGTCGCGCTCGTTGAAGAGGCCGATGCGGAACTCGCCCGCCGCCGGCGCGGAGTACGACGCGCCCTGGTAGGTGAACGTCGCGCCGCTGACCTGGTCCCCCATCGCCACCCACGTGGGGTCGCCGTCGGTCACCGGGTCGGTGTAGGTCACCCAGTCGGTGATCTTGCGCTCGCCGGTCGTCGTACGCCGCAGCGCGGGGTGGTCGAGGTCGACGCCGGAGTCGACGATGCCGATCGTGGTGCCGCGGCCGTCGAAGGTCGGGTTGTCCGCCAGGAACGGCGCCGCGCCGGTCTCCCCGATCGGCATGTAGGGGTTGTCGCGCGGTGTGGACGCCGACGGCGGCGTCTGCGGGGTGACCGGCACCGAGCCGTCGGGCGTCGGGTCCTCGAGCGGGACCACCTCGTCCACGTCGACGGCCTGCACGCCGGCGACGCGCGCGGCCCTCTCGGCCTTGTCGATCGGAACCGAGACCCGCAGGTAGCTGATGTCGTCGTCGCGCTTGCCCACCGCCACGCCACCGAGGGCCTTGAGACCGTCGAGGACCGTGCGGTTGGCGCCCCGGCGAGCGGCGATGAGGAGCGTCACGGTGCGGTCACCGTCGGCTGCGGCCTCCGCGACCAGTGCGCGGTCGTGCTTGTCCAGACCCGCTCCTGCACCTGTGGGGGCAGCGAGTGCGGTGGTGGGGGTGATGGCGAGCGCCGCGGTGGCGAGCGCGCCCGATGCCAGGCCGACGAGGCCTCGACGGAAGGAACGAGACAAGGGTGAAGCCCTCCCAGGGAACCCCGTGGACCACACCCGAGATGTGATGGTCGATGACACGGGAGAGCCAGTGTCAGTCGAAACGCGCGTCCGCGCCAGGGTCCGGAGGCAGAAAAGGTCGCCCCACCCGCCCCAGGGGTGAACAGCGCCCGCGCGCAGGAACGCGGGCACCCCGACGGTCGCCGTCGGGATGCCCGCGTTCACGGACTGACTGCTACCCGCCTACTTGTCGTAGGAAGGCTGGGACTGCGGGTTGAAGACGTCCATCCGCCGCCCCTTGGCCGGGGCCGTCCGGGAGTCCTGGATCTCCAGGACGTCGAAGCCGCGCTGGATCTCGTTGGAGTAGATGTAGCCGTTGTAGTAGTACGCCGACCACGATCCGCCGAGGACGAGGCTGTTCTCGTCGACCGGTCCACGGTCCCACCACCCGATCTCCACGGGGTTCTTGGAGTCGGTGAAGTCGAAGACCGAGATGCCGCCCTGGTACCAGGCCTGGACCATGATGTCGCGGCCCGGCACCGGGATGAGCGAGCCGTTGTGGGCGACGCAGTTCTCGGTGTTGGACTGGGTCCGCGGGATCTTGTAGTAGCTCTGGAACTTCAGGTCGCCGGCCACGATGTCGTAGATGCCGTTGGCGCCCTTCGTCGGGCCGGTCTCCGGGTTGCACGTGGCGCCACCGCCGCCGCCGAGCTCGTCGGTGAAGACGACCTTGGTGCCGGCGTCGTTGAAGGTGGCGGAGTGCCAGAACGCGAAGTTCTCGCGGTCCTGCACCCGCTCCGTCACCACCGGGTTCGCCCGGTCGGTGATGTCGAGCAGGATGCCGTCACCCATGCACGCGCCCGCCGCGATGTTCTTCTCCGGGTAGGCCGTGATGTCGTGGCAGCCGCTGGTCTCGCGGGAGTAGTTGCCCGGCGGGTTGCCGCCGTCCGGGAAGAGCACCGGGGTGCTCACCACGCTGGCCGCCGCCATGTCGTCGACGGGGACCTTCACCACGCTGATCTTGTCGTGCGGCGGCTGGCAGTCGGGGAAGGACGCGCTCGGGAAGTAGGACGAGACGTAGACGAAGAGGTCCTTGCCGTCCTGGCTCGGAGCGAGGGTGTTGGTGTGGGACCCGCAATTGGTCTCGACCGCCGCGACGTACTCCGGCTGCGCCGGGTCGCTGATGTCGAAGATCCGGAGGCCCTCCCACGAGCTCTTCACGCTCGCGGACTGGGCCGTGCTGTTGCAGGAGGAGTCGCTGCGGCTGGAGTCGACGCTGAACACCAGGATGTCGCCCCACACGGAGACGTCGCCCTGGGACCCCGGGCACACGACCTGGGTGATGGCCTTGGGCTTGGTCGGCCGGTGGATGTCATAGACCATGAAGCCGTTGTAGTTGCCGGCGAAGGCGTAGTTGCCCTTGAACGCGAGGTCGCTGTTGAAGGCGGTCGGACTGGCGAACGCGCCCTGCTTGGGCGTGTTGTGCCGCAGCCGCATGTTGTCGCTGCTGGCGATCTCGTCCTTGCCGAGGCTCGTCGAGTTCGGTCCCATGTCCGTCAGGTCGAGTCCGGGCTGACACGCGAGGGCGAAGTTGTCGCCTGCCGCGCGGAGCTCGGCGCGCTCCTCGGCCGTGCAGTCGGAACCGGAGGCGGACCGGGCCTGCTGGCCGCGGTCGTGCTTCCCGTCGTGGGCGGCCCCGGGGCCGGCGACGAGGAGGCTGGCGCCCAGCATCACGGCGAACGCGGTGGCGTGCGACCGGCGACGAGCTGGACCGGGGATGAGCGCCGTTGTACGGCGCCGTCTGACCATCATTTGTGAGATACCTCCCGGAGAACACCGCCCCTTGCGGACGGCGAGGTGTCCTTCGTACCGTGCCCTGTGCATTCCGTAAAGAGTTCCTGGCGACCTCGGCCCCGTATCTACGGTCAAAAAATGGGCCGTTCCGCCACCAGCGCTGTCGCGGTTGTGGTAGTACTCGCGGCGCTGAGCTCGTGCTCGGCGGACGACCAGTCCGAGCCGGGACAGTCGTCGCAGCGGCAGGTCGAGCCGGACGTGCAGCCGGAGGCGACCGAGGACGAGCAGCGTCCCGGCGGGGTGGTGACCCTTCAGCCGGGCCTGCCGGGCGAGGCCGCGTCGACCGGGCCCGTCGAGGTGCCGGAGCCGGAGCCGGAGAACCACTCCGACATCGCCTTCATGCAGATGATGATCCCCCACCACGCGCAGGCGGTCACCATGGCAAAGCTCGCCGAGGAGCGCGCTCAGGACCCCGCCGTACGACGCCTCGCCGACCGCATCAAGGCGGCGCAGGGCCCGGAGATCCTCTTCATGGCGGCCTGGCTGGAGGAGCGAGGACTCGACGTGCCGTCGGCGGCCGACGACCCGGAGTCCTTCGACCACGGCGCCCACGGCCACGAGGGGATGGAGGGAATGCTGACCCCCGGGCAGATGAAGGCCCTGCGCCAGGCGCGCGGGAAGCGCTTCGACGAGCTGTTCCTGCGGCAGATGATCCAGCACCACTCGGGGGCCATCCAGATGGCCGGGGTGGCGGCCGAGGAGGGCGTGGACCGCACGGTCGCCGAGGTCGCCGCCGACGTGTCGGTCACCCAGAGCGCCGAGATCGGGCGCATCGAGGACCTCTTGCGCGACCTCTGAGGCCCCAGACCTCGGCGTGACCGGCGCACCTGGGCCGTTCGTACGTCCGCGGCTGCCGGGTCGCCCTCGGGGTGTGACCGCACCGAGCACGACGTGGTGCTCTGGAAGGCCCAGGAGAGGACATCCCATGACGATTCGCAGGTTGACCCACGGGATCGGCGCCGCAGCGTTGGCCCTGACGGTGATGACGACCGCCACGGCGTGCTCGGACAAGCAGGAGCGGGACACCCCAGGAGACATCGACGACGACGAGAAGAACGGCAGGGACGGCGAGAAGTACTGACGTCGGGTGACACCGCGGGTCCGCTCGTTCCGCACCGCATGCAACAGGGCCCGACCGCTTCATGCGGTCGGGCCCTGTTCCTTGTAGCGGGGGCAGGATTTGAACCTGCGACCTCTGGGTTATGAGCCCAGCGAGCTACCGAGCTGCTCCACCCCGCGTCGGTGAGCAGAACATTACAGGCGCGTGCTGCTCGGCCCAAATCGAGGTGGGCTCCTGCGACCGGGTCAGCGCTCCGAGAGCTCGACGGCCTCCTCGATCAGCTGCCGCCCCTCCTCCATGAGCCGCGCCCACCGGACCGTGTCGCCCTCGCTCTGG
The DNA here is from genome assembly GCA_902805885.1 of uncultured Nocardioides sp. Lineage (GTDB taxonomy): Bacteria > Actinomycetota > Actinomycetes > Propionibacteriales > Nocardioidaceae > Nocardioides. Next base: position 24,583 of record CADCUM010000067.1, on the reverse strand, counting down.
GCCCGGTCGGCGTCGGTGAACTTCTGCTCGGCCTGGCGCAGCAGGTCGCGGATGCGAGCATCGGTGCCCTGCGGCTCCTCTCCCGCGCCCGGCTCCTCAGGCGTCTCACCAGGCTCCTCGGTCGGCTCCTCGGTCGGCTCCTCGGTCGGCTCCTCGCCGGGCTCGGACGGCTCGGTGGGCTCCTCGCCAGACTCCCCGGGGTCGCCCGAGGCCCCCAGGGCGTCCGCGATCGCCGCGCGCAGCGTCGTACCGATCCCCACGCTGCCCTCGTAGGAGACCAGCACGAACCTCAGGATCGGGAAGTTCGACTCGCCCTCGCGTCGTGTGTAGACGGGCTGGACGTACATGAACCCGTCACCCACCGGGAGCGTGAGCAGGTTGCCGGAGACGCGCTTGGCCTCACCCGTCGTGTAGGGCAGCAGCTGCTGGCTGACGTCGTCATTGGTGCTGAACCGGTTGGCGATCTCGAGGGGACCCCCGGTCGGCTCGTTCGGGAGCTCGAGCACCGAGATCCTGCCGTAGTCCTCACTCGTCGCGTCGCTGTTGACGGCCATGTAGGCCGCGAGGTTGTTGGGCTTCTCGCGGGGCACGTAGACCGAGGTGAGGGACCAGGCCTCGCCGTCACCGGTGTCGGTGAACAGGCGGTACGCCGGCTGGAGACGTCCGGGGTCCTGCGGGTCCTCGGGCACCTCCCAGCGGCTCGAGCCCTCGAACCACGCCGAGGCGGAGGTCTCGTGGTAGCGCTGGAACTGGTAGCGCTGGGCCTTGAACAGGTCCTCGGGGTAGCGCAGGTGCTCCTCGAGCTCGGCGGGGATCTCGTCCTTGGACTTGAGGACGCCCGGGAACACCTTCGACCAGGCCCGGAGGATCGGGTCCTCCTCGTCCCAGGCGTAGAGCGTGACCGTGCCGTCGTAGGCGTCGACCGTCGCCTTGACGGAGTTGCGCAGGTAGTTGATCTCGTCGGTCGGCAGGGTCTGGAAGCCGTTGTCGTCCTGGAGCGAGTCGTCGGTCATCGTCTCCAGCGACTCCCGCTGGGACAGCGGGTAGCGGTCGGTGACCGTGTAGCCGTCGAGGATCCACTGGATCCGGCCCTCGATGACCGCGGGGTAGGGGTCCCTGTCGACCGTCAGCCAGGGGGCGACCTTCTCCACCATCCGCCGCGGCTCGCGGTCGTAGATGACCTTGGACTCCTCGTGCACCCGGTCCGACAGCAGGAAGTTGGGCTCGCTGAACCGCACGGCGTAGAGGAGCTGGTTGACGACGTTGCCGATGGCGACCCCGCCCTCGCCGTCGTACGTCGTGCGGACCTCCTCGTCGGTGCGCTCGCCCTTGGGGAGGTCGTACTCGACCGGGTCCGCTCCGGGGAGCTGACCCACGATGGAGTACGACGGGCTCTCCTCCCCGAAGTAGACGCGCGACTCGTAGCCATCCGCTCCGGCCAGCGTGGTCAGCGCGTCCTCGTTGACGTCCTGCCCCTCCGCCCACTGCACCCCCGTCTGCTGCACGGAGTCGTCCTCCGGACGCTGGTTGGCGTAGGCGGCGATGACGCCGTTGCCGTGGGTGTAGGCGGTGTGCAGGTTGGACCAGTTCCGGTCCCCCTCGGCGAGGCCCGTCTGGTCGAGCTCGCGCACGGCCACCACCATCGCGCGGTCCTCGCCCGCGATCTCGTAGCGGTCCACGTCGAGCACGTCGGGCACCGAGTAGTAGGCCCGCACCTGCTGCTCCTGCTCGAAGATCTCGCTCACGATCTGCGGGTCGACGAGCGGGACGCCCGCCGTCAGGTCGTCCAGGCCGTCGAGGCGGCTCGCGTCCACGACGTCCGAGCCTGCGTCCGAGCCTGCGTCGGCGTCCTCCTCCAGGCCGGCGTCCTCGTCCTCGGCCCCCGCCACGGGCGTCACGTCGATCTGGTCCAGCTGGTACGCCGCCCGCGTCGCCTCGATGTTGTTGGCGATGTACTCGCCCTCGCGCTCGGGGACGCTGGGGTTGACCCGCACGGTCTGGACGACGCCCGGCACGATCAGTCCCAGGATGATCGCCGAGAGCGCGAAGAGGGCGACCCCCAGCGAGGGGAGCAGCCACGTGCGGCGCCAGATGTTGGCCAGGAAGAGCACGGCGCAGACGACGGCGATCCCGGTGAGGATCTCCTTGGCGGGACGCACCGCCTTGTCGTCGGTGTACTGCATCCCGGTGATCAGTCCCCCGCCGTCGGTGACGAGGTCGTAGCGGTCGAGCCAGTAGTCGACGGCCTTCGCGAGCACGAAGATCGCCAGCAGCACCGAGATCTGGACCTGGGCGGCCCCCGTGACGCGCTCCCCGGGCCGGGCGGAGAGCCGGATGCCGCCGAAGAGGTAGTGGGTCAGCAGGGTCGCCATCAGGCCGATGACCGCGAGGGCCATCGCGAAGTCCACGAGGTAGTGCCACCACGGCAGGTCGAAGACGTAGAAGCCCGCGTCCATCTTGAAGTAGGGGTCCTTCGTCCCGAAGGCCTCACCGTGGCGCCACATGGAGTACTTGCGCCACTGACCGGTGGCCGACGCGCCGGCGAAGAGTCCCATCAGCAGCGAGACGGCGGCGACCAGCCAGACGATGACCGGGCTGATGAGGTCGCGGTAGCGGTCGAGCCCGTCGTCGGGCTGCCCGGGCATGCCCGGCCACAGCACGGGCCGCGCCCGGTAGGCGAGGGCGGTGGTGGCGGCGACGGTGGCGGCCATCAGCCCGCCGAAGACCAGGAACAGCCCCACCTTCGTCCACAGCAGCGTCGAGAAGACCCCGGCGTAGTCGACGGAGTCGTACCAGAGCCGCTCGGTCCAGAACGTCGCGAAGGAGCTGAGCATGAGGAACAGCACGACCAGCACGACACCGGTGAAGAACAGGGCACGGGAGCGCCGCGGCGGCGGGACCGATGCCCTGGTGGCCCCGGGTCGGGCTCCCTCGAAGCTGCTGCTCACTCAGTTCTCCTCAGTCGTGATGTCCAACGTGGCGTGCAGCAGCTCGACCAGCCCGGGCACGAGACCCGTGCCGTCGACCACGGCCATCTCGTCGTCGTGCGCACGCAGCCGCAGCGCACAGTACGACGCCCCGGCACGGGTGGCTCCCGCCACGATCCGCACCTCCTGGCGCAACGGGTGCTCGCGGGCGAACCGCTCGGCCTCCGCGGGGTCCTCGGGGATCGCGTCGTCGACCTCGGGCGGCAGCACGAGCCGCTCGACCACGGCCGCACACCCGGCCACCGCCGGTGGCCACGCGATGCTCTCGAGGGCCTCCTCCAGGGACTCCCCCGGAGGCAGCGCGTCCTGCTCGATCGGGGTGAAGGACCCCTCGTCGCCGGGTCCGTCGATGCCCATCGCTGCCGCCAGCGCCGGCTCCTGCTCGACCAGCGAGGCCGTGGGCACCAGGGCGTACAGGCGGGCGGGCTGGTCCCAGCCCTGCCGCCCCACGTGCGCCTCGACCTCCAGCACGGCGGTGGCGAGCGCGGGGTCCTCGGGCAGGACGACCTCGTCGGGCCGGGTGTCGGGTGTCTCGCTCATGCAGCCTCGTCCTCGCAGGTGGGCAGGTCGGCGTCCGGGTCCTCGACCCACGCCTCGATGGCGTCCAGCGCCTCGGCAAGTGTGGCCACCCGCGCCAGGCGCATGTCCCCCGGGTCGACGCCACTGACGCCGTCGCAGTTGTCGGCGGGCACCAGGAACAGCTCGGTCCCGGTGTCGCGGGCACCGGCGATCTTCTGCTGGACGCCTCCGATGGGGCCGACGTTCCCCGCCTCGTCGATCTCGCCGGTGCCGGCGACGCGGCCCCCGCCCGTGAGGGATCCCGGGGTCAGCGTGTCGTAGACGGCGAGCGACATCATCAGGCCGGCGCTGGGGCCGCCGATGTTGTCGCCGATGGTCACCTGCACGTCGAAGGGCAGCGAGTAGCGCACGCCGAGCACGACGCCCACGCGCTTCGCGCCCTCCACCTCGCGTGGTGTCACCTGCACGGGGACCTCCTCGCCGTCACGACGTACGACGAGGTCGAGGGGCTCCCCGTCAGGGGTGGCCTGCACCTCGTCGACGAGGTCCTGCTGCTCGTCCACCGCGGTCGAGCGGGCTCGCACCACCTCGTCGCCCACCCGCAGGCGACCCTCGGCGGGCATCCCGTCCGTCACCTCGAGGACCTCGACGACCCGCCCGACGTCGTGGCCGAGCTCGATGAGCGCCGTCGCGACCGCCGCCTCCTGGGAGGTGGCCATCTGGACCTCGGACTCCTGGTCGCGGGTCTCGTCGGTCTCGTCGGGCCGGTAGACCGAGGACCTGGGGTAGACGGCGGCGTCGGGGCTGAAGTAGGCCGGCAGCAGGTCGAACAGCGTCACGTCCTCCTGCGGCGGGTCGACGTAGATCGTCGTCAGCCGGAGCTCGCCGTCGTCGCGGTAGGCCTGGTGGCCGGACACCACCACGTTCTCCTCGCCGTCGGTCGTCGAGAGGATGTCGACGGTGGGCCCGGGGGTGTAGGTGACGTAGGGCAGGGGAAGGAAGACGGCGACCGCCCAGAGCGCCAGGGTCAGGCACAGCGAGACCAGCCCCATGGCGGTCCGCTGGCTCATGCGGGCAACTCTCTCAAACGCAGGCAACTACGAGGCGCGGCGGGTGGAGCCGGGACCGTCCGTGCGCGACGTCGGCCGCACGGCGATCCCCGTGCTGCGGTCGCGCACGCGCGCCGGAGCCGTCCTCCCCGCACCGGGGTGGTCCTTGGCGAGAGCCTTCGCCAGGCGCTCCACCGCGACGTCGCGGTCGAGCTCTCCGCGACCCTCGCGACCCAGCCAGGACACCCAGACCATCGCCGCGAGCGTCACCACGAGCGACGGCACGAGCCACAGCAGGATCTCCACACGGCCGAGGGTAGGCGCGCGGGACCGGCCGCGGCCGCACCTGCTACGGCGTGCCGACCCACTCCTCCGTGCCGTCCTCGAAGACCTGGTGCTTCCAGATCGGGACCTCGGCCTTGAGCTCGTCGATGAGGGCTCGCGACGCGGCGAAGGCGTCCCCCCGGTGGGCCGCCGTGGTCGCGACGACGACGGCCAGGTCGCCGACGTGCAGTGCTCCCACCCGGTGGACCGCGGCGACCCCGCGCACGTCGTGCTCACGGGCGACGCGGTGGCACACCTCCGTGAGCCGGTCGAGAGCGGTCGGGTGGGCGGTGTAGTCCAGCGCGCGGACGCCCTGGCCGCTGTCGTGGTCACGCACCTGACCGATGAAGAGGGTGAGCCCGCCTGCGCCCGCGTCGCCCAGCGCGTCGACGACCTCCGCCACGTCCAGCGGGGTGTCGCGGATGTCGACGAGACGCACCGGTTCGCTCACAGCGCGAGTCTAGGCAGCAGCCGTCCCGTCCCGGTGGGACGCCGCGGGCACGCTCGGATCCGACTGGGGACGCTGAGTACCGTGGTGGGCATGAGCAACACCCCTGGCGACGGTCCCGGCGACGACGACTCCTCCGAGCACAACCCGTTCCGCGGCACGCCGTTCGAGGCGCTCTTCGGCGGGCTCTCCGGCGGGGCCGGCGGGCTGCCGGGCGGGCTGCCCGACCTCGGTGCCCTCATCTCGCAGATGCAGTCCCTGTTCCAGCCCCACGACGGCCCGGTCAACTGGGACGTGGTGACCGACATCGCCCGCAAGGTCGCGGCGCAGCAGCCCGACCCCACGCCGACGGCGGCCCAGCGCGACGCGGTCGCGGACGCCGTACGCCTCGCGGACCACTGGCTCGACACCGCGACCGAGTTCTCCTCGGGCGTGACGACGACGGCCGCCTGGTCCCGCGCCGAGTGGATCGTCGAGACGCTCGACGTGTGGAAGGTGCTCGTCGAGCCCATCGCCGGCTCGGCCAGTGCCTCCATCGCGCAGGCGATGCCGGAGGAGGTGCGCCGGCTCGCGGGCCCGTTGATCTCGATGATGGCCCAGGCGAGCGGGGCGATGGTGGCCGGTCAGGTCGGCAACGGCCTCGGTGCCCTGGCCGGCGACGTGCTCAGCGCGTCCGACATCGGGCTGCCGCTCGGGCCCGTCGGCAAGGCCGCGCTCCTGCCGGCCAACGTCGAGGCCTTCGCCGCCGACCTCGACGTCAGCGCCGACGACGTGCTGCTCTACCTCGCCCTGCGGGAGGCGGCCCACCAGCGGCTCTTCGCCGGGGTGCCGTGGCTGCGCGACCACCTCGTCGGCGCGGTCGCGGAGTACGGCGGCGGCGTCACCATCGACACCTCGGGCATGGAGGAGAAGCTCGCCGGCCTGGACATGACCGACATGTCGGCGGTGCAGGACGCGATGTCGGGCGGGCTGTTCGACCTCGAGCCCTCCCCCGCCCAGAAGGCTGCCCTCGAGAAGCTCGAGGTCACCCTCGCCCTCGTGGAGGGCTGGGTCGACGAGGTCGTCAGCCAGGCCACGGCCGACCGCATGCCCGCCGCGGCGAAGCTGCAGGAGACCGTACGGCGCCGCCGTGCCGCCGGGGGGCCCGCGGAGCAGACGTTCGCCTCGCTGGTCGGCCTCGAGCTCCGGCCGCGACGGCTGCGGGACGCGTCGACCCTCTGGGGGTCGCTGCGCGCCCGCCAGGGTGCGGAGGGGCGCGACGGCGTCTGGATGTCCCCGCACCTGCTCCCCACGGCCGCCGACCTCGACGACCCGCTGGGCTTCCGGGAGGACGCCGTCGCGCCGGAGCTGCTCTCCGAGGAGGAGTTCGACGCCGGCCTGCGCGACCTCCTCGGCGGCGACGGCGAGCGACCCCAGGAGTGAGCGAGCCGGTCCTGCGTCCCGGCCTGCACGCCGACGCGCTGGCCACCCTGCGGGGCTGGACCCCGCCGGACGCCGAGCAGGAGCAGCTGCGGGACCGCTACGTGGCGCACCTCGAGGGACATCCGGACGGCCTCGCCCGGTCCTGCCTCCCCGACCACCTCACGGCCTCCACCCTCGTGCTCGACAGCGCGGGCCGGCGGGTCCTGCTGACCCTGCACGCCAAGTCGGGCCGCTGGTTCCAGCTCGGCGGCCACCTCGAGCCGGCCGACCACACCCTGGCCGGCGGCGCGCTGCGGGAGGCCGTGGAGGAGTCGGGGCTGCGGGAGACCGACCTCGAGCTCGACCCCGAGCCGGTCGTCCTCGACGCCCACCGCGTGCCGTTCTGCGGTGTGGGCGGGGCGACGCACCACCTCGACGTGATGTTCGCGGCCACCGCCCGGGACGGGGCGGCACACGCCGTGAGCGAGGAGTCCCTCGACGTGGCCTGGTGGCCGCTCGACGACCTGCCGAACCCCGAGCTCGCAGCGTTCGTGGAGCTGGCCCTGCGAAGACGGGCTCACTCCTCCCGGTCGGGCTCGTCGCCGGGGGGCGGCTCGAGCCGCGCCGCCGCGGAGTAGCCCTCGAGGTATCCCTTGGCCTTCTCGGCACGCGGGTAGCGATCCACCCAGCCCCAGAACTCGCGACTGTGGGTGGGCACGATGAGGTGGGCCAGCTCGTGCACCAGGACGTAGTCGACCACCCAGCCGGGAACCTGCTGGAGCCGGGCGCTGAGCCGGATCGTCCGGTCCCCCGGGGTGCAGGACCCCCATCGCGACTGCTGGTTGGTGACCCAGCGCACCGAGGCCGGCTCCGCCATCCCCCCGAGGTAGCGGTCGCTGAGCTTGCGGGCGCGCGCCATCAGGTCCTCGTCGGTGCGCTGGCGGCGCCTCTCCTGCCGCTGCACCCGCGCGACCATCTCCGCCACCCACGCCGCCTCGTCCCGCCTGCTCATGGCGGCGGGGATCAGCACCACGATGCGATCGCCCTCGCGGTGGGCCGAGACGGTGCGACGGCGGCGACGCGAGCGTCGTACCTCGACCTCCGGGACCTCGTCCCCGGACCCCACCCCGGACACCTCACGGTGCCCCTCGGGCGACTCCGGCGCGGTCATGGGCCGAACCTATCCGGAGCCGGTGACAGGGGAGGGTGAACGGCGTACGACGCGCGGACCCGGCGCCTCAGAGCCGTGCTGCCGCCCAGGCGAGCAGTCGGTCGCGCTCCCACGTGTTGACGATCCGGTCCGGCTCGATGCCGGCGGTCTCGGCGCGGTCGCAGCCGTAGTCGATCATGTCGAGCTGCCCCGGCGCGTGCGAGTCGGAGTCGATCGAGAACAGGCAGCCGACGTCTCGCGCGAGCTCCAGCAGCGCGGTGGGCGGGTCGCGCCGCTCGGGCCGGGAGTTGATCTCCACGGCGACCCCCTGCTCGGCGCACGCCTCGAAGACGGCGCGGGCGTCGAAGCGGCTCTGGGGCCGCGTCCCCCGGCCGCCCGTCACCAGCCGTCCGGTGCAGTGGCCGAGCACGTTCGTGAACGGGTTGCGCACGGCGGCGACCATCCGCCTCGTCATCGGCTCGGGGTCCATCTTGAGCTTCGAGTGCACGCTGGCGACCCGCACCTGCAGCCGCGCCAGCATCTCGTCGGTCTGGTCCAGCCCGCCGTCGTCGAGGATGTCCACCTCGATCCCCTTGAGCAAGGTGAACGTCGACTCCTCCGGCGAGGGGCTGAGGTGCTGGTTGACGGCGTCGATCACGTCGAGCTGGCGGGCGAGCCGCTCGGCACTGAGACCGCGGGCGACCGTGAGGCGCGGGCTGTGGTCGGTGAGCACGAGGTAGTCGTGGCCCAGCTCCATGGCGGTCATCGCCATCTCCTCCAGCGGGGAGCCGCCGTCGGACCAGTCGGAGTGGGAGTGCAGGTCCCCGCGCACCAGCGCGCGCAGGTCACGACCACCCGACGCCAGGGGGCCCGCGCCGGCCTCGAGCTTCGCCAGTCGTGCCGGCACCACCCCACGGCACGCCTCGGTGATCACGGCAGCCGTGCTGGGACCGATCCCGGACAGCTCCGTCAGGGTGCCGGCCTCGGCACGGGCGGCGACCTCCGCCTCGGGCAGCGGGAGGATCGTGCGAGCGGCGTTGCGGAACGCCTCGATCCGCCGGGTCTCCTCACGCTGACGCTCCATGAGGAAGGCGATCCGGCGCAGCGCGGCGACGGGACCGCCGGTGAACGTCGTGCCGTCCTCGCGCGGGATCTGCTCCTTCACGACCGACCTTTCTCCTGTCCACACCCCGTGGATCGACGTCCGTGCTGGTCAGAGGCACAGTACGCCGTACGGCGGGCGCGGTGGGCCACAGGACCGTCCCCCTCCGGACGGGCCCTGTCCCCCGGGCGGGAGCAGTCGTCCACACGTCCTCCACAGGGTTGTCCACAGGGGTGGACATCGCACCGTTGACCCTGCGCAGCGGCACGTCCTAGCGTGGTCAGCAGAAGGGCCCCTCGGCTCTTCGACACCAGCAGGGGAAGGCAGGTGTCGGAGGCTGCGGGGCCCCTTCTCATGTCCGGACGCCCCCCGGTCAGCGGCCTCGGAAGACCGGGGCGCGCTTCTCCCGAGCGGCCGCGATGCCCTCCTGGAGGTCCTCCGTGGCGAGGGTCACCGGCTGGGCCAGCGCCTCCCACTGCAGCGCCGACTCGAAGTCGGCGTGCCCGCCGTCGGCGAGCGCCAGCTTCGTGAGCCGGGTGGCGATCGGCGCCGTGGCGGCCACCTCGGCCGCGGTGGCCAGCACGTCGTCGAGGAAGGTGCCGGGCTCCATCACCCGCGAGACCAGCCCCAGGCGGAGGGCCTCGTCGGCGTCGACGACCCGTCCGGTGAGCAGCAGGTCGCGGGCGGCGGCGGCTCCGACGATCTCGGGGAGCAGCCACGTCCCGGCCATGCCCGCGTGCATGCCGAGCCGGGTGAACGGGACCCCGAGCCTCGCGCCGGCGGCGGCGTACCTGATGTCGCACGCCATCGCCAGGCACAGGCCCGCCCCGATCGCATGGCCGTTGACGGCGGCGATGGTGGGCACCTCGAGCCGGCGCACCGACAGCCAGGCGCGGTAGAACGGCATCATCCGGTCCCGCAGGGCGTCGACGGTGGCGTCGGGCTCGCTCGCGATCCACGACGTGTTGCCGCCCGAGCAGAACGCCGAGCCGGCGCCGGTCACGACCACCACCCGGACGGAGCGGTCTGCCGCGAGCTCGTCGACGGCCGCGACCCAGGAGGAGGTCATCTCGTCGCTCATCGCGTTGCGCATCTCGGGGTTGTCGAGGGTCAGCAGCGCGACCCCCTCGGAAGGGCGCTCGAGGCGCAGGTGCGTGAGCTCTGGCGTGGCGTCGGGCATGGCGTCAGGCTACTGATCCCGTGGACCACCACCACGAGCGGATCCACGCTCAGCGCGTGGGGTGCGTGAGCGTGGGCCAGGCGTGGCGTAGGGTCGTGGACGGACCGCGGGCAGACGCCTCGGACCCCGACGGGCTTCCCCGACCGACCGACCCGTCGCGACGACCAAGATCTATGAGCAAGGAGGCCGTCATGGCGGAGACCTGGAGCGGCGAGTTCTACTGCGTGAAGTGCAAGGAGAAGCGTGAGGCCGAGGGCGAGGTGCGCGTCAACGACAAGGGCACCAAGATGGCCAAGGCCGTCTGCCCCGTCTGCAGCACCAACCTCAACCGCATCCTCGGCAAGGCCTGAGCCTCAGCCCTGAGCTGTCAGCGGCGGCGCCACCTCCGGGTGGCGCCGCTGTTGTCATTTCCCGTCCGGCCCACGGGGCTGTGGAGAGCCGCCCGCTCCGGCCCCCGCGGTGGCAGCGTGGGGCCGTGCAGTCCGATCCCCTTCCGCTGACGACGCTCCGCCTGGCCGCCCCGGCGTCATGGACCCCCACGCTGAGGGCGGCGTTGGCCGTCGCCGGCATCGAGACGGCGACCCAGGCGTGCGTGGGTCTCGCCGTGGCTCCGGCGAGGACGGTCCTGACCGAGGTCGACGGCTGGGTGGTCGACTCGACCCCCCACCTGCTCGTCGCGGTCTGGCCCCACGCGGTGGAGGTGGGCCCATGGGTGGTCCCGGGTGCCGGGCCGTGCGCGCGGTGCGTCGCCGCCGGCACCCTGGACGACACCGGTCGCGGCGCCGGAGGGGCCGCGCTCCGGCTCGACCCGGCCCTGACCGCGCAGGCAGCAGGGTGGGTGGCACGTGACGTACGCCGGTGGCTGCAGGCCGAGACCCCGTTCACCTGGTCGGCCTCCTGGGTCCTGGGCGCGGACCCCGTGCCCGACCAGCGTCCGTGGCGTCGGCACCCCTACTGCGGGTGCGGCTGGTGGGAGAGCGCCTGAGGCGCTACCACCATTCGGCGTCCAGCTTCCCCTCGATCGCCCGCAGGTGCGTGCGCGAGCACTCCACGCAGTAGACACGGCTCCGGCCGTTCTCCACCGACGTGGTCCACGACAACGTCTCGGGTCCCTGCCCCTGCAGTCCGCAGAAGTCGCAGGTGACGGGCTCGCTCACGGGTCCGACCCTACGCCGACGCTGCCGCGCCCGTCATGCGTCCTGCGTGCGTACCCGACCGCCGGCACCCGGACGTGCCACGAGCCGGTACGGCGCCCCGTGGCGCCGTACCGGCTCGTGGTCCTGCTCACCCGCGATCAGGGCGAGGGCCTGCTCAGATCGCTCGGGCGATCGCGAGACGCGCCTGCTGCGCGGCCTGCTCGGCCTTGCGGCTCATCCGACGGGCCACGGTGAGGTTGTGGCCGCGCCTCAGCTGGTGCGCCTCTCCCAGGCGCGCGGACATTTGTGCGCGCGCGAGTTCTTCGTGCATGAGATTCATGTCGTTCAGTCCGTTCGTGAAGGTGGTCATGTGAGTGGTCGTTCTCCGGGTGGTGAGGTGTCGAAGTGAGGTGGTGACGCCTTATGCGGCGGCTCCGCCGTCCTGGTTCTTGCGGGGCCGGCCGCGGGGCCGCTTGCGCGGGATCACCACGCCTTGCAGGAAGAGCTCGCCGCCCCAGACGCCCCACGGCTCACGCCGCTCGAGGGCCCCGTCGAGGCACAGCGCCTGCACCGGGCAGTCCGTGCACAGGTTCTTGGCGTGCTCCACGTCGGTGGGGGACTCGGCGAACCACAGCTCGGCGTCGTTGATCCGGCAGGGCAGCAGGTCCTGGTCCACGGTGGCGGCCGCGTCGTGCAGCACCCCCAGGGGAACCCGGGGAGCGGGCTGGACATCGGCAGCGTGCTGGCGGTCGAGAACACTGATGGTCATGTGTGTCACCTCCTTCTGGTCGACCTGATCGCGGGTGGTGGGTGGTCTGTGGTGGGATGCCGCGCCGTGGGAAACAGAAAGGCCGCGGATCCCGGTGTCGGGTTCCGCGGCCTGGAGGCTGCCGATGTGAGCTGTCTCAGCTCGTCGGTGGTCTCCAGGCAGGTGAACCCGGGAAAGCGCCCTTGACGCGGACGATGGCCGCAGCGGCGCCCTGGACGTCAGCCACGTCGGCACCGAGCGCGCGCACGTGGGCGCAGGGGCGGCCGTAGGCGGACATGCCGAAGGACGGCGTCCACGCCGTCATCGTCTTGGTGATGTTCTCCACGGGGGCCACCTCCTTCGGTGAGTAGGGCGCGGGTCCTGGCGGGACCTGGGTGCGCATCGGGTTGTCGAGATGGAACGCTAGTGCCTGCCCCGCGTCAGGGGCAAACGATTTAATGGGTATTACCTTGAAATTTCCTCAGCAGGTGTCCCGGCGAGGATCTCGAGCACCTCGTCGCCGTACTTGGCGAGCTTGCCCGGACCCACGCCGCTGATGGTCCGCAGCCCCGCCTCGTCGCGGGGACGGTGCTCGGCGATGAGCTGCAGCGTCGCGTCGGTGAACACCACGAACGCCGGGACCTTGTCGGCGCCGGAGCGCTCGAGCCGCCAGGCCCGCAGCCTCTCGAAGAGCGCCTCGTCGTAGCCCGCCGGACAGTCGGCGCAGCGGCCCGTCTTCTTCTCCGCGGCGCTGGCCAGTGGCCCGCCGCACTCGCGGCAGCGCATCGCCTTGCGGTTGCGCCGGGTCCGCTCCTGACGGGTTCCCCTGTCGACCTCGGCACCCTCGAGGAACGGCTCGAGGAACGGCGACGGCCCGCGCGTACGGCGCCCGCCCGGCTCGCGTGCGGTCGCCCACGAGACGCTCAGCTCGTCGCGCGCCCGCGTCATCGCGACGTAGAGGAGGCGGCGTTCCTCCTCGATCTCCGCGGGCGTCGTGGCCTGGTTGATCGGCATCATCTTCTCGTGCATGCCGGCCACGAAGACGGCGTCCCACTCCAGGCCCTTGGCCGAGTGGATGGTGGCGAGCGTCACCGCATCGGCGACCGGGGCGTGCTGCTCCCCCGCCCGGCGGTCGAGGTCGTCGACGAAGTCGCCGAGGCCGGCGGTGGGGCGCTCGGCGGTGAAGTCCCGGGCGAGGTCGACCATCGCCTGCAGCGACTCCCACCGGTTGCGCACCTCGCCACGCCCCTCGGGCGGCTCGGCGGTGTGGCCCATCTGGGACAGCACGGCGGGGACGGCCTCCGCGACCGAGCCCTCGCCACCGCCGGACCGCGCGGTCCCGCGGAGGAGGGTCACGGCCTGCCGCACCTCTGCCCGGTCGAAGAAGCGCGCTCCCCCGCGGACGACGTACGGCACCTGGCGGGCCGCCAGCGCCTCCTCGAAGCGCTCGGACTGGGCGTTGATGCGCAGCAGCACGGCGATCCGGCTCGCGGGCGTCCCCGAGGCGCGGAGCGCGGCGATGCGGTCGGCGACGCGGGTCGCCTCGGCCTCCTCGTCGGGCGCACCCCAGAGGGACACCGCGCCGCCGGCGGGGCGCTGGGCGCGCAGGTCGACCCCCTTGCTGGACGTGCCGGCGAGGAGCCTGTTGGCCCCGTCGACGACCTGCGGGGTCGACCGGTAGTTGCGGACCAGCTCGACGCTGGTGGCCCCGGGGAAGCGGGTCGTGAACTCGCGGAGGTAGCGGGCGTCGGCGCCGGCGAAGGAGTAGATCGTCTGGGCGGGGTCGCCCACGACGCAGAGCTCGTCGCGCCCGCCCAGCCAGAGGTCCAGCAGCGCAGACTGGAGCGGCGAGACGTCCTGGAACTCGTCGACGACGAACCACTTGTACTGGCGGCGCACCTGCGCGGCCACGGCCTCGTCGTCGGCGAGCAGCCCGGCCGTGAGCAGGAGGCAGTCCTCCATGTCCATCCGGCCCTGGCCCCGCTTGACCTCCTCGTAGCCGTCGAGGACTCGCGAGACGGCCTCGGGCTCGAGACCGGCCACCGCACGACCCCGCTGCTTCGCCACGCGGACGTAGTCCTCCGGCTGGACGTTGCTGACCTTGGCCCACTCCACCTCGCTGGCGAGGTCGCGCAGCGTCGCCTGGTCGGTCTGCAGCCGCAGCCGGCGCGCCGCGAGCGCGACCATGGAGAGCTTGGACTCCGTGAGCTCGGGCAGCTCGCGACCGTGCACCCGGGGCCAGAAGAAGCGCAGCTGCCGCAGGGCGGCGGAGTGGAAGGTGCGTGCCTGGACGCCGGGCGCACCGAGGGCCCGCAGACGCTCCCGCATCTCACCGGCGGCCCGGGTGGTGAAGGAGAGGGCGAGGACCTCGGTCGGGGCGTAGACCCCGGTCGCGACCCCGTGGGCGATGCGGTGCGTGATCGCCCGGGTCTTGCCGGTGCCGGCACCGGCGAGGACCCGGACCGGTCCCCGCAGGGCCTCGGCGACCTGACGCTGCTCGGGGTCGAGCGCTTCGAGCAACGGAACAACTCCTGCGCTGGCGTGGTTGAGGGGAGCGTTGGCCACCCATTTTCTTCAGCCTAGACGCCGGAGGGGACACTGATCCCATGAGCTTCACGATGTTCAGCACCCCGTGGTGCGGTTACTGCCACCGCCTCAAGAGCCAGCTCGACCGCGAGGGCATCGCGTTCGAGGTCGTCGACATCGAGCAGCACCCGGAGGCCGCCCTCACCGTCGAGCAGGCCAACGGCGGCAACCAGACCGTCCCGACCCTGCTGTTCGCCGACGGCAGCACCCTGACCAACCCCTCGGTCAAGCAGGTCAAGGAGAAGCTGGCCGCACTCGACTGACCTCGGGTTAGCCTGAGGGCGTGTCCCTGCTGAACTCGATCGACCGCCCCCACGTCCTGACGGCCCTCGAGACCTGGGACTCGGTCAACGGCGCCGTCTACCTCTCGGTCCGCGGCGGCGTCTCCACCCACGTGCTGGTCCACGCCGGGCGGGAGTACGACGCCCCGACGATCGCCGGCATCGCGCACGGCCTCGCGACGGGACGCACCCTGTCCGCCGACGAGATCCCCGGCGGAGCGGCCGCCGCGGCCAAGACCCTGACCCGGCTGGGCTTCGACATCCGCGACGACTCCCCGCCCGCGCCGGTGGCCGAGCGGGCGCCGCGTCGTACCGCGTCCCCGAGGTCCACGACGGGCACGCCGCGCACCCCGGGCCGCACGGCGTCCGCCAGGCCGGCGACCAAGCCGCGGGTCGCGGCATCGGACCGGACGTTCACGATCTGTCCGACGTGCTACATGGCCCTGCCCTCGACGGGCGTCTGCGACAACTGCGGCTGAACGCCTGCCTGCCCGGTCAGCCCCACCCGGGGCCGTCCAGCGGGGCGCCGTACCACGCCTCGATGAGCGAGGACGAGATCGAGACCCCCCGCGGCACCACCAGCTCGCCCGCGCGGGCGGCGGCCGCGAGCTCCGCGCGCGTCCACCACCGCGCCTCCTCGATCTCGGCCCCGTCGACGTGGATGTCCGTGGTCAGCGCCCGGCCGGTGAACCCGATCATCAGGCTCGCGGGGAGCGGCCACGGCTGGCTGCCGAAGTAGCGGACCTCGCCGACCTCGACACCGACCTCCTCGGCCACCTCGCGACGCACGGCGTCCTCGAGGGTCTCCCCCGGCTCGCAGAACCCGGCCAGGGTGGACCAGCGGCCCGGCGGCCAGGACGTCTGCCGCCCCAGCAGCACGGCCTCGTCGTCACCCTCGCCGACGGTGATCGCCATGATCACCGCGGGGTCGGTCCGCGGGAACTGGGGCCGGTCGCACGCGGTGCAGCGGAGCTCGTGGCCTGCGGCGCGGCTCTCGAGGGTGCCGCCGCAGCGGGGGCAGAACCGGGTGACGTGGTGCCACTCGGCGAGGCCGACGGCGTGGAACAGCAGCGGCGCCTGCTCCGGGGCGTCCACGAGCGCTGTGAGCACCGACCGCAGGGGCACCCACTCGTCCCGGTCCCCCGGTGCGGCCTCGGGCGGGACCAGGACCGCGAGATGGGTGACACCGTCGTGCTCCCCGAGCAGGACGCGGCGGCCCTCGGGGGCGTCGTCCGGGGCGAGCCACGCGACCGTGCCGTCCACCGGCCTGAGCCGGCTGCCGGCGACCACGAGGACGCGGGTGGCGGGGTCCGCCCACCGGTCCTGGAGCCACGCCTCGTCGGTGCGCTGCAGGCCGAGTCGGTTGTGGGCGTGTGCGGAGAGGGCGACGTGCGGCAGCGGCCGGTCCGAGGTCACGCCCTGAGGCTAGTCCCGCCCTAGGGTGACCTCGTGAGCACCCACATCGGCGCCGGTCCCGGCGACATCGCCCCCACCGTCCTCCTGCCCGGCGACCCCCTGCGCGCCCGGTGGATCGCGGAGACGTTCCTCGACGACGCCCGCTGCTACACCGAGGTCCGCGGGATGTACGGGTACACCGGGACCTGGCAGGGGCACCGCGTCTCGGTGCAGGGCTCGGGCATGGGACAGCCCTCGATGGCGATCTACGTCAACGAGCTGTTCCGCGACTACGACGTGCAGCAGATCGTGCGGGTGGGCTCGTGCGGGGCCGTCACCGAGCAGGTGGGGATCCGCGACGTCATCATCGCCTCCGGCGCCTGCACCGACTCCTCGATGAACCGGATCGCCTTCCACGGCCTCGACTACGCACCCGTCGCCGACTTCGGCCTGCTGCGCGCGGCGGTCGAGGCGGCCGAGGCACGTCCCGACGGCTCGCCGTTCCACGTCGGGCTGATCTTCTCCAGCGACTCGTTCTACGCCGCCCGGCCCGAGCTGCTCCAGGGCATGGTCGGGTACGGCGTCCTGGGCGTGGAGATGGAGGCGAGCGGGCTCTACACGCTGGCCGCCAAGCACGGGCGCAGGGCGCTGGCCATCTGCACCGTCTCCGACCACATCGTCACGGGTGAGGAGACGACGTCGGCGGAGCGGGAGCAGACGTTCGGCGAGATGGTGGAGATCGCGCTCACGGCTGCGCTCACGGCTGCGCTCACGGCTGCGCCCTCGGAGCGCTGACGACCTCCTCCAGCCCCTCGCGGCCCGGGAGGTCGGGAGGCTCCACGGTGTGGCCGCTCCGCACGTAGTGGAACGCCGCGCGCACCTGCTCGAGCGGGGTGCCGGTGAGCTCGGCCCAGGCCAGTCGGTAGACCGCCAGCTGGAGGGGGTCGGCCGTCTCGTGCCGGCCGGTCTTCCAGTCGACGACGAGGTAGCCGCCGTCCGGCTCGGCGTACACCGCGTCGATGCGGCCGCGCACCACCTGTCCGTCGAGCACGATCGCGAACGGCGCCTCGACGGCGTGGGGCACCCGGTCGGCGAACGGACCCTGCTCGAACTCCTTGATCACCGCGCCGAGGTCGACCTCGTCGTCGATCCCGGCGTCGGCACGGCCGGGCAGCTCGTCGGGCTCGATCAGCGCCTGCTGGCCGAACCGCTCCTCCACCCAGGCGTGGAACGCGGTGCCGAAGCGGGCGGCGGGCGCGGGTGGGCGCGGCATGGGACGGGCGAGCTCCTGGGCGAAGCCGTCGGGGTCGTCGCGCAGGCGCGCCAGCGAGGTCGCCGAGAGGCTGGCGGGCAGGGGCAGGTCGACCACGGTCGCGCGCTCGCTGCGGGCCTCGTCGAGCAGCTGGGTGAGGTCCTCGTCCCAGTCCGCCACCCGCGCGGCCTCGATCATGTCGAGCCCCTCGTCGGGAGCACCGGGGTCGATGGTGCGCACGAGCTCGGCGGCCGCCAGGCGCCGGGACGCCTCCTCGCCGGGTCCGGGCACGGGCCAGGGCCGGGAGGTGTCGACCGCGTCGTTGGGGTTGGGCGGGCGACCCTCCGGCTTGTCGAGCCACCGCTCCACCGGCACGCCCCACTCCTCGAGCTGGTCGCGCACCACCCGCTGGTAGTCGCTGGGGCCGAAGGCGCCGGCGCGCTGGCCCCAGACGTACGACGACACCGCGAGGTGGCGGGCGGCGCGCGTGTAGGCGACGTAGCCGAGCCGCAGCTCCTCCTCGGCGTCGTGGGCGCGGGTGGCCGCGCGGTAGGCCTCGAGCGCGGCCTTGTCGTGGCCCGCCAGCTGGGGCTGGTCCGCCCGGTCGCCCCTGAGGGGAGCGGGCAGCACGGCCGGTGAGGAGGTCCACAGCGTGCGGGAGCGACCACTGGGGAAGCGCGACTCCCCGACGCCGACGCAGAACACCGAGGACCACTCGAGCCCCTTGGCGCGGTGGACGGTGAGCAGCTTGACGGAGTCGGCGGCCGTCGGCACGGCGACGTCGAGGCCGTTGCCCTGGTCGTCCTCGGCGGTGAGGTAGGCCAGCAGGGCCGGCAGCGTCACGTCCCCGTCGACGGACTGGAACTCGGCGACCGCCTTGACGAACAGGTCGAGGTTGTCGCGGCGGGCCGCGGCCGCCGGTGTCGTGGCAGAGGCCAGCTCGACGTCGACGCCGGTGGTGTCGATGATCCGGCGCACCACGTCGAGCAGCGGGTCGCCGACGTGGGCCCGGAGTCGGCGCAGCTCGCCGGCGAGCATCGCGAAGCGGTCGAGCGCCTCCGGGGAGTACGGCGCCTCGCCCGGCTGCCCGACAGCGTCGCTGAGCGCCGGGAGCTCGGAGGAGTCGATGCCGTCGGCGATCTGGAGGAGCTGGTCGGCGATCGAGGAGGCCTGCTTGCGGTCGCGCACGCCGGCGATCTCGGCCGCCCGCAGGGCGAGGAGCCGGAGGTCCCGCGGACCGATCGCCCAGCGCGGTCCGGTGAGCAGCGTCAGCATCGCGGCGTTGGCGGTGACGTCGTGGAGCAGCGCGAGGGTGGAGACGACCTCTGCGACCTCCGGCAGGCGGATCAGGCCCGACAGCCCGACGATCTCGACGGGGACACCCGCGGCGGTGAGGGTGTCGAAGACCTCCTCCGCCTGCGCGTTGTCACGGCTCAGCACGCCGATGCCGGACCAGTCGGTGCCGGCGGCGTGCACCTCGTGGACGGCGTCGGCCAGCCAGGCGAGCTCGTCGGCCGCGCGGTCGAACACGTGGGTCTCCACCCGCCCCTCCCCGGCGTCGGCGGGGGCGCGCAGGCGGGCGACCTTGTCGCCGTATGCCTCGAGGAGCGGCTCCGCCAGCCGGTTGGCGACCGCGAGGATCCGCCGGTCGGAGCGGCGGTTGACCGTGAGGGGGAGCCGGCCGGGCTCGCCCTCGGCGGCGGGGAACGTCGCGTCGAAGTGGAGGATGTTGGACACCGACGCGCCCCGCCAGCCGTAGATGGCCTGGTTGGGGTCGCCGACCGCCATCACCGGGTGCCCGAGGCCGTGCTCGGGGTCGGGTCCGGAGTAGAGCCGCGACAGCATGGTCGCCTGGGCGACCGAGGTGTCCTGGTACTCGTCGAGCAGCACGACCCGGAAGCGCGAGCGCTCCACCTCGCCCACCTCCGGCTGCTCCTCGACGAGGCGAGCGGCGAGGGCGATCTGGTCGCCGAAGTCCATCAGGCCGAGCTCGGACTTCAGGCGACGGTAGCCCGCGACCAGCTGGAGCAGCTCGGTGCGCCGGTCGATGGCGTTGATCGCCTTCAGCACGGGCTCGAGGTAGGTCTTGCGCGCCTTCCCGGCCAGCTCCTCGTCGCGAGCCCTCTCGAAGCCGCGCCGCGCCTCGGCGTCGACCCGTCGCACGTCGTCGGCGTCGACGAGGTGCTCGCTCATCGCGCCGTCGAGCGCGAGGAGGTTCTGGATGACGGTCGCGGGATGGTCGCTGAGCAGCTCGATGTGTCCGGTGAACCGGTCGATCACGCGGGCGCCGAGCTGGTAGCGCGAGGCGTCGGACACCACCCGCGTGTCCGGCTCGTGCCCGATCCGCAGGCCGTGGTCGGTCAGCAGCGTCGCGGCGTAGGCGTGGTACGTCGCGACGGTGGGCTCGAGGACGTCCTCGCCCTCGACGACGACGGACCGGTCGAGCAGGCCGGCTGCACCCAGCGCGGCGGTGATCCGGTGACGCAGCTCGGCAGCCGCCTTCGTGGTGAAGGTCAGGCCGAGGACCTGCTCGGGCCGGACCTGGCCGGTGGCCACGAGCCACACGACACGCTGGGCCATCAGGGTGGTCTTGCCGCTGCCGGCGCCTGCCACCACCACGGTGGGCCGCAGGGGGGAGGTGATCGCCGCCCACTGCTCGTCGCTGGGCGCGTGGCCGCCCATCAGCGACTGGAGGGCGGCCGGGGAGTCGATGCGCCTGGGCTCGTTCACTGGGCCGTCACGCTCCCCGCGCTCCGTGCCGGGCAGATCGGGACGAACGCGCAGTCCCGGCAGTGGGCTCCCGTGGTCGCCGGGAAGGTCTCGGAGCGGACCAGCTCCGCGGCCCGCGCGAGGCCGAGCCGGAGCGCCTGGCGCTCGACCCCGTCGTCGGCGTGCGGGGGCTGCGCCTGGATCTTCGCCGCAGGGCTCTCGTCGTCGATGCCGAGCTGGACGAGCTCGGCACCACCGGAGACGGCTCCGTCGCCGGGCAGACCCTCGAGGGCGCCGGAGTCGACGGCGTACTGGTAGAGCGCGAGCTGGAGGTTGCCGGCGACCGCGGGACCGCTGGGGGCGGCCCGGGCGCTCTTGAAGTCCACGACGACCACGCGCCCGTCGGGGTCGAGGTCGACCCGGTCGGCCCGGCCGGTCAGCTGCACCTCGTGGCCGGCCACCTCGACGACCCCGTCGAAGCGGACCTCCGCGTCCACGAGCTGTCGTGGGTTGGCGCGGTGCCAGTCGACGAAGCGGCCCACCGCCTTGCGGATCCGCGCCAGCTCGCGCTGGCGCGACCAGGGGGTGCGGAAGACGAGCCGCTCCCACACCGCCTCGACCTCGGCCATGAGCGGCTCGACCTCCGCGGGCAGCTCCCCACGCGCGACCCGCTCGGCGAGGGCGTGGAGGACCTGGCCGAGGTTGGCCCCCTGGTGGACGGCGGAGACCCCGCCGGCCTCGCGCTCGAAGAACCACTGCGCCGGGCACGTCAGGATCGACTCGAGCATGCTCGCCGAGACCGGGACGGGACGCTCGGCCTGCCGCAGGGGCGCGACGGACCGGGTGGAGCTCCGGGTGCCCCACCAGGTGGACGGGTCGGCCGCAGGCACGAGCTGACGGCCGTTGACCTCCTCGGCCGCCAGGGCCGCGAGCCGCCGGGCGGCCGCCTCACGCAGGGCTGCCGAGGACGCCGGGTCGGCGGCGGTGCGCCGGAGCTCGGCGACCAGGCCGCCGAGCGAGAGGGGGCGGGGCGGCCGTCCGTCGCGGTGCTCGATCGTCACGCCGAGCTCCTCGAGGAAGCGCGACGGCTGCTCGCCGTCGTCCTCCGCGGAGCGGACGGCCGTCACGACGAGCCGGCGCCGCGCGCGGGTGCAGGCGACGTAGAACAGCCGCCGCTCCTCCATCAGCAGCGCGCGCGGCGTCACGGGCGGGACGAGGTCGGGGTGTCCGGCGCCGTCACTGCCGATCCGGTCGGCACCGAGCAGGGTCGCCCGCCGGCGCAGGTCGGGCCAGCCCTCCTGCTGGACGTGGGCCACGACCACGAGGTCCCACTCGAGTCCCTTGGACCGGTGGGCGGTGAGCAGGCGGACGGCGGCGCCGCGCACGCCCTGCTCGGCGAGGGTGTCGGCCGGGAGCTGCTGCGCGACGAGGCTCGCGAAGAACGTCGCCACCCCGAGGTGGTCACGCTGGTCCACCGCGCGCGCCGCGAGCTCGAAGAGCGCCACCACCGCGTCCAGGTCGCGATGGGCACGACGCGAGCCCGCTCCGCCCTGCTCGACCTGCCGCCGCAGCCGACGCGGCCAGCCGGTGCCGGACCACAGGTGCCAGAGCAGGTCCTCCACCCCCGCCCGCCCCTGCAGCAGCACCGTGCCCTCTCGGAGCAGCGTCGCCAGCGCCCTGGCGCGGTCGACGTCGGGACCGCCCAGCCCGTCGAGGAAGCCCGGCTCGACCAGGGTGAGTCGCAGCAGCTCGCGCGACGTGCGTCGTCCGGCCGCGCCCGACCCCTCGACCGCCTGCGCCTTCTCGCGCGCACGCAGGCGCCGTACGAGCGCGCGCAGGTCACCCGCGTCGAGACCGCCGAGGGGCGAGAGGAGCAGGGACTCGACGCGTCCGGGGTCGAGGTGGTCGGGCGATTCCGGGTCGTCGTTGTCGAGGTTGACCACGGCCCGGAGCCCGTCGAGGAGCGGCAGCACCGCCGGGTCGCGCACCAGCGGCAGGTCGTCGGACGCCACCTCCACCGGGACACCCGCTGCCGCCAGCGCGCGGCGCAGCGGTGGGATGCTGGTCCGGCCGGAGCGGACCAGCACCGCCATCCGGTCCCAGGCGATGCCGTCCTCGAGGTGCGCCCGACGCAGCAGGTCGGCCAGTCGCTCGGCCTCCGCCCGGTCGGTGTCGTAGGTGAAGACCTCGACCCGGCCCTGCCCGTGCGGCCCGGGGACCGCTTCGGGGTGGAGGAACTCCTCGCGGGCGACCGGGTCGATGCTGCCGGTGAGCGAGAGTCGACCCGCGACCCGTCCGGCGGCGAGCAGCAGCCTCGGGCCGAAGCGCCGCGTGCGGCGCAGCACGACCACGGGGGCCGGCGTCCCGTCGGCGGTGGGGAACGCTGCGGGGAAGTCGAGGATCCCGCGCACGTCAGCGCCACGGAAGCCGTAGATCGACTGGTGGGGGTCGCCCACCACGGTGAGGTTGCGGCCGTCGCCCGCGAGCGCCCGGAGCAGGGCGACCTGCCCGGGGTCGGTGTCCTGGTACTCGTCGACGAACACGTGGGAGAACTGCGCGCGGAGCTCGTCGCGGTGGGCCTCCGCCTCGATGACCGCCCTGCGGATCAGGTCGGCGTAGTCCGTCGCGCCCATGCTGTCCATCACCGTGAGGTACTGCTCGAGGAAGAGTCCCGCAGCCATCAGCTCCGGCAGGTCGTGCTCCTCCCCGAGGGCCTGGAGGCCGGCCGGGTCGAGGCCCTTCTCGCGGGCGCGGGACAGCACGGCCTGGACCTCCCGGACGAAGCCGCGCGTGCCTTGGGCGCGCCGCAGCGGCTCCGGCCAGGTGACCGACTCGGGGTTCTGCTGCAGCAGCTCGCGGAGCACGACGTCGGCCTCCGGAGCCGACAGGAGCCGGATCGGGCCCTCGTAGAGCTCCGCGGGCGCGTAGCGCCGGACCAGCGCGTAGGCGAAGGAGTGGAACGTCGAGCACGTGGCGGCCGACGTCGTCCGGGCGAGCCGCCCGGTGACCCGGTCGCGGAGCTGCTCGGCGGCCTTGCGCGAGAAGGTCAGCGCCAGGACCGCGTCGGGGTCGACGCCGCGTCCCTCGACCACCTCCGTGATCGCCTCGACCATGGTCGTGGTCTTCCCCGTGCCCGGTCCGGCGAGCACGAGGAGCGGGCCACCCGGGTGGTCCACGACGCGCTGCTGGTGCTCGTCGAGGACCGGCGCCACGACCTCGCGGTCGGGGCGGACCAGGCGGTAGGTGGTCGGCGTGCTCACGACAGACACTCCATCACGAGGGACCGACAGCCCGGGGGGTCCGGGCGCCGCGGTGGACGAGGCTCAGACCTCGACACGCTCCCAGTCGAGGCCCGCGCCCCAGTCCTCGACCGAGCCCAACCACGCGTTCATCCGCCGGCCCACCGCCTCCGGGTCCGTGAGGCTCGTCCGGAAGTGGCGTCCAGGCGCACCGTCCCGCCACTCGAACAGGAAGGTCCCGTCCGGCTCGCGGTAGGTCTGCACGTACTGCTGCGGGCCGCTCTCGAGGACCAACCAGGGGTCTTCGGGTGGCAGCTCCGCAAGGAGGACGGAGAGGCGCTCAGGGGTGAGTGCTCCGAGCCTGGTGCCGTCGCCGGCCATCACACCGACCGGACGGCCGGGAGCCGGCCGGTGGACCTGCTGCGAGTTCAGGTCGACGAGGACAAGACCGTCCGCCGCTGCCAGGCGAAGCAAGGTGACGAGGTTGCCGTCCACGTCGGCGTAGGTCGTCGGCACC
This sequence comes from uncultured Nocardioides sp., assembly GCA_902805885.1. Lineage (GTDB taxonomy): Bacteria > Actinomycetota > Actinomycetes > Propionibacteriales > Nocardioidaceae > Nocardioides. The sequence continues at coordinate 560 of CADCUM010000067.1, read as the reverse complement.
GCCAGTCCTGCCTCTCCTGGCTCGATCGGCCACACCGAGACCCAGCCGTCCTCGGCGTCAGTGGCTCCGGCAGCCTCCAGACCACCGAGGAGACTCAGCAGCCGCGGGTCCGCGGTGGCGGCGACCGGCGCCGAGCCGCTCACCTCCGACGCCGTGGCGAGCACCTCCGGCTCGGTGGCCTCCGCGCACTCCGGCAGCAGGACGGCGAAGTCGTAGCTCATGCGGCCGATCGTGGCAGAAGCGCCACTGGGGTGGAACCTACGGCTGGACCGATCGTTGTCAGTGCCGCTCTCCATAATCGAACACATGAACGAAGAGCGGGCCGGAGTGGTCGTGAGGGACGACATGTCGCCGTTCGACGTACTTGCCGAGCTCCGCTCGGCCCGCGCCACCGAGGACGCAGCCGCCGCTCGGCAGCTGGCGCTGGCGGCGCTCTGGGCTGACCTGCATCCGCCGGAGTCGATCCACTCCGCGGCCGTGTTCACGGTGCCTGGCTCGGAGCACGAGGAGCCCATCGCCGGTGAAGGGTGGCCGGCGGTGGCGGAGTTCTTCATCGCGGG
>CADCUM010000066.1 GCA_902805885.1 uncultured Nocardioides sp. | reverse complement strand
CCTGTTCGCCGAGGAGGTGCTGCCCCGCCTGCGGGAGGGTGGCGTCCCGCCGAACCAGCATGCCAAGCGCGCCGGGTACGAGTCGCTGGCCGAGTACGGCGCCCGGAAGTCGAGCGACAGCCCGTCACCGACCGTGGAGCTCGGCGGCGGCCTGGTCGACGCCAGCACCGCGCACGTCGAGTCGCTGCGCGTGCCCACCGAGCCCTCAGGCGACGCCGGCTGAGCGCAGCCCGTCCTCCTGGCCCGTACGGGTCCACCGAGCACAGACCCAGCCCGGTCGACCAGACCACGAACACCCCACACGATCCGAGCTCCTGGAGCAGTTCCATGCCACAGACCGTCAAGGCCGTCGTCGCGATGTCGAAGGGGGCGCCCGTCGAGCTCGTCGACATCGTCGTGCCGGACCCTGGTCCCTACGAGGTCATCGTCGCCATCGAGACCTGCGGGGTCTGCCACACCGACCTGCACTACCGCGAGGGCGGGATCAACGACGAGTTCCCCTTCCTGCTGGGGCACGAGGCGACGGGGCGGGTCGAGACGATCGGCACGTCCGTCACGAAGGTCCAGCCCGGCGACCGCGTCGTGCTCGCCTGGCGGGCTCCGTGCGGCACCTGCCGGGCCTGCGCCCGCGGCCGTCACCACCTGTGCTTCGACAGCCGCCACCAGGGCTCGCCGATGACCCTCACGGACGGGACGCCGCTGTCGCCGGCGCTCGGCCTGGGCGCCTTCGCCGAGAAGACCATCGTCGGTGAGGGCGCGTGCGTGAAGGTCGACGACCGCGCTGACCCGGCCGCCGTCGGGCTCCTCGGCTGCGGCGTCATGGCCGGCTGGGGGGCAGCCGTGAACACGGCACCCGTGCAGCAGGGCGACACGGTGGCCGTCCTCGGCTGCGGCGGAGTGGGCGACGCCGCCATCGCGGGCGCCCTCTACGCAGGCGCCCGACAGGTCATCGCCGTCGACCTGGACGACCGCAAGCTGGAGTGGGCGCGCGGCTTCGGCGCCACGCACACGCTCAATGCCGGCTCGGGCGACGTGGTGCAGGCGCTCAAGGACCTCACCGGCGGGTTCGGCCCTGACGTCGTCATCGACGCGGTCGGCCGCCCCGAGACCTACCAGCAGGCCTTCGAGGCGCGCGACCTCGCGGGCACCGTCGTGCTCGTCGGGGTGCCGAACCCGGACATGCGCCTGGACCTCCCCCTCATCGAGTACTTCGGTCGCGGAGGCGCGCTCAAGTCCTCCTGGTACGGGGACTGCCTGCCCTCACGCGACTTCCCGCTCCTGGTCGACCTGTTCCTGCAGGGCCGGCTCGCGCTGGACGCCTTCGTGAGCGAGCGCATCGGGCTCGACGGCGTCGAGGAGGCGTTCCACAAGATGGAGCGGGGTGAGGTCCTGCGCAGCGTGGTGGTGAACGGCGGCAGCACCAGCGGCGCCTCCACGTCCGGCGGGGACACCACGGTCACCGCGGACGGCGCCACCGGGACCGGCCGGTGACGGCCCGCATCGAGCACCTCGTCACCTCCGGGACCTTCAGCCTCGACGGGCAGACGTTCGACGTCGACAACAACGTCTGGCTGCTCGGTGACGACAGCGAGGTGCTGGTGCTCGACGCACCCCACGACCCGGACGCGATCGCCAAGGCCGTCGCGGGTCGCACCGTGACGGCGATCGCCTGCACGCACGCGCACGACGACCACGTGCGCTTCGCACCCGAGCTCGCGGAGCGGGTGGACGCGCCGGTGCTGCTGCACCCGGAGGACAGGGTGCTCTGGGACCTCACGCACAGCAGCCGACAGCCGGACGAGGGCCTGCGCGACGGACAGGTGCTGGAGGTCGCCGGCACACAAGTGCACGTGCTGCACACTCCCGGACACGCCCCCGGCGCGGTCTGCTTCTCCGTGCCCGACCTCGGGGTCGTCTTCACGGGTGACACGCTGTTCGCCGGCGGCCCCGGCGCGACCGGCCGGTCGCACAGCTCCTTCCCCACCATCCTCGACTCGATCCGGACACGCCTGTTCACGCTCCCGCCCGAGACGCGGGTGCTGACGGGACACGGCGGGGAGACGACCGTCGGCGCCGAGGCGCCGTCGTACGACGAGTGGGTGCAGCGGGGCTCCTGAGGCACCGCCGTGCGGCCCGCCAGCTGTCGACGGCGGCGCCTGCAGCCAGTCCTTCCCGTGCACCGACCGACCACCTGGAGAGCCACGTGACAGCGATCCCTGAAGCGCCCGTGAGCGGCCCCCCCGTCGAGAAGGTGGACCTCCGCGGCGCGGAGGTGGCCTACCGTCGCCGCGGCGAGGGCCCCCCGCTGCTGTTCTTCCACGGCCTCGGGTTCAGCCAGCGCTGGCACCCGCTGCACGAACGGCTGGCCGAGCGCTTCGACGTCATCGCGCCCGACCTGCAGGGCTTCGGCGACTCGCCGCCGGAGTCGTGGATGACGGGCTTCGACGACCTCGCGCTCCACTACGCGGAGCTGGCAGACGTCCTCGGTCTGCACCGCTTCCACCTGGTCGGTCACTCGTTCGGAGGGTGGGTGGCCGCCGAGTTCGCCTCGTTCTACCCCGAGCGGCTTGCCAGCCTCACCCTCATCACCCCCCTCGGGCTGAGGGTCCCGGGTGACATCCCCCGCGACCTGTTCCGCATGACCGCAGCCGCGCGGCTGGACGTCCAGCTCAACGACCGGACAGCCGAGGTCCTCGGCGACGACGAGGGCCGGCCGGGGCTCGAGCGGCTGATGCAGGACTACGCAGACCTGACCGCCTTCGGACGCTTCGCGTGGAACCCCCGCTACGACATCCGGTTGGACCGGCGGCTGGGTCGAGTGACCTGCCCGGCGCTCGTGATCGGCGCCGAAGAGGACCGGGTGCTGCCCTCGTCGCACGTCCGGCGCTACGCCGAGCTCCTGCCCGACGCGCAGACCACGATCATCAAGGGCACGGCGGCCCCGAGCGGGCACGGCGTCGTGCTGCAGGAGCCCGCCGCCATCGCGGCAGCGATCGAGTCGGTGGCCAGCCGCTCGCAGAGCCAGGCAGGAGCGCAGTGATGCAGGAGCTGGAGTTCATCACGGTCGTCGACCGCACCTACCCCTGGTTCCCGTCCGCCCAGGACAGGGACTCGATCGGCATCGACATGCCGAACGCGTACTACGACCGCGACCTCGGCCAGCAGGTGCTGAGCGAGGTGCTCCAGGGTGCGCAGCGCGCCGAACGCCTCGGCTACGACGGCATCCTCGTCTTCGAGCAGCACAACACGCCGCTCACGCTGATCCCGAACGCCCTGACAGCAGCAGCGTGGCTCGCCGGCCAGACCAAGGGCATCCGCATCGTGGCCAACGGTCCGGTCCTGAGCTTCTACTCGAGCCCTGTCCGGCTCGCGGAGGAGGTCGCGCTGGTCGACAACCTCAGCGGTGGGCGGCTCACCCTGGGTCTTCCCCTCGGCATCGGTGCGGCGTGGCACGGCTACGCCGTCGCCAATCCTGTGCACGCGCGGCCGCGCGTGGACGAGGCCATGGCCCTGCTCAACAAGATCTGGACCGAGGACGGGCCGTTCGCCTGGGAGGGCGACTACTACAACATCCCCTACGTGAACGTCTGGCCCCGGCCGCGGCAGGACCCGGTGCCCGTCTTCGTCCCCGCCGCGGGGTCCCGGGAGACCATCGAGCTCTGCGCGAAGTACGACTTCACGTACCAGGCGATCCTCGTCCCGCTGCCGGTGCTGCAGAAGAACCTCGAGCTGTTCCGGCAGCTCCGGGCCGAGCACGGTCGGCCTGACGACCCGAGCAGGATCGCCATGGTGCTGTCGGTCCACGTGGCCGAGACCGATGCGCAGGCTCGCGAAGAGGTGGAGAAGTACGCCCTCTGGGGCACCCAGAACATCTTCCGGTACCAGTTCCACGAGTCCTTCCCGCCCGGCCACGCGAGCCAGGGGTCGCTGCGCGGGATGATGTCCGGCGGCTACCGCAGCGCTGATGTGTCCCAGACCACCTGGGAGACGATGACGCACGGCCCGCTGGGTGTCATCGCCGGGTCGGCGGAGACGGTGCGCGAGCGGCTCGCCGAGGCCACCGGCCTCCTCGGGGCCGGTCGCGTCATCCTCAACACCGAGTACACGCTCCCCATGTGGTTGCAGGAGAAGTCGATGACGCTCTTCGCGCAGGAGGTCATGCCCCACTTCCGCGCTCCGGGCGCCCTGGCCAGCTGGCAGAGGCAGCCGGCCGCTGCCTACCAGACCGAGGCCGAGCTCATCGGGCGCACGCCGCGCCGCGCCGGGGTCCCCGAGGTCGTCATGGGCGACCAGACCGTGCCGCTGTACCCGCACGTGCCCGGCACCCGGTGAACCGGCGGCCGGGCGTTCGCGAGGAGATCGCGCGAACGCCCGACCGCCGACCGGGTTCCGGTCCAGCCTCGGGCGTGCCGATGAGCCTGCGCCTGCCCGCTGGTACGCGTCCGTCACCGACGAGCAGCGTGGCGCCGCACCAGAGCAACGGGAGATGAGATGCAGTCAGCTCCGCGGCAAGCGGACTCCTTCAACGTCTTGACCGGGGACTACCTGCCAACGGTCCTCACCGAGTTCGGGGACACCCCGGCCGAGGTCAGGGTGCTGCACCTGTCGCACGACCGACGGCAGCTCGTCGTCGCCTGCCGGTACGAGGGTGGAGCGTCGGTCATCTCGACCGGTAGCCCCGACGCCCAGGAGGTCTTCTTCGTCGTCGCCGGCAAGGGTCTGCGGACCTTCGACGACGGATCGAGCACGCCGATGGTGGTCGGCGACCTCATCTTCGTCCTGCCCGGGCAACAGGTGCACTACCACTACGACCCCGGCTTCACCATCGTCGTGCACTTCTGGTCGCCGGACGGTCTCGACGAGGCGATCACCGCGCCCTTGGGCAGCGCGATCGTCGAGGTTGCCTGAGCAGGGACGTCAACAGTGGCTTCCCCCACCGTGCCGACGCGGACGTCGACCGGTGGGGAAGGCGACGTCAGTGAGTGTCGGGGCGGAGCACCAGACGCCCGGACCGGCACCGTGACACGCACACGGCCATGGCGTCGCCGGCGGCCCGCTCCACCTCGGACAGCACGGCGTCGCGGTGCTCGATCTCGCCCTCGACGACGGTGGTGACGCAGGACCCGCACACGCCGACGGTGCAGCCGCTGGTGATGAAGACGTCGAGCTCCTCGAGCGCCTGGAGCACACTGCGACCCGGGGGCACCGTCGTCCGCTTGTCGGTCCCCTCGATCTCCAGCTCGAACGCGACGTCCGGCAAGGTCTGACCGAGAGCCGGCGGGACGAACGACTCGGAGTGGACCTCGATCCCGCGGGGAACGGCCGCGCGCACCGCGTTCGTCAGGGGGGCCGGACCGCACGAGTACACCTGCGCGTCCGACGGCAGCTCGCCGAGGTGGGCCTCCAGGTCCAGCAACCCGTGCACGTCGCTCTCCCAGAACAGCACCCGGTCACCGTGCGCGGCCAGGTCCGTCGCGAACGCCATGTGCTCGCGGGACCGCCCCAGGTAGAGCAGACGCCAGTCGGCGCCGGTCGACTCGGCCGCTCGCACCATCGGCAGCAACGGGGTGATGCCGATGCCACCGGCCACGAAGACGACCGTGTCGCACTTCTGCATCGGGAAGTGGTTGCGAGGGAGCCCCAGCTCCAGCAGCGATCCGGCCGTCACCCGCTCGTGGACGGCCAGCGAACCACCGCGGCCGCCGGGGTCACGCCGGACGGCGATGCGGTAGCGCTGCCGGTCCTCCGGGTCTCCGCACAGCGAGTACTGGCGGATCAGCCCGTCAGCGATGTGCAGGTCGACGTGCGCTCCGGGCTCCCAGGTCGGCAGCTCACCGCCCCCGGCCGCCACGAAGGTCAGCGCGACCACGTCCTCGGCGACACGGTCCACGCTCGCGACCGTGACGGGGATGGTGAGCGCGCGTCGTTGTGCGGCCCGCACGGTCGGCTCGACGGCGTAGGCACCCGCGCGCCGGCCGAGCTCGGCCGGCAAGCGCACCGGACCACGAGCCGCCCAGCCGGTCAGCTCGCCGACGTCCCCGGGGACGGGCCCCAGGTCCGGGTAGGCCTTCAGCAGGCTGCGGATCGCGATCTGCATCTGCCGCCGGGCGAACCAGTGGCCCATGCACATGTGCCCGCCCATGCCGAAGGCACGGTGCGTGCCCTCGCTGCGGTGCAGGTCGAAGGAGTCGCCGTCCTCGTACCAGTCCTCGTCCCGATTGATCGAGCCGACCAGGAACATGATCATCTCGCCCTTGCGGATCAGCTGTCCGCGAAGGGTGAAGTCCTTGACGGCAACTCGCTCAAGCGTGCCCAACGGCGGCTGCCAGCGCAGGCCCTCGTTGATCGCCCTGGGCAGGAGGGTCTCGACGTCGGCCTTCAGGTCCTCGAGCTGGTCGGGGTTCTGGAAGAGACCGTGGAACAGCATGCTGGTGCCGTGCCCGGGCTCCTGCGCCCCACCGACGATGATGACGAGCAGCGTCGGGATGATCAGCTCGCGCGAGCGCGTCTGACCCGGAGGCATGCCGTTGTGGAGCATGTCGCTGATCAGCGAGCCGTCGGGCTGCCGCTCCACCCTGTCGAACACCTCGGCGAGGTGCGCGACGACATCGGCTCGGGCCTCCGCGCTGATGCGCTCCTTCTCCGGATCGCGCTCGACGTTGAAGGCACCCGCCGACAGGCTGTGGAACCAGTACTGCATCTTCTCGAGGGAGACGTGCCCCATGCCGATCAGCGCACCCAGGCTCAGTACGGAGATCGGCTCGAAGTACCGGTGGTGGATGTCCACGACGCCGGACTCGGGCAGCCGGTCGAGGTAGTGCTGGACGATGGGCGCGACGAGGCTGTCGACGTACGTGTCCACGGTGCGGGGGAGCAGGACCTGGTTGATCGAGCCCCGGATCTCGGCGTGCGCCGGCCCCTCGACGGTCAGGATGTTCGGAGCTCCCAGCGACCGGTTGGTCGCCGTGTCGGGCACCTCCGCGGAGATGAGCTCCCGGTCGGTGTAGATCTCCTCGAGGTCCTGCCGCTTGGCGATCAGCCAGGCCTCGGCCGCGGGGGCCCAAGCGACCGGCGTCTCCCGACGCAAGCGCTTCCAGATCGGGTAGGGATCCCGGTACAGCTCCTCCGTGGTGAACCAGTCGACGACGGCGCGCTGACCGGCCGGGGTCTCTCCCAGATCCAGGCTCGTGGACATCCTGTGCCTCCAGCAGTGCGGCCGACTCGGGAGCCGGCAGGTGGTGGTCTCGCGGGCCCGCTCAGAGATCCAGGACCAGCCGTCTGCCTCGGGCTCGCGAGACGCACGGCAGCATGCAGGTGTTCTCGGCGCGCTCCTCGTCGGTGAGGACCTCGTCCCGGTGGTCGACCTCGCCGGAGACGACGACGGTCTCGCACGTCCCACAGATGCCGGACCGGCAGGAGCTGGGCACCAGCAGCCCGGCCTCGTTCAGCACGTCGAGCGCCGACCGGTCTGCCGGGACCGTCAGGTCGCGAGCGCTCCTGGCAAGCGTCAGCGTGAAGGCCTGGTCGGACTCGCTGGTCGGCGCCCCGAACCGCTCGGTGCGCACGCCGACGCCGGCGGCCCGGGCCGTCTCGACGACCGCGGACATCAGCTCGTCGGACCCGCAGCAGTAGACGAGGTCCTCGGGGCCGAGGGCGGTCACCTCGTGCAGCAGGTCGAGCCGCCCGGCCTCACTGCACCAGAGCGTCACCCGCTCGTCGGCCAGGCGCTCCCGGGACAGGGTGAGGCCGAGCGGAGTCCGTGACGTGTGGATCAAGCGCCACGGCACGCCCAGCGCGTCTGCGCGCTGGGACAGCGCGAGCAGCGGCGTGATCCCGATGCCGCCGGCGATGAACAGGTAGCCGCGAGCCGGTTCGAGCGGGAAGGTGTTGCGCGGGCCGCCGAGGCGGAGCGCGTCCCCAGTGCCGACGGTGTCGTGCAGCCACCGGGAACCTCCCGCGCCACCGTCCGCTCGCAGCACGGCGATCTCCCAGGTCGGGGCGTCCGCCGGCCCGCACAGCGAGTAGTTGCGGATCCCGTACGGCGTGTGCACGTCGATGTGGGCGCCGGCTGACCAGTCCGGCAGCGGCGTCCCGCCCTCGACCGCACCCAGCGTCAGGACGGCCGTGGCGGCGATGTCCCGGCGGCCGAGCACGCGGGCCTCGAAGGTCGAGGTCGCGGCCAGAGGGCGGGCAGGCAAGGTCTGGGCCACAGGGTCCTCTTCGACGGTCGGTCCAGCGACGGCTCGACGCGATGCCGACGCTGGTACAGGGCATCCGCGTGTCGCCCATGAGGGCGCCGGCGCAGATGCTGCGAGCCTCGCAGCCGTGAGCCCAGTCACACAGTGGTGAACACCGCACAGCGGGGTTCGGGAAACACTGGTCGCCAGCACCGTCTCAAGTGGTGGGCGAGGTGGCGTACACGTCCGATGCCTCGGAGGGTGAACCCGAGCTGCGGCCCGCGGGCTGACCGGTCCGCGTCGGGACTGGTGCAGCGAGCGGACGAGCGCCTCGTCGTCGACGCGACAGGTCGACAGCAGTCCGGGGCCGATCAGCCGGGAGTGCACCGACGAGCCGAGGGACAGCCCCACGAGAGGCTCAGGCGTTCACGTCCCGGCGCGGAACGGGTCAGCCGCGCGGGCGATCTGCTCGCTCGCCAGCCACAGGGCGTCCACGTGGTCCTCGAGGCCGAGGGCGCGCCCGTCGGGCACGAGCATCGCGAGACTGGCGATCGCTGTCCCGTCGGTGTTGAGCACCGGGACGGCCACGCCGTGCACCCCGTTCTGCAGCTCGTTGTGCGAGACGGCGTAGCGCATCTGTCGCACGGCCTCGAGCTTGCGCTCCAGCGACGGCTCGTGGGGGAGGCTCTCGACGACCCTCCGGATCACCGCCTGCGGGAGGAAGGCGAGCAGCGCGCGTCCGCTGGCGCCGCTGGCAAGGGTGTGACGGGAGCCGATCTGGTGGCTCACCTGCAGCACGTGCCGTGAGGCGACGGCCTGGTCGAGCACCACGGCGTCCAGCCCGTCCGGGACGTGCAGCACGAGCGACTCGCCGGTCTCGTCGGCGACCCGTGCCATGACCGGGGCTGAGGCAGCCCGCAGGTCCGGCTCCAGGACGCCGGCGAGCCGGATCAGGGTGGCGCCGGGTCGGTAGACCGACCCCTGGCGAAGCACGAAGCCGCGCGCGTTGAGCGTGACCAGGAGACGGTGGACGACGGTGCGGTTCAGTCCCAGCCGCTCCGAGAGCTGAGCAGGACCCAGTGCCTGCCCCCGCCCGAGCTCCTCGAGGATGCGCAGGGCGTGGTCCGCGGTCTGTGCGATCTCAGGCATGCGCCCACCGTACCGCTATTCGAACAGCGAAGGTACTTTCGTGTCACCCTTCCACAGCGCGCCGTCGCCCGCCCTTGCCCGCTGACGCCCGGGTCGTGGTCCGCGATCACCGCCCGCCAGCCGGACCACCGGAGCGCCGCTCCGCGCCCTCCCCCTCCCTCGAGGAGGTACGGCACCCCGTTCGAGGAGGGGCGGTCCCCCGGTACCTCCAGTTGGACAGTGTTCGTAAGTCGCAATACGTTGTCCGGTAACCGTGTCCAACGTACCGGTTGGCTCGACGTGAGCATGCCGAGGGCGGGGCGGTGACCGAGATGTCTGCACGGACCACCGTCGTCCTCGGCGCTCGCGTCCACACCATGGACCCGGTGTCCGGCCTGGCGGAAGCCTTCGGAGTCGCTGACGGTGTCTTCACCGTCGTGGGGAGCCGTGTAGACGTCCTCCGGTGGGCGCCGGCCGACGCCGAGGTGATCGACCTGGGGGGCGCCGCCGTCCTTCCCGGCCTGCTCGACACCCACGTCCACCACAACATGGCGGGCGAGGCGGAGCTGCGCGAGCTGCGGGTCGCACCGACCGACCCGGTCGACGCGATCATCGCCGCGGTGGCGGAACGGGTCGCGAACACCGAGGACGAGTGGGTCGTCGGCGGCAACTGGGGATCGACCCTCTTCCAGGAGCTGAGCCGGAGCGAGCCGCTGGCCCGGCTGGACGCCGTGTCCGGTGACCGCCCGGTCCTGCTGGCCGACGACAGCCACCACAACCGATGGGCCAACACCGCTGCCCTGCGCGCCACCGGTGTCCTCGATCTCCTGGAGGACCCCCAGGGGGGCTGCGTGGTCCGTGACCCCCACGGGCGACCGACCGGCCTGCTCGTGGAGGCCGCCGGCGCGAGCGCCGAGCGGGCGCGGCAGCGGCTCGTGAGCCGGAGCCCCGTGCAGACCGCCGAGGCGTCGGCGACCGCCATCCGGCAGCTGAACGCCTGGGGCATCACGACGTTCCAGGACGCCGCCGTGGACGAGCCGGTCATGGCCGGGCTGGCCCTGCTCGACCGCGAGCAGAGGCTCACCGCTCGCGTGGTGAGCAGCCTGCTGGTCAACGACCCCATTTTCGGCGTCGCGAAGGTCGGCACGCCCCTGCTCGCCGCTCGCGAGCAGTACCGGACGACCCACCACCTCCCCTCCTTCGTCAAGATCTTCCTCGACGGTGTCCCCACGTCCTTCACGGCGGCCTTCCTCGAGCCGTACGCGTACAGCGATGCGCACGGCGGGCACCACCACGGCAGCACCCTGTTCGACCCGGAGCAGCTCGACGACGTGTTCGAGGACGTCGCGGTGGCGGGCCTGGGGATCAAGGTGCACTGCACGGGCGACGCCTCCGTGCGGGTCACGCTCGACGCCACGGCGCGGCTCAGGTCGAACGGCCACACGGACACGATCGTGCAGGTCGCCCACACCGCCTTCGTGCACGACGACGACCTGCCCCGCTTCGCCGAGCTCGGCGTGGTGGCGGAGGTCTCTCCCTTCCTGTGGGCACCCGGCGTCATCCCCACCGAGGTGCTGCGCTGCATCCCGCCCGGGCTGAGCGGCGCCATGCACCCGCACCGGTCGCTGCTCGACGCCGGCGCGCAGCTCGCGGCGGGTTCCGACTGGCCGGTAGCGGACACCGCCAACCCCTGGTGGGGGATCCACGGCCTCGTGACGCGGACCGACCCGGCAGGCGTGTTCCCCGGTGCCCTCGTCGCGGGGCAGGCGATCAGCCTGCACGAGGCCGTCGAGGCCTTCACCGTCACGGCGGCCGCGGCGATGGGGCTCGGGGACGTGGCCGGCCGCATCGCGCCGGGGCTGTCCGCCGACTTCGTCGTCCTGGACCGAGACCCGTTCGAGATCGCACCGGCGGACCTCCGGCACGTCACCGCAGCTCAGACGTGGTTCGCCGGCGGCCGGGTGCACGCCGTGGGACCGCCTGGTCCTCACGACCACTGAGCGCAAGCAGCGTCCGTCACAAGGACCCACCGGTTGAGGAGACAAGGCTCGTGTCGAAGAACGTCCTGAGGGGCTACGGCAAGATCGCCGCAGCGGGCACCGGCGTCGGTGCCCTGGCCGGAGCAGCGTTCGCGGGGCAGCGCCGGTGGCTCGTGGAGTCCGACGTCCCGCGGGCGATCCCCGTGGAGACCGACCCGCTGTCGGAGATCCCCGCCGAGACCGATGTCGTGGTCGTCGGAGCGGGCATCGCCGGGATCAGCACCGCGCTGTACCTCAACCAGTTCGGTCTGCGGACGGTGGTCTTCGAGAAGGGCTTCGTGGGCGGCGAGGCCTCGAGCCGGAACTTCGGCTGGGTCTACACCAACGCCCTGCACCAGGACAAGCTGCCGCTGGCCGTGCTGGCCAAGGACATCTGGATGGGCTTCGCCGACCGCTTCGGCTTCGACGTCGGCGTCCGCCAGGACGGCAACCTGCACCTCGCCGAGAACGAGGAGGAGCTCGCCGTCCAGGCCGCCTGGCAGCGGGAGGCCACCCAGCGGTTCCCCGGGGCCATCGACGCGCGGATCCTGGGTCGCGACGGGCTCGAGGACCTGATCCCGGGCGTCGGGCGTCAGTTCATCGGTGCGCTGCACCAGCCCAGTGACGGGTCCGCGGAGCCGACCCACGCGGTGCCTCTGATCACGAAGGGTGCGCGCAAGGAGGGTGTGAAGGTCTTCGCCCCCGTGGCCGTGCGCGGCATCGAGACCGTCGGCGGCGCGATCCACAGCGTGGTGACGGAGCTGGGTGAGGTGCGCACCACGCGCGTCGTCGTGGCCGGCGGCGCCTGGTCGCGCCTGTTCCTCGGCAACCTGGGCGTCGACCTCCCCCAGCAGGGCATCGCCTCGTCCCTCATGAGGGTCAAGGGTGGTACGGCCTTCCGCGGCTCGGGCTTCGGCGGTGGCGCCGCATGGCGGGAGCAGGCCGACGGGACCTGCGCGATCGGCGTCAGCATGCACGGCGTCCCGGTCACCCTCGACAGCTTCCGCGTGCTGCCGCACTTCCTGCCGGCTCTCAAGATCGCACTGCGGAACCCGTCCGAACGCTTCCTGAGCGTGCAGGTCGGAGGCGACCTGCTCGCCTCGCTGCGCACGAAGCGGACGTGGCGCAACGACGAGGTCACCGAGTTCGAGCGGGTCCGGATGCTCACCGCGCGGCCGATGGTCAAGGCGGGCGACCAGGGCCTGGCGGCAGTGCAGGAGCTGTTCCCGGCGATGCGGGACGCCGAGGTCGTGGAGCGCTGGGCCGGGATCATCGACGCCACCCCGGACTACACGTCAGTGGTGTCCGAGGTCCCCGCCGTCCCGGGTCTGTTCGTCAACACCGGGCACGGCGCACAGGGGTACTCCCTCGGTCCCGGCGCGGGGCGCCTGGCGGCGGAGATGATCGCCGAGCAGCCGACCAGCGTCGACGCCGACATGTTCCGCTTCGGCCGCTTCACGGACGGGTCTACGCTGCAGCTCCGCGAGTTCATCTGACCGTGGTGACGTGCCGGCAACGCACTGACGCGGACCCGGAGGTCGACGAGGCCGTCACGGCCTCGCGCCGCGGCTGCGCTGCCGGAGCAGCCGCCGAGCGGCCGGACGTCGCGGACCCAGCAGAGGGGCTGTCGACGTCCCGCAGCTCCACCGCCCACGACGTCTGGGTCCTGCGCCGACTCGGCCAGTCCTTCTCGCTGTGCAGATACCGACCAACCTCTTGCGGTTATCGGAACAAGAGTTACTGTCAGAGCGTGCACGACCACGACAGCGCGGCGCAGGGTCCTGCGGCGGCGCAGCAGTGGGGGTTCCACCTCTCCCGCCATGACCGGCACTGCAGAAGGAAGACCATGAACAAGTCCGCCCTTTCCCACTGGTGGCAGCAGATGGAGCTCCGGAACGGCGGTCCCATCACCGACCGCCCCGCGCTCGACGGCGACCGTGACGCCGACGTGGTCATCGTCGGCGCCGGCTACACCGGTCTCTGGACAGCGCTCGAGCTGCTCACGGAGGACCCCTCCCTGCAGGTCGTGGTCCTCGAGGCCAAGGTGGCGGGCTACGGCGCTTCTGGGCGCAACGGCGGTGCCGTCATCGCCCAGATGAACGGCTCGCGCGAGTTCTGGGCGAAGCGCGGGGGCGGCCGCGAGGCGGCCGTCCGGGTGGAGCGTGCCGTGCAGCAGGCGGTCGCCGAGGTAGGCAAGGTCGTCGCGCGGGAGGGCATCGACTGCGGGTACGCGCAGAACGGCGTCGTCATCGTTGCGCGCAACGAGCTCGAGGCCAGCCGCCTGAAGGCCGGCATCGAGGAGGACCGGGAGTTCGGCTTCGGGCCCGACGACAGTCGCTACCTCGAGCGGGACGAGGTGCTCGAGCGGATCAACATCGCCGGTGCGGTCGGCGCCCGCTTCAGCGCGCACTGCGCCAGCGTCGACGGTGGCCGCCTCGTCCGCGGGCTGGCCGAGGCCGTCGAGCGGCACGGCGGCGTCGTGTACGAGAACTCGCCGGTGATCAGGATCGAGCAGGGCAAGGCGTCGACCGCTCACGGGACGGTGCGTGCGCGCTTCGTCATCCGCGCGACCGAGGCCTACACCGAGTCCATCGACGGCCACCGCCGGCAGATCGTCCCGGTGCACACGTCCATGCTGGCGACGGAGGTCCTGAGCGAGGAGCAGATGGCCCAGCTCCGGTGGTCCAGCCACTCGGCGCTGCTGGCCGAGCACCCCTTCCTGCACCTGCAGTTCACCAGCGACAACCGCATCACGATCGGCGGCGACGACCCCCGCGTGCCCTACCGCTGGCGCTCGGCCCCGAACCCGGACGAGCCGGCGCCGCCGCAGGTGACGCAGCACTACTACGGGCAGCTGGTCAAGCTCTTCCCCTTCCTCGACGGCGTCGGCATCAGCCACTCCTGGCAGGGCGTCTTCGGCACCAGCCGCAAGTGGGCACCCAGTGCCGTGCTGGACCGGAACACCGGCCTCGGCTGGGCCGGTGCCTACGTCGGTGAGGGCCTCGCGCCGTCCAACCTCGTGGGTCGCACCATGCGCGACCTCATCCTGGGCCGGAGCACCGAGCTCACGGCCCTGCCGCTGGCCAACATGAAGGCCCGCAAGTGGGAGCCCGAGCCGCTGCGCTTCATCGGCTCCGGCGTCATCTGGGCGGCCCGCGCGGTCGGCGACCGCAAGGAGTCCCGTACCGGGAAGCCCTCCGTGCTCGTCGACCTGGGCAACCGCGCCGCCGGCTTCACCGGCCACCTCGGCTGACCCGCTGATGAGCGCCGAGTCCGCCCCAGGGCAGCGGGAGGTCAGGCGGGGCGGGCTGGGCGAGCACCCGGGAGCGACCCTCCAGCCGGGCTGCGGAGACGTGTGGAACGGGATCGAGCGGCACGTCCGTCCCTGATCGCCCCCGTCCGACCACGAGTGAGGAGACCCGGTGTCCGCGTTGCACTTCGGGACACGGACGCTGCCCTACGGCGTCGTCAGCCCGTCCGGCGGGAGGCCGCGGGTCGGTGTGGCCGTCGATGACGTCGTCCTGGACCTCGCTCACCTGTTCGGCCCGTCCTCGGAGTTCGCGGCAGCGTCCCTGAACCCGTTCATGGCGGCGGGCCCGGCCCGGTGGGCCGAGGTGCGGGACGCCGTCCGGGCACGCGTGGACCAGGGCGTGGAGAGCGGGCAAGCGGGGGTGCACGCCGCCGGTGCGGTGAGCGTCCTGATGCCGTTCGAGGTGGCCGACTTCGTCGACTTCTTCTCGGGCATCGAGCACGCCACGAACGCCGGCCGCATCCTCCGTCCTGACGAGGAGGAGCCCCTCAAGCCGAACTACCGACGGCTCCCGGTCGGGTACCACGGACGGGCAGGCACGGTCGTGCCGTCGGACGTGGACGTCGTCCGGCCCGCGGGGCAGATCCGGCAGGGGGACGAGGTGATCGAGGCGCCGACCCGTCGCCTCGACGTCGAGGTCGAGCTGGGCTACGTCGTCGGGGTGCCCTCGGAGCACGGGAGGCCGGTGCCGTCGGACCGGTTCCATGACCATGTCTTCGGCGTCGTGCTGCTCCTCGACTGGAGCGCCCGCGACATCCAGGCGTGGGAGTACCAGCCCCTGGGGCCCTTCCTCGGCAAGTCGTTCGCGACGTCGATCAGCTCGTGGGTCGTCCCGCTGGACGCCGTCGACGGGGCGTGGGTCGACGGACCTCAGCAGGAGCCGGCGGTCCTGGACTACCTCCGGGTGGACGAGCCGAGGAACCCCTCGATCTGGCTCGAGCTCGAGCTGGAGGGCCACGTCGTCAGCCGGCCGGTCGCCGGGTCGCTCTACTGGTCACCCGCGCAGCAGATGGCGCACATGACCCGCAACGGCGCCTCGCTGCGGACCGGTGACCTCTACGGGACCGGCACCATCTCCTCGTTCGAGGTCGAGGGGCAGGGTTCGCTCCTCGAGCTCTCCTGGGGCGGCTCGCGTGAGTTCTCGCTAGGTGGAGGCGCGGTGCGCAGCTTCCTGGAGGACGGTGACCGCGTCGTCCTGCGCGGCTGGATCGGCGGCGACCGGTCCCGACCCATGGGTGAGATTGCCGCCCGCATCCGGCCAGCGCTGTGAACCTCCACCGATCCGGTCGCGTCGCGACCCAGACCCACCAACCGGCAACCCTGAAGAAGGTGCGATGACCACGCAGCTGCAGCTGCCCCCCGCACAGCTCTACATCGACGGTGGCTGGCGTGCGTCGGCCGCTGGTGCCGGCTTCGAGGTCGAGAACCCGGCCACGGGCGCGACGATCACGACACTGAGCTCCGGTACCGCAGAGGACGTCGATGCGGCGGTGAAGGCGGCGAAGCGGGCGTTCGAGAGCGGACCGTGGCCCGAGATGTCGGGCGCCGAGCGCGGCCGCCTCCTGTGGCGCCTGGCCGACCTCGTCGAGCGCGACCGGGAGGTCCTCGCCGCCCTGGAGGCCGCTGACGTCGGCCGCCCGTACTTCGAGCCGTTCACCTTCGAGATCCCGCTCGTGGCAGACACGTTCCGGTACTTCGCCGGCTGGGCCGACAAGATCACCGGCACCACGTTCACGCTGCCGCCCTTCGCCGGACAGGAGCGGCTCTCCTACACGCTGCGGCAGCCCATCGGCGTCATCGGTGCGATCACGCCCTGGAACGCGCCGACCATGATCCTGTCCTGGAAGCTCGCCCCGGCCCTGGCCGTCGGCAACACCGTCGTGGTCAAGCCGGCCGAGCTGGCGTCCTTGACGACGCTGCACATCGCCGCGCTGATCGACGAGGCGGGCTTCCCCTCGGGAGTCGTCAACGTCGTCACCGGCACCGGCGGGGTGGCCGGCGAGGCTCTCGTGCGCCACCCGGACGTCGACAAGATCAGCTTCACCGGGAGCACCGCGGTGGGGCGGCACATCGCCTCCCTGGCCGGCGAGCAGCTCAAGAAGGTCACGCTGGAGCTGGGCGGCAAGTCTCCCCAGATCCTGCGGGAGGACGCGGACCTCCAGGCCGCCCTGCCGGTGATCGCCACCGCTGTCTTCGCCAACCAGGGGCAGACCTGCGCGTCGGGCTCGCGCATCCTCGTCCACCGCAGCCGGGTCGACGAGCTCGCCGCCGGGCTGGCGGAGATCGCACGCGGCGCCGTGGTGGGCGATCCCTTCGACGCCGCCACGACCATGGGCTCGCTGATCAGCCGAGATCAGCTCGACCGCGTGCTGCGCTACGTCGAGGCAGGCCGCTCCGAAGGGGCGCGGCTGGTCGTCGGCGGCAACCGCATCGGCGACACCGGGTACTTCGTCGAGCCGACCGTCTTCGTCGGCAGCAACGACCTGACGATCGCGCAGGAGGAGATCTTCGGCCCGGTCGGGACGATCATCCCGTTCGACGACGACGACGAGGCCCTGCGCCTGGCCAACGACACCGAGTACGGCCTGACCGCCGTCCTGTGGACCAACGACGCGTCCGCGGTCACGCGGTTCACGCGCACGTTGCGGACGGGGTCGGTCTGGGTCAACGCGTGGGGTCCGCCGCACCCGGCGCTGCCGTGGTCGGGCCGGCAGTCCAGCGGTCTGGGCGAGGAGCTGGGCACCGCCGGGCTGCTGGCCAACACGACGGAGAAGACCATCAACCTCGTCAGCCGGGGCTGAAAGCCGCTGCTCGCACGACCGTCGGGGCAGCTCGCCCTGCCGACCACCCGCTCGACATAGGAGTTGCCGTGGACCTCAAGGACGTGCTCGCCCGTGCATGGGGGCAGGTCGACGACCGCAAGGACGTCGACTGCCTCGACGAGTA
Organism: uncultured Nocardioides sp.; assembly: GCA_902805885.1. Lineage (GTDB taxonomy): Bacteria > Actinomycetota > Actinomycetes > Propionibacteriales > Nocardioidaceae > Nocardioides. Next base: position 13,308 of record CADCUM010000066.1, on the reverse strand, counting down.
CTTCGCGCCGGACTTCGTCCGGCACGGGCGGAAGGACTACTCGAGGGAGGACTTCAAGGAGCTGGTGCGCGAGCTCTACGTCGGCTTCCCCGACCTGCAGCGGACCACGCTGGACATGGTGCAGGAGGGGGACCGGGTCGCCTACCGCTGGGAGACCCGAGGGACGCACCTCGGTCCGTTCCAGGGGGCGCTCCCGACAGGGCGCCCGATCCGTACCCACGGCATCACCATCAGCCGATTCGAGAACGGGCTGATCGTGGAGGACTGGGCGTCGTGGAACGAGCTCAGCCTCCTCCACGACCTGGGCATCCTGCCCATCGACCGCTAGACGCGGTCGACCTGTCGGCGCCGAACCCCTGAGGAGAACGACATGAGCGAGCCAGACCTGGGCGACATCGTCCGCAACGTGCACCGGCGATACCCGACGGGTGTCTCCGTCGTCACCGTCATGGCCTCGGACGGGAAGCCGTACGGGCTGGCGGTGAACTCCTTCTCGAGCGTCTCGCTCGACCCGCCGCTGATCCTCTTCGCCGTCAACGTGTCGGCGTCGAGCTACCCGTGGATGTTCGCCGCCGACCACATGGCGGTGAACGTGCTCTCCACCTCGCAGACGGCCGTGGTCAAGCGCTTCTCCCGGTCGGGCGGGGACAAGTTCGCCGACGTCGACTGGACGACGGGGGAGACCGGCAGTCCGCTGATCAAGGGGTGCACCGGTCGTTTCGAGCTGGCCGTGCGCTACAAGATCCCGGCGTACACGCACACCATCATCATCGGTGAGGTCGTGAACGCCGAGTACACCGACGACCCGCCCATGATCTACCTGGGCGGCGCGTTCTACGACAGCGGGGACCTGACGCCCACCGAAGGGTGAAGGGCGCGGCCGGTAGGCACGCCGAAGTGCTCACGCGTCCGGCCGTTAACGAGTCGGGGCTGATCGGCGTGCGGCCGGTGCCCGGGACGCTGCTGCTCAGCGGACGGAGCCGGCAGACGCGACCAGCCGTCGAGGAGTGCGACGTCGAGGCGGGCTGGCCGGAGGCCTCAGAGGCCACGACGGATGTTGCCCACGAACCAACTCTGGAGGACCGGACTGATGACATCGCCCCGCAAGACCGACACTGCCGTGCCCACCGGCCGGGACCGACGTCACGACGTCCTCTACGAGCCCGTCGCCATCGGCCCGAAGACGGCCCGCAACAGGTTCTGGTCCACCGCCTACGCGACCGGCTGGCGCATGGACCAGGTCGAGCGGGAGGTGGCGCACCGCGGGATGAGAGCCGAGGGCGGCTGGGGCGTCGTCATCGTCGGGGAGGTCGTCTTCGACGACCACGCGCGCAACCCCTGGCTCGAGGGCCTCGAGCTCATGACCGACGACGACATGGAGAAGCTGTCGGGCATCGCCGACGCCGTCCACGCGCACGGGTCCCTGGCAGGCGCGCAGCTCGCACACCTCGGAGCCGGCGCGGATCCCAGGATCGACCGCATCCCTGCGCTGGCACCGTCCCAGATGCAGGGTGACGGGCTCTTCTTCTCCAAGGCGATCCCCAAGGAGATGGACCTCGACGACATCCGCGTCGTCCAGCAGAAGTGGATCGCCGCTGCGCGCCGCGCGCGGGACGCCGGGTTCGACATCGTCGAGGTCCATGCCGCTCATGGCTACCTGCCGGTCCAGTTCTTGACGCAGTACCACAACCGGCGCACCGACGGCTACGGCGGCTCGCTGGCCAACCGGGCTCGCTTCCTGCGCGAGGTGTTGGAGGGGGTGCGCGAGGCGGTCGGCTCCGAGGTCGCGCTCTCCGTGCGGTACCCGATCGAGGGGCGCGGCGTCAGCTCGCTGCCCGTCGACGACGCGCTGGAGGTGGCAGCCATGCTCGACCACCTGGTGGACGTCTGGGACCTCGCCATGGGCTCGCTGGCCACCGCGGACCACGACCTGACGCCGTCCCGGCTGTACCCGGAGGGCTACGCCCTGCAGTGGCACCGGCGGATGAGGGAGGTGACCCAGAAGCCCGTGGTCGGCACAGCACGGCTCACCGACCCCGATCTGATGGCCTCGCTGATCGCAGCCGGCGACCTCGACTTCATCGGGGGCGCCCGCCCCGGCATCGCCGACCCGTTCCTCCCCCGCAAGATCGAGGCGGGGCAGTCCGCTCGGGTCCGCGAGTGCATCGGGTCGAACCACTGTGCGCGCAGTTCGGCCCTCGGGCACATGGGCTGCAGCCAGAACCCGACGACGGGTGAGGAGGCGCGCCGCGGCTGGCACCCCGAGAACCTGCCTCCCCGGCCGACGGAAGTGCCTTCGGTCCTCGTCGTGGGCGCCGGACCCTCGGGCCTCGAGGCGGCGACGACGCTGACCAGGCGCGGCTTCGACATGGTGCACGTCGTGGATGCGGCGCCGGAGGTCGGCGGGCACATGCGCTGGTTCCGGGAGCTGCCGGGCTTCAAGCCCTGGGGACGCGTCATCGAGCACCGGGAGGCCCTCCTCCGCGAGTACCCGGGCGCCACCTTCGTGCCCAACACGCGGCTCACGACGGACGACGTGCTGGCGTACGGAGCGGAGCTCGTCATCGTGGCCACGGGCGCTCCCTGGGCTCGGACCGGTGTGTCCTGGCTCGACAACGAGCCCATCCCCGGGGCGGATGCCTCCCTCCCGAACGTGGCGACGCCGGAGCAGCTGATCCTCGAGGGCAAGGAGCTCCCGGGCACCACGACGGTCATCTACGACTGCGAGGGTGACGTCACCGCGATCGCCCTGGCCCAGATGCTGCAGGCGCAGGGGCGCCAGGTGCAGATCGTCACGCCCTTCGCCGATGTGGCCGGCGCGGGCAACCAGGACAACGTGGGACCGGTCCTGCGTGGCGAGGTGGTGGCTGCCGGCGGCACCCTCACGCCCGCCACGGTGCTGCTGGAGGTCACCGCCGACGGGGCGGTCATCGCGGGTGAGGGGGACGTGGTCTCCACGGTCCCGGCCGACGGCGTCGTGCTCGTGATCCGCCGCGAGTCCGACGACGCCCTGTACAAGCAGCTCGTGTCTCTCGGCAGCGAGCGGCTCGCCGAGGCCGGCATCCGCGAGGTCCACCGCGTGGGCGACTGCGTCGCCCCGACGAGCCTGTCGGACGCCATCTTCGCCGGGCATCGCCTTGCCCGGGACCTCGGCGCGACGTCCGACGAGGCCGCGCGGGCCGTCGCTGTGGGAACACGCACAGCATGAACCGCTGGGCCCTCCTGGCCCTGGCGATCGGCACCGAGACCAGCGCGACGCTCGCGCTGCGAGCAGCCACCGAGGCATCCGCCTGGTACGTCGTCGTCGCCGCCGGCTACACCGCCTCCTTCTTGCTGCTGGCGGGTGTCCTTCGCGCGGGCATGTCCATCGGCGTCGCCTACGGGATCTGGGCCGCCGTGGGCGTCTCCGCGACCGCGTTGCTCGCGGCCGTCCTGTTCGATGAACCCCTGACACCGGTGATGGGCCTCGGCTTCCTCACCGTCATCGTCGGCGTCCTGCTCGTCGAGCTCGGCTCCCACCGGGTCGACACCAAGACCGCGACCCACGCGGACCACGGTCGATGACCTATCTGTACCTGGCCGGCGCGATCGCCTGTGAGATCGTCGGGACGATGTCCCTCCGGGCCTCCGACGGACTGCGCGACAAGCGGTGGCTGCCCGTCGTGATCGCCGGCTACCTCGGAGCGTTCCTCCTGCTCGCCCTGACCCTCCGCAGCGGCCTGGGGGTCGGCGTCGCGTACGGCATCTGGGCCGCCACGGGCATCGGGGTGACCGCCGTCCTCGCACGGTTGCTCTTCGCGGAACCGCTGACCAGGACGATGCTCGCCGGCATCGCTCTGATCAGCGTCGGCGTCCTCCTCATCGAGCTCGGAGGCCACTGACGGCGCTGCCGCACCAGCGTCGTCAGCAACAGCGGTCAGCGCCACGGCGGACGACGTTCGACGTCGCCGCCCCGGGCGGAGTGTCCTCCACGACCGAGCCACCTCGTCGACTGTCGCCCGGGCCCGCTGGTCCATCGACGAGGCTGGGTGCGGCCTACGACCCGTCGACGAGATCAGAAGGTCTCGGCTCGCCGCACCAGGCGCCCCCGAGCGGCAGCGGGAGACGCACAGGGCCATGACGTCGCACGGCGACTCGCTCCGCTCGATGGGGACCACGTCGCGGTGCTCGATGTCGCCGTCCGCGCGGTCGCCGTGCCGACGTCCGGGTCGGCAATGTGGGCGGTGTCTCAGTCCCAGAGCGCCGGGAGGCTCTTCACCCCGCGGAACAGGTAGCCGCGCACCTCCGCCTGGCCGTCGGGGTCGCGTCGCAGGCCCGGGAGTCGCCGGGCGGTCTCCTCGACGGTGATCTGCGCCAGGGCGCGGGCGAGGTGGTGGCCGGCGCAGAAGTGGTGCCCGTACCCGAAGGTGGCGTTGGGGAGGAAGGGCCGGAACAGGTCGAACGCCTCGGGGTTCGGGAACCGGCTCTCGTCGCGGTTGGCCGAGGCCACCAGGAGCGCCAGCTTCGCGCCGGTCGGGATGACGGCGCCGTCGTGCTCGACGTCCTTCAGCAGGGTGCGGGACACCTGGCCGATCGGGGCGATCCAGCGCAGCCCCTCCTGCACGGCCGCGACCGCCAGCCCGGCCGGGTCCTCCTGCAGCGCCCGCAACTGCTCCGGGTCCTCCATCAGCCCGTGGAAGCTGTTGGACACGGCGTTGCCCGGCTCCTGGAACCCGCCCAGGATGATGACGTTGATGGACGGGGAGATCTCCTCGTAGGTGCGCGGGCCGTTCGTGGCACCACCGTGGACCATGTGGGAGATGACGCTGTCGTCCGGCTCGTCCCGGTAGCGCGCGACCTTGTCCGTGAGGAACGCGTCGATCTCCGCGACGGCCTCGGCGCTGCGCCGGTCCGCCTCCGGGTCGCCCGTCTCGTTGGCCCGCCCTCCGCCGAGCACGTGGAACCACCGGACGAGGGTCTCGTCGTCCATCTCCCCGAGGCCGAGCGCGTTCCCGACGACGCGCACGCTGATCTTCTCGAAGAGGTCGGTCGCCAGATCACCCTTCCGGGCCTCGCGGATCCGCTCGACGTAGTCGATCACGATGGGTCGAGCCATGGGGTCGAGGTAGGACTTGACGACCCGCGGCTTCAGGCGGACGTCGATGCCGGCCCGCATGCTCTTGTGGACCTCGCCCTCCATGCGCAGGATGTTGTACGGGCCGAAGAAGACGTCGTCGATGGGGTGGCCGCCCTGGAAGGCGTCCGTGCGCTCGGCGATGGCGGTGCAGTCGTCCCAGCGGGTGACGAGCCACTCGTCGATGGCGGGGACGTAGGCGATCGGCGCTTCCCGCCGCAGGCGCGCGTAGACGGGGTAGGGATCGCGCTCGAGCTCGGCCAGGTCGATGTCGTCGAGCACGGGGATGGTCGTCTTGGCCACGTCGGCGCCTCGCATGTGATGGGGGTCTCGCGAGTCTTGGGTCATGTGGCCCGGAGAGGTAGTGGGGATAGCCGACCAGGGGTGTGCCGAGAACCGAACACGCCGGTCCGGAGGCAGGTGGAGGGGGCCCCGCGTGCCAGACTGGCCCGACTCCCGCGGGCTCGGGGGTGTGGAGGATGCACATGGGCGAGGGAATCGCAGCCGCCCCAAGTGACATTCACGCGGCGGGTGGGCCCGTGGCGTTGTTCCTCCGTGCGGCTGCCGCCCAGCTGCCCTACCTGCCGAGCGACGGCATGGGTCCGGCCGCGGTCGAGCGGCTCGTCGCCGAGGTCGGGAGCGGACCGGCCGTCCTCGACTGCGCGGCGCGCGCCGCGAGAACCCGGTCCCTCGCCGAGCTGGTCACTCTCCTGCGCGGCCGGGCTGCCGGGGTCGAGCCTCCGGTGGGCGCGAGGGACCCGCTCGCAGAGCTCGAGCAGCTGGTCGAGCGCGATCACGCGGCGGCGTCCACCGCAGCGAGGGACGCGTGGGTCAGCCTGGCGCTGTTCGACACCTCGTTCACCCGCGAGCAGGCGGAGTCGGTTCTGCGGGCCAGCGGTGTCCAGGAGCCCGAGGAGGCTCTCGCGGAGCTGGTGACCTCGGGCGTGGTCGCCCGGCAGGAGGCCGAGGACCGTCTGCGGTTCCGGATGCCCGCGCTGCACCGCATTGCCGGTGGCCGACGCCTCGCGGCGGACGAGGAACGGCGATCGGCTGCCCGGCGCGGCCTGATCGCCTGGTGGCGGGAGGCCGCGCACGACCTCGCGACGCACTGGTTCGGAGCGGACCAGAACGACCTGTTCGACAGCATCCAGGCGGAGGTGCCCTCGCTGGAGCGCCTGATCGAGGACGCAGCCCTTCGCAGCGAGGGCGAGGCGCTGGCGGAGGTCGTCGCACTGCTGTGGCCGCTGTGGACGGCGCGCAACAACCTCACCGGGTCCCTCGCTTGGCTCGAAGGGCTGCAGGAGCACGTCGAGCAGGGGTCGTCGACGGCCTTCGACGTCCAGTGGGCGATCGGCTGGCTCGCCCTGGCTGCCGACGACGGGGACCGCGCTGATGCCGTCCTCGACCGCATGCGCGCGGCCGGCGACGGCCAGCAGGCGCGCCTGGACCAGCTCCGGGGCGTCCGGCGCCTGTACGCCCTCGACGGAGCAGGAGCAGGGGCGCTGCTGACCCGCGCCCTCGAGCACCACGCGCACCACGGCACGGCCGCCGACACGTTCCTCGACCTGTCCTACCTGGGGACCAGTGCCTGGCTGGGCGAGGACTGGCAGTCGGCGCAGGAGTACTGCCGGCGGGCGATGGACCTGAGCGACGAGTTCGGCGAGACGTGGCTGCGCACGTACGCCACCTGGATGAGCGCGTCGGTGGCCTGGCGCGAGGGTCGCACGCGCGACGCCTACGAGCTGGCCCTCGACGGGATCCGCGCCGCGGCCGCGGCCGGCGATCGGCACTCGGCCGCGCTCTCCCTCGAGGTCCTTGCCTGGCACGAGGCCCAGGAGGGCCGCGAACGGGTCGCCGCACGGCTCTTCGGGGTCACCGAGGTGCTCGAGGAGGTCACCGGCGCGCCGGTGCTGTTCTGGGGCTCGGAGCTGGCGCACGACGCAGCCGTCCGGTCGGTGCTCGACGCGATCGGCGAGACGGAGTTCCGTCAGCTCGTCCATGGTGCCCGTGCGCACGGGATCGGTGATGCGCTCTCCTGGCTGGAGGACGGCCTGCCGCCGGGACCCGCCGGCGTGCGTCAGGAAGCCGCGGAACGGTCGCTCACCCCCCGCCAGCTCGAGATCGCGATGCTCATCGCGGAGGGCATGACCAACAAGCAGATCGCCCGCAAGCTGCTGATCACCGTCCGGGCCGTGGAGGCGCACGTCGAGCGCACCTTCGTCCGGTTGGGATATGTCTCCCGCTCGCAGGTCGCGGCCTGGGTGGCGCGGCGTTACCCCACCGGTGCGACCGCCTCCCTACCGGCCACGAGGGGCGCGGACCTCGCATAGCCGAGGGAGCAGCCGGCCGGCACGTCCTCTGAGGTGCCGGGCGACGACGGGGCCGATCGCGAGCTCACCGCGCGGGAGAGCGGGCTCGACCTGGTCGACGTCGTGCTGGATCAGGGGCTTCGGGCACCGAGGTGAGCGCGTCGAACGCAGATGATCAGGGCGCGCTCCGGAGGAGTCCCTGCACCGTCTGGGCTGCGGACTGACCAGCCGTGACCGCGCCCTCCATCCAGTCCTTCGTGCCGTTCTCCCCGCCCGCCCAGACGATGGGGCCGAGCGCGGGCCGGAGGGTGTGGCCGACGGTGGTGAGCACTCCCGGCGGGAGCATGGTGCCGCACCCGCGGGACCAGGAGTCGCCCGCCCAGTCGAAGTAGTGGAACTCCCGAGGGGTCCGCGCAGCGTCGCCGAAGGCGCGCCCGAGGCCGTCGAGCACTCGACGACGGACGCCGTCGGGCTCGGCCTGAGCGCGCGCGAGTTCCGCGGCCGCTTCCCCGTTCTCGCAGTAGAAGACCAGGAGGACTCCGTCCTCCGAGTCATCGGTGGAGGCGTCCAGCCCGAACGGGAAGGCACCTCCCATCACCGCCAGGCCACTCAGGCCCTCACGCCGCCAGAACGGCTCGTCGTAGATCGCGAACGCCTTGCCACCGTGCCCGGCCAACCAGCGGGTCTGGAGGCGGTCCCGGTCCGCGGGCAGCGGCGGCACGAACTCCATGCGGCCTGCCTGACCAGGTTCCATCGCCACGACCACGGCACGTGCCAGGGCAGATCTCCCCCCGAACGACACCCGGACGCCGTCGGCGCCGTGCTCGATGCGGGTGACGGGGGCATCCACGACGATCGGTGCGTCCAGCCGGTCTGCCAGTGCCTCGACGATGCCGGGAGGGCCGCCGATGAACCGGTCACCCAGGTCGTGGAGCTGCTCGAGCCCCCCGGCCCGCGACACGCTCCAGAGGATGTAGAGCAGCGACACCTCGTGCACGTCGCCGAACGTCACGAAGTCGATCGCGATCAGGTCCCGCGCCGGCTGGCTGTGGACGTTGACGTCGAGCCACGCACCCAGGGTCTGCCGATCGAGCTCGACCGCCCGCTCTGCCCGCCACGGCTCGTCCGCGGGGACGTCGTCCGCGAGCTTCTCCAGCGCTTCGTACGCGCCGTAGTACGCCCCGGCCGCCTCGGGGTCCTGCTCGAAGGGCATGGCCTCGACGACCCTCGAGGCCCCCGACAGCCGCACCATGGCTCCCTCGGGCACCGCGGGCTCGTACCCGATGCCGAGGGACTCCGCCAGGCGCCGGAGCTCGGTGGACCAGGGGGTGACGTACTCGCCTCCACGCTGCAGGACCCGCCCGTCGGCGCAGGTGTGGGCGTCGAGTCGACCACCGATGCGGTTCTGGGCCTCGACGACGAGGACGTCGGCACCCGTCCTCCGGAGCTCGGTCGCCGCGACCAGCCCCGACAGGCCGGCGCCGACGACGACGACGTCGACGGTGGACGGGGCGACCACGGCGTCGCGGACGATCGGCATCTGAGCTCCTCGGGAACGAGGTCGACCTCGGTCGACGGCGGTGTGCGAGCGGTGCGCAGGGCCCGCGGAGCGGACTCCAGGGAGCCCGGAGCGCCTGTCGCGAGCGGCGTCGAGCGCCCCGGCCGGGTGGCCGGGGCGCTCGACGGACTGCCGATCAGGATGAGCGGGTCGTCAGCCGCCGGAGCGCTCGGCTCCCCACTCGGGCTTGAACTCGCCGACGGTCTCCTTCGTCAGTGTCAGCGGCTGCGCGAGAGCCAGGGCGTCGACCCCCGGCTGCTCGATCGTCTCGCCGCGGACCGCCTGCTGGAGCATCTGTCCGGCCTTCGCGCCCATCTGGCGCGGCCAGTTGCCGGCGCTGCCGAACAGCACGCCGTCCGCGACTGCCTTCGCCCCGAGACGACTGCCGCCGTTGCCGATCAGCTTGACCTGGTCGGTCTTGCCGGCTGCCTCGAGCGCCGGCACGACCGCCAGCGCCTGCGAGTCGGCGATGGACAGGAAGACGTGTGCGTCCGGGTTGGCGCTCAGCGCGTCCGGGAACGCCTTCGCCACGGCTGCAGGGTCGTACCCGGTGCTGATCGTCTGCACCAGCTCGACGTTCGGCATCTCCTTGACCCTCTCGACGACCCGGGCCGTCAGCGGGTCGCTGGGGGCGGCGACCTCACCGATGACCTTGCACGGGTTCACGTCGGCGCACGCCTGCTGCAGGAGCTGCAGGAGGGGCTCGGCATTGCGATCAGGCGTGATGGCCACGGCGCCGACGACGCCGTCGACCTGAGGCTCGAGCGCGTTCGGGTCATCGCCGACGACGGTCTCGACGGTGACCACCGGGATGTCCTTCGCCGCCGCTGCCGCGACGCAGGGCTTGCCGGTCGCGGGGTCGACCGGCGCGAGCACGATCGCGTTGTACCGACCGCTGCTGACGGCGTCCTGGCAGTCCTTGAGCAGCTTCTGTGCGTCGAAGTTCGCGTTGAACACGCGCACGCTGCCGCCGGCGCCGACGGCCTCCTTGAGACCCTCTTCCTCGGCCTGGACGTAGTCCGTGTAGGCGTAGCTGAGGTAGGCGACGTTGACCTTCGGGTCGGCCGAGCCTCCTGCGGACGCGGGGGCACCGCTCGGGGCGGCAGCGTCGTCAGCGCCGCATCCTGCGGCGAGCAGGGTCGCAGCGACCACGGCCAGCGTGCGCGTCTTGGGGTACCGCATGGAGCCTCCTCCTACATGCACGCCCCGGCCCGTCGTCCGGCGGTCGTGTCGTTCGACTGTCGATGTGTCGTGTTCGAGAACGGTGTGGCGCTCTGCGCCTGAGCGTGTTCCGGCGCACTCGGCGACTCGGCGCAGCGGCGCGCGTACCGGTGGACCCGTGCCTGTCCGGCCGGCCGGGAGACGGCCGTGTCCGGTGCCGCGGCAGGTCAGGTGCGGCTCCGGCGCGCGAAGGCGTCAGCGCCGACGGCGACCAGGATGATCGTCCCGCTGACGATCTGCTGGTACAGCGGGTCGATGCCCAGCAGGTTGAAGCCGTTGCTGATGAGCGCGAGGATGAAGACCCCGACCGTCGTCCGCCAGACGGCGCCCTCTCCCCCGAGGACGCTGTTGCCACCGATGAGGATCGCGGCGAGCGCATCGAAGATGATGTTGTTCCCCATGGTCGCGCTCGCGGAGAGGCTCCGGGCGGCGACGATGAGTCCTGCGATGGCCGCGACACTCCCGGAGAGCACGTAGGCCGCCGTCAGGGTCCGGTTGATCGGGACGCCCGAGAGTCGCGCAGCGGAGATGTTCCCGCCGGTGCCGAACGTGTGCCGACCGAAGACCGTGCGGTTCAGGAGGAACGCGCACAGGAGCGCGATGACGACGAGGACCCAGGTCGAGACCCGCACGCCGAGCAGCTCCGTCGTCGCGATGCTGCTGAAGGAGTCGTCGTCGATGAGGACCAGGCCAGAGCCGCTGAGTGCCGTGGCGATGCCGCCGTAGGCGATCATCGTGCCGAGCGTCCCGACGAAGTGGTTGACGCGGCCGACGGTGCAGATCAGGCCGTTGATCAATCCAAGGATGGCCCCGGCGAGCACACCGGCCACGATGCCGACGACCGGGCTCGTGCCGTTGCTCACCGAGACGGCCACGATGGCGGAGACGGCGAAGATGGCGCCGGCGGACAGGTCGAAGCCGCCGGCGATGATGACGATGGTCCCCGCGATGGCGATGAGGCCCATGGCGACCGAGCCGTCGACCACGTTCGCGAGGTTGCTCGCCGTCAGGAACGTGTCGGTGCTCAACGACAGGAAGACGAACAGGACCACCAGGAACAGCACGATCCCGTAGTCGCGGAGGTTGGTGAGCTTCAGACTCCCTCGGCGTCCGGGTCCGGGTGTGGCGGTCGGGGCGGTGGGGGTGGTGGTCGTGACGCTCATCCGGACTTCCTGCTCGTGATCGGTGGTGGTGGGTGCGTGCGTGGTCATGCCACGGCCGCCGTACCGAAGGCAGCGCTGAGCACGGTCTCCTCGTCGGCCTCGCTCGCCGGCAGGTTCGCGACGAGCCGCCCCCGGTGCATGACGAGCACGCGGTGGGCGAGGCCGAGGACCTCCTCGAGCTCGCTCGAGACGACGAGGATCGCCATGCCGTCGGCCGCGAGCCCGGTGAGGAGGTCGTAGATCGCTCGCTTGGCACCGACGTCGACGCCGCGCGTCGGCTCGTCGACGAGCAGCACACGCGGCCCGCCCATGAGGCACTTCGCGAACAGGACCTTCTGCTGATTGCCTCCGGAGAGGCTCCCGACCGGCGTGCTCGGGCTGGCGGTGCGCACGTCGAAGTCCTTCAGCAGCTTCGTCACTGCTGTGCGCTGCCGCTCGCTGCGGATGACCCCCGCCGCGCTGACGTCCTGCAGGTGGGCCATCACGGCGTTCTCTGCGACGGAGCGCACCATCACGAGGCCGTCGTCCTTGCGGCTCTCGGGAAGCATGACCAGGCCCTTCGCGATGGACCTGCGGGGGGAGGGCCGGCGCAGAGGCTCGCCGTCGAGCAGCACGTCGCCGCTGTCGACGCGATCGGCGCCGAAGACGGCGCGGAGCACCTCGCTGCGCCCGCTGCCGATGAGCCCGGCCATCCCGACGATCTCGCCGGGACGCAGGTCGAAGCTCACGTCGGCGAAGCGCCCGGCGGCGGAGAGGTCCCGGACCTCGAGCACCGGCGCGACGCTTCCGTCGCACGGACGCCGTTCCGGGAAGTTGAGCTCGAGGGAGCGGCCGAGCATGGCTCGCACGAGGGAGGACTCGGTCTCCTCCGCCGAGGGCCCGGTGCTCACGTGCTGGCCGTCGCGCATGACCGTCACCGTGTCCGAGAGCTTGAGCACCTCTTCGAGGAAGTGGGAGATGTACAGGATCGTCGTCCCGGAGTCGCGCAGCGACCAGATGATCTCGTACAGCTGATCGGCCTCCACCTGCGTCAGCGGAGCGGTGGGCTCGTCCATGATGATGAGCTCCGCGTCGCGTGCGATCGCCCGGAGGATCTCCACCTTCTGCTGGTCGGCGACCCGGAGGCTGCCCACTGGCGCATCGCCGTCGAGGTCGAAACCCGTACGCGCGAGCAGCTCGTCGAAGCGCTCCCGCTGCTGCCGCCGGCGCAGGACGCCGCCGCGGCGCAGCTCGGAGCCGAGGAAGACGTTGTCCACCACGGAGCGTGCGGGCACCATCGCCAGCTCCTGGTCGATGATCGCGATGCCGGCAGCCAGCGCCTGGCGAGGCGAGGAGAAGTGCACCGGAGCACCGTTGAGCAGCAGCTCCCCCCGGCTGGGGGCGACGGCGCCCGCGATCATCTTGCTGATGGTCGACTTGCCGGCGCCGTTCTCGCCGACCAGCGCGTGCACCGAGCCCCGACGGACCGCGAAGCTCGCCTCGCGGACCGCCTGGACGCCGCCGTAGTTCTTGGCGACGCCTCGAAGCTCGATGTGTGGCACGGCGCCGTGCTCGGTCATCGCCAAGGGACTCCTCCTCGGGGTCACCAGTCGAGAGCAGGCGCCCGTCGCCTCTCCCTTGAGTCCGGATACCGGAACAAGGTGTTCGTTAAGAGGGAAGGTAGGTGACGAGGGCCACAGAGTCAACGGTGAACCTCGACGTCGCCCCGAGCGCGTGCGAGGCAGGGACCGCGGAGGATGGCGACCGAGTCCGTCGGCGCTGACCGCGCGCTGCCCTCCAGGCGTGTTCGCAATGCGGACCGCTGGCGCCGACGGGCGCCAGGTGGGCGCTCGGACACCGGCTGCGTGAGGCGGACCGCGCGGCGACCTGGTCGTTGCTGTCCAGGGGCCAGGCTGTGCACCGCAGGCGGGGCCCTCCTCCGCCGCTGTGCAGTCGACGCCGCTA
>CADCUM010000065.1 GCA_902805885.1 uncultured Nocardioides sp. | reverse complement strand
AGCCGTCCCTCCCGCCCGGCCCGCCCGAGCAGCCCGCGCCGCCGATGCCGACGCCGACCGAGCCGTCCCTCCCGCCCGGCCCGCCCGAGCCGCCCGCGCCGCCGAACGGGCAGCCCCTCCCCACCGCCGCAGAGCTGGGCATCAGCGAGGAGGAGTACCAGCGGATCCTGCGCGACGTACGGCGCCGCCAGGGGATCGTCGAGCCGCCACCCGCCCCGACCGCGCCGCCGGGACGGGGCCGCCGTCAGGGCTGGCTGCTGTGGGCGGTGCTCGCGCTGGTGGCAGCGATCGCGGTCCCCCTGGCGTCGCCCGACGATCCCGAGCCGGCCCACGCGTTCGTGGCCACCGTCGACGGCAGGCCCGTCACGTACACCTCCTGCCGGCCCATCCGGGTGGCGGTCTACCCCGCGGGCGGGCCCGCGAACGCCGAGGAGCTGGTGGTGCAGGCCGTGGCCCGGATGCGGCACGCCACCGGGCTGGACATCGTCGTCACCGGGGTCTTCGGCGGCAACGCGGCCAACTGGGGCTTCGAGGCGGCGCCGGTGCACCCCGACGACCCCATCAGCGTCTCCTGGCAGGACGGCGAGGCGATCGCCCAGCTGACCGACGACATCGCCGGGCTCGGAGGCAGCCGCGTGGTCGAGGGCCGCAACGGGACCCAGCACCTCGTCGCCGGCACCATCGCACTGTCCCGCGACTACTACGGCGAGCTCGAGGAACGAGGCGACGACGAGAAGGCGCTGGCGGTGCTGCTCCACGAGTTCGGCCACGTGTTCGGGCTCGACCACGTCGACTCCCGGGGCGAGCTGATGCACCCCACCCTCGGACGCCGGACCTCCTTCGGACCCGGCGACCTCGAGGGCCTCCGCGAGCTCGGCCGCGGGCCGTGCCACTAGCCGGACAGCTGGTGCGGGTCGGGCGAGGCGTCAGCTCGGGACGGGCTTGAACCGGCGGACCTCCATCGGCCAGCCGCACCCCTCGGCGATCCGGCCGGCCCACGTCCTGGCGGCCCCCTCGTCGGGAACGTCGACGATCGTGAGGCCGCCGAGGAACTCGGTCGTCTCGACGTAGGGCCCGTCGGTGATCTCGAGCGTGCCGCCCGTCGGGTCGGCACTGAAGGCCTCGGCGACCTCCTCCTCCAGCCCGCCGGCGAAGACCAGGACCCCGGCCTCCTTCATCTCCCGGATCACGGCCATGGAGGGCTCCACCCGCCCGAGGAACCACTCCTCGGGGTGGTCGCCGACCCACTGCTGGTTGAAGTAGATGAGGTACTGGGCCATGTCGCTCTCCGTCCCGGCGGCCCTGGTGGCCGCCTCACCATGGTGACGGGTGAGCCTGGCGCGGATCGACACACGTGCGGAGGCGGTCTCGGACTCTCCGCGCCGGCGGCGCAGGCTCGGTCCGGCGCGAGTGTGTGGCCGGCAGGTGCGATGCTGGCGGGGTGGCGTGGGTCGGGACCTCGGGATGGAGCTACGACCACTGGGACGGCGTGCTCTATCCGACCGGGACGACGCCCTCGCAGCGGTTCGGGGTCTACACGCGCGAGTTCGACACGGTCGAGCTGAACGCCAGCCACTACCGCTGGCCGCGCGACGCGACCTTCGCCGGGTGGCGCCGGCGGCTCCCCGACGGCTTCCGGATGTCGGTCAAGGCGCCTCGCGGGCTGACGCATGCGAAGAAGCTCTACGCGCCGGAGGCGTGGGTGGACCGGATCGCGTCGTCCTGGCACGAGCTCGCCGACAAGCGCGCCGTGCTGCTGGTGCAGCTGCCCCCGAGCATGGAGCGCGACGACGAGCGGCTGCGCTGGTTCCTCGACCGGCTGCCGTGGTGGGTGCCGGTCGCCGTCGAGCCGCGGCACCCGAGCTGGCACGTCGAGGAGGTCTTCGAGCTCCTCGAGCGGCAGCGAGCGTCGTACTGCGTGATGAGCGGCGCCGGCCTGCCGTGCGTGCTGCGGGCGACCGCGCCCGTCGTCTACGTGCGGCTGCACGGACCGTCCCGGGAGTGGCTCTACGGCGGGTCGTACGCCGACGGGGACCTGGTGTGGTGGGCCGACCGGATCCGCGAGTGGGAGGGCTCCGGTCGCGAGGTCTACGCCTACTTCAACAACGACGGCGACGGGAACGCGGTGCGCGACGCCCGCCGGTTGCGCGAGCTCCTGAGGTGATCGCGGGTGGTCCGGGGCTCAGGCGCCCGGCATGACCACGGGCTCGCACGCGCAGCCCGTCCCGCAGGCCAGGTAGGTGTGGACCTCGTGCCCGCACCGCCCGCACGGCATGTCGTGCGAGAGGTGCACGTCGTTGATCTGGACGGTGTCCCACATGGCCCTGCCTCCTCGCCCGAGATGCTTCTGCCTGTCGGTCTGTCGACAGGTGTTCGACGCCGCGGCCCTGAGCGACTGGTGTCAGGTGTGTGCGCGCCACTCGACGGCGCGACCCATGAGGAGGTGGACGTGTCCGCAGGCGCGGCCTGCACGTGACACGAGCTGCGGAGGCCCGCTGACGTTCCTCGGCCGGCTCAGGCCACCGGACCCTGACCGCCCACCGGGAGCATCACGCGCATCACGGTCCGCCCCGGTGAGGAGTCGACGGAGATCTCGCCCGAGTGGCGTTCCACGATGATGCGTCGGGAGATGTCGAGCCCGAGACCGGTGCCCTTGCCCACGTCCTTGGTCGTGAAGAAGGGCTCGAACGCCCGCGCCTGCACGTCGGCCGGCATCCCGGGCCCGCTGTCCTCGATCTCGACGGTGACGCTTCCGAGGTCGTCCAGGCGGGTCGACAGCCGCAGGGTCCCCACCCCGTCCATGGCGTCCACGGCGTTGTCGATCACGTTCGTCCAGACCTGGTTGAGCTCTCCGGGGATCGCCGCGATCCGTGGGACGTCGCTCGAGAAGTCCCGCTCCACCGTGACGGACCCGAGCTTGTAGGCCAGCATCGCGAGGGTGCTCTCGAGGCCCTCGGTCACGTCGATGAGCTGCACAGCGGCCCGGTCGAGCTGGGAGTAGGAGCGGACGGCTCCGACGAGGTCGGAGATGCGTCCCGTGGCGTCCTTCACCTCGCCCAGCAGGGCGCTCACGATCAGCGAGTGCCCGACCCACTCGATCGCGGGGGCGACGGCAGCCGGACCGACGATGCCTGTCACCTCGTGGCACCACGTCGGGCTGAGGCCGGCCGCGGCCATGGCCGGCGCCAGCAACCACTCGTCCGCCACCCCGTGCTCCGACAGCCAGTCGGAGAGCTCGTCCTCCCTGTCGGCGGTCCCGAGCGGGTCCGACCCCGGGGGAGGAGGAGTGATGGCGCGCCGGGACGCCTCGATGGATGCGAGCTGCTCCGCCGAGACACCGTGGGCGGTCAGCCGCACCAGCGCCGAGACCGCCGATTCCGACGCCGAGGCCAGTGAGTCCACGGCACGGGTCGCGGCAGCCGCAGGGTTGTTGATCTCGTGTGCGAGCCCCGCCGCGAGGGTGCCGAGGGCGACCAGGGCCTCACGCTGGCGCGCGGTCGACTCGACGCGCCGCACCGTGTCGACGAGGCCACGGATGAAGTGGACGCCGAAGGCGAACCACTCGCTGCCCAGCCGTGCGAGGTCCTCTGCCGGTACCTCGAACAACCGCGAGCGCTCGCCCGCGCGACCGGTCGCGAAGCAGATGCCGTGGGGGTCCCAGGCGCCGAAGCCACCGGCCCACTGGCCGGGCGTGGTCATGGCCCCTACCGCCGACTCCTCCTTCCCCACTCGCTTGAGCAGGGTGACGGATCCCTCCAGGAGCACCCACCACGTGTCGGCCGGCTGACCCTCGTGCCAGATCTCCTCGTCGGGCGCCGCCCACCTCTCGGTGCCGACCCGGACGAGCTCGCCGAGCTGAGCGTCGCTCAGGCTGTCGAACAGCGTCAGCTGCCGAAGGTCCGCCAGGCCCATCAGATCGTCGCCAGGTAGCGGTGGACGAGGTGGACGGCCATCGCGCCCTCACCGACGGCAGACGCGACCCGTTTCATCGAGTCCAACCGGACGTCACCGGCGGCGAAGACTCCGGGGACGCTCGTCTCGAGGGCGTACGGCGGGCGCGCGAGCGGCCAGGGGTCCGCGCGCGGCGCCGCGAGCACGTCCTGGCCGGTGAGCAGGAAACCCTTCGCGTCCCGCGCGACCTCGGCGCCCATCCAGTCCGTGCGGGGCGAGGCGCCGATGAAGACGAACAGCCAGCTGGCGCTGACCTCCTCGCGGTCCCCGGATCCACGGTCGACCAGGACGAGGCTCTCCAGGTGCCCGTCGCCGGCCACCCCGCCGACCTCGGTGTGGAGCCGCACCTCGACGTTGGGGGTCGCGCGGATACGGTCCACCAGGTAGCGCGACATGCTCGCCTCGAGGCTCGTCCCGCGCACGAGCAGCACCACCCGCTTCGCGTAGCGGGCGAAGTTGAGGACTGCCTGTCCGGCCGAGTTGGCTGCGCCGACGACGTACACGTCCTCGCCCTCGCACTGCAGGGCCTCGTTGGCCGAGGCCCCGTAGTAGACGCCCCTGAGGCCGAGCTCCTCCATGCCCGGGGCTTCCAGACGACGGTAGGAGACGCCGGTGGCCACGAGGACGGCCCGGGCCTCGATCGAGGCTCCGCCGTCGAGCAGGACTGCCCGGACAGGCCCGCGTTCCTCGAAGCCCGTCACGTCGCTGGCCAGGACGGTCTCGGCGCCGAAACGCGCGGCCTGAGCCACAGCACGGTGGGTGAGGTCCGCGCCGGAGAGGCCCTTCGGGAAGCCGAGGTAGTTCTCGATGGACGCGCTCTGGGCGGCTTGGCCACCGGGCGCGTCACGCTCCACGACGACGGTGCTGAGGCCTTCGGACGCGGCGTAGACCGCTGCGGCGAGCCCCGCGGGTCCTGCTCCCACGATGCACAGGTCGTAGAGCGGTTGCTCCGCACGGGTGCGCAGCCCGAGCGCGTCGGCCAGCTCGCGGGTCGTGGGCGCAGCCAGCGAGTCACCGTCGGTCACGAGGACGACCGGCAGGTCGTCCATCGTCCGGCCGGCGAGCTCCAGCAGGTGTCGGCCTTCGTCGTCGTGCTCGAGGTCCAGCCAGCGGTAGGGCACGTGGTTGCGGGCGAGGAAGGTCTTCACCTCGTAGCTGCGTTGCGACCAGCGGTGGCCGAGCACGCGGATCTGCGAGGTCTCGGGCGGATGCTGGCCCGACCAGTCGTCGAGGAGGCCGTCGACCACGGGGTACAGCTGCGCCTCGGGCGGGTCCCAGGGCTTGAACATGTAGTAGTCGAGGGCGATGTCGTTGATCGCCCGGATCGCGACGTCGGTGTCGGCGTACGCCGTGAGGAGCAGCAGCTTGCTGTCGGGGGAGAGCCGGCGCACCTCCGAGAGCATCTCGATGCCCGTCATCTCGGGCATCCGCTGGTCCGACACCACCAGGGCGACCGACCGGTCGCGCAGGGCCAGCTCGTGCATCATGCCGAGGGCGGCGGCACCGGAGGTCGCGGACATGACGCGGTAGTCAGCGCCGTAGCGTCCGCGCAGGTCCCTGACGATCGCCTGTGCGACAACGGGATCGTCGTCCACGGCGAGGATGGTCGGTTTCGTGGCCAACCCGGGCCCCCTTCGTGCGGTGCGAGCGCATGGCGGCTGGGGACGAACAGGTGTGGCGCGCGAGGGCCGAACCCCTCGTCGCCCACCGTCCTCCGGAGCATGGTGGAGGTCCTGATCCTGCCAGTGCCGGCCCGCCTTGGCTACTGGACCGGGAGAACACCCACAGCACGTGCCGGACCCGCCCACGTCGGCTCAGGCAGCGTCGCTCCGATGCGCGTGCCCGTCAGGCTGTCTGGGGGAACTTCACTCCCGTGTTGGCGTGGCAGCGGTAGCCGAAGGGGTTCTTGGCGAGGTACTGCTGGTGCGGGTCTTCGGCGTAGTAGTACCCAGCCTCCGCCAGGGGCCGGATCTCGGTGGTGACCGTGCCGAGGCCACGCCGCTCCAGCTCCGCGCCGTACACGTCGGTGAGCTCGCGGGCGACGGCGTCCTGCTCGGGCGAGGTCACGTAGATCGCGGACCGGTACTGCGTGCCGACGTCGTTGCCCTGGCGCATCCCCTGGGTGGGGTCGTGGATCTCGAAGAACCGCTTCACCAGGTCGGCGTAGGACACCACGGAGGGGTCGAAGACGACGCGCACGGCCTCGGTGTGCCCGGTCCTGCCGGAGCACACCTCGTCGTACGTCGGGTGCGGCGTGAGGCCGCCGGCGTACCCGACCGACGTCGACCAGACGCCCGGCACCTTCCAGTAGATCTCCTCGGCGCCCCAGAAGCAGCCGAGGCCGAACACGGCGACCTCCATCCCGTCGGGCACCTCGTCGGTGACGACGGGGGACTGGAGCACGACGTGCTGCCCCAGCTGCCACGGGCGGGACTCCCGGCCGGGCAGGGCCTGGCCGGGCTCGGGCAGGGAGGTCTTCAGGCGTCCGAACATGCCTCCATTGTCCGTGTACGTACAAATACGCGGTCCAGACATACGTGATAGCGCCGATGTGGGAACCGGCGTCCGCGGCGCACGCTCTGGGAAGTCTCAGAAAGGACTCGTCCCATGAACTCTCGACGCAACCCGCGCCGCATCGTCGCCGCCGTCCTGGTCGGCGTCCTCGCCGGGGGCGGCCTGATGGCCACCACCCCCGCCGGGGCCGAGGTCGCCCAGTCGGCGACCACCAACTGGAAGAAGATCTGGACCAAGAAGATCCGGCCGCACGCCGACGCGCGCTACTACAAGAAGACCGACTCGGACGCGCGGTACTCGACCAAGGCCGAGACGTCGTCGGCCCTCGCCGGCGTCTACGGCAAGGCCGAGGCCGACGCCCGGTTCCAGCCCAGGGGCAGCTACGCGCCCGCGGGATCGTCGTTCACCAAGGCCGAGAGCGACGCGCGGTACGCGCCCCACCCGGGCCTGATCCGCGGTGTCTACCTGTCGCAGGTGGGCCCCGACACCGGTCTGGTCTCCAGTGACGTCACCTTCGGGTTCGTGCTCCCGTCCGCGCCGTCCACGCACTACATCCAGTCCGGCGCTCCGGTTCCCGCGGGCTGCTCCGGCACCGCGGCTGCCCCCAACGCGGCACCGGGACACCTGTGCGTCTTCGAGACCGGCTCGTCCAACGTCTCGGGTGAGTTCCTCTTCGACCCCGCCTCTGTGGCCAACGGGTCCTCGGCCTTCGGGGCGACCATCGCCGGCTACCCGACGAACGCGGCCGGCGCAGCATGGTTCCGCGGCAGCTGGGCCGTGCGGCCGGGGGGCCCCGTCGTCAGCCCCGGTCCCGCCTCGGCCCGGGCGGGTGGGACGAACGGCGCCCACGACGCCGGGGGGACGAACGCGACCTCCCGCTGACGCGTACCCACGAGGGGGCGGGGCGGCCGAGCGGCTGCTCCGCCCCCTCGCCGTCGCTGAGCCGGCCCCCAGCTGGTCCAGACAAGTGGTGCTGCCACACCCCGCACCTGTGGTGCTGGCACGCCTGTGCCGCCGGGCGGGTCGCGAGAGCGTTCTACCCGAACCACTCACCGGATGAAAGGCACTGACATGCAGCTGCGAAACGGGGGCTACGCGAACGTGGCCTCGACGCTGGCCCTGGTCGTCGCACTCGGCGGCACGAGCTACGCGGCGGTCGCGCTCCCGAAGAACTCGGTCGGGTCGAAGCAGATCACGAACTCCTCGATCAAGAGCGCGGACGTCAAGAACGGCGGCCTCACGGCCGTCGACTTCAAGGCCGGCCAGCTGCCGGCCGGTCCTGCCGGCCCGGCTGGGCCCGCCGGACCTCAGGGTGCGACCGGGCCGCAGGGCCCCGTCGGGCCGAGCAACGGGTACAGCGCCGGCAACGGCCTCCAGTTCCCGTTGTTCTGGACCGCCGGCGCGTCGCAGACCGTCAGCTCCCTCAACCTCCCGGCCGGCAGCTATGTGCTCACGGCGAAGGTGATGGGCAACAACAACTCCGCCACCGACCCCGCCGAGCTCTCGTGCGAGCTCCGCATGAACGGCACGGTCGTCGACAGCACCCCCGACATCAACGTCGAGAACACGTCCGGCAAGGACCGCACCTACATCCCGCTGACGGGGGTCGCCACAGCCGGGGCGGCGGCCACCGCGTCGGTGACCTGCACGGCGAGCACGGGCAGCGGCAACTGGCTGGACCGCAGCATCAGCGCGGTGAAGGTCGGCGCCATCGGCTGAGTCGTCGATCGGCCGGTCCCCGGCCCGGGTGAGACCCGGGCCGGGGACGGCGTACGTCCGGCGTCCACTGCTCCGCGCGTGCGCCCGCGGCGAACCTTGTGCGGTCGCGAGGTCACCATCGAGGGCGATCGCGTCGTGGGCGCGGACGACGTCGAGTACGGACTCTGGAACGTCGCCGCACTGTGCGCCCGGGAGCCGCGACGGAGCTGGCCCGAGATCGTCCGCGCCCACGTCGCCGGGCTCTCCGGGGACGACGGCCCCACCGAGCTGACCGAGGACGAGGTGCGCACCCAGCTGCACGAACGCCTCCAGGGTGCCGACCAGCTGCCGGACCCGGCCTGGTTCCCGTCCGCCACCGTGCTCAGCGACGTCCTGGTCAGCATCCCGGTCCTCGACACCCCCACCCAGGTGGTCACGCTGGCCGAGGAGAAGTACGAGGTGGTGGGAGGACTGGTCCGGTGGCGTGAGCACGGACGTGCCGCCACTCGCGCCCTGGTCGACAGCGAACCGATCGAGCACGCGGAGGTCGACCCGGACACCGGTGTCCACATCGTCATGGGCGACTCGTTCCTCACCGCGAGCCTCGCCCTCCACCTGCCCGAGCTGATGGCGCGCTTCGGCGTCGTCGACCACGGCCGCGGCGTGGTCGTGGCCGTGCCGTTCCGGCACCAGGTCGCCTTCCACCCGGTGCGCGGGCCGGAGTCGGTGCAGGCCGTCAACCAGCTCGTCGGCCTCGCGCTGCGCAGCTTCGCGGAGTCGCCGGGAGGGGTGACCCCGCACGTCCACCTCGTCCGCGACGGCGTCTGGACGCGCATCACGATGTTCGACGAGGAGGGTGCGCCAGG
Source organism: uncultured Nocardioides sp. (assembly GCA_902805885.1). Taxonomy (GTDB): domain Bacteria; phylum Actinomycetota; class Actinomycetes; order Propionibacteriales; family Nocardioidaceae; genus Nocardioides. Next base: position 21,865 of record CADCUM010000065.1, on the reverse strand, counting down.
GATCGTCGCCGGCCCCGAGCTGGTGGCGGCGTTGGAGGGCTGACGTGCCCCCTGCGTAGAGTCCGGGATGTGACCCAGGAGCACCAGTTCAAGTCCGGCTTCGAGACGCGTGCGATCCACGCCGGCTACGAGCCGGACGCGGCGACCGGGGCGGTCATCCCGCCCATCTACGCCACCAGCACCTACAAGCAGGACGGTGTCGGAGGCCTGCGCGGCGGCTACGAGTACAGCCGGTCCGCCAACCCGACGCGCACCGCCCTCGAGGGCGCACTGGCCTCCGTCGAGGAGGGCGAGCGGGGCTTCGCGTTCGCCTCGGGACTGGCCGCCGAGGACACCATCGTCCGGGCGCTGACCGCCCCCGGCCAGCACGCCGTGATCCCCGACGACGCGTACGGCGGGACGTACCGCCTCTTCGACAAGGTCGAGAAGGTCTGGGGGCTCGACCACAGCCCGGCGCCGGTCTCCGACGTGGACGCCGTGGCCGCCGCGATCCGGCCGGGCCGCACGCGGCTGGTCTGGGTGGAGACCCCCACCAACCCCCTGCTCAACATCGGCGACATCGAGGCGCTCGCCGCGGTCGCGCACGACGCCGGGGCGCTGCTGGTCGTCGACAACACCTTCGCGTCGCCGTACCTCCAGCAGCCGCTCGCCCTCGGCGCGGACGTGGTGGTCCACTCGACCACGAAGTACGTCGGGGGGCACAGCGACGTCGTCGGAGGGGCGGTGGTCGTGCGTGACCTCGAGCTCGCCGAGCGGCTCACGTTCCACCAGAACGCGATGGGCGCCGTGGCCGGCCCCTTCGACGCCTTCCTGACCCTCCGCGGCCTCAAGACGCTCCATGTCCGCATGGACCGCCACTGCGACAACGCCGAGCGCGTCGTCGAGTTCCTCGAGGCCGATCCCCGGGTGGCCGAGGTGATCTATCCCGGCCTGCCCGCCCACCCCGGCCACCAGGTCGCGGCTCGCCAGATGAAGCGCTTCGGCGGGATGGTGTCCTTCCGCGTCGCCGGCGGCGAGGAGCAGGCGCTCGCGGTGTGCGACCGCACCCAGGTCTTCACCCTCGCCGAGTCGCTCGGTGGCATCGAGTCGCTCATCGAGCACCCCGGCCGGATGACCCACGCCAGCGTCGCGGGCACGGACCTGGAGGTCCCCAGCGACCTCATCCGGCTCAGCGTCGGCATCGAGAACGTCGAGGACCTCCTCGCCGACCTCGACCGAGCGCTGGGGTGAGCACCTCCCCCCGTCGCACCGTCGTCTGCGTGGACTTCGGCTCCACCTGGACCAAGGCCGCGCTGGTCGAGCTCGGCACCGGCGCGCTGCTCGGCACCGCGAGCCACCCGACCACCATAGACACCGACGTCCTCGAGGGGTACGACGCCTGCGTCGCGGCGCTGACCGAGCAGGACGGGCGGGCACCGACCGCCGACGTGCTCGCGTGCTCCAGTGCCGGTGGGGGGCTGCGGATCGCCGTGGTGGGCAACGAGGAGCTCGTCACCGCCGAGGCCGGCCGGCGGGTGGCCCTGTCCAGCGGCGGCAAGGTGGTCCTGGTCCTCTCCGGGGGCCTCGACGCGGCGAAGCTCACGGAGCTGCGGGACTCCGAGCCGGACGTGGTCCTGCTGGTCGGCGGCACCGACGGCGGGAACGCCGAGGTGCTCGAGAGCGACGCGGCGTTCCTCGCGTCGGCCCGGTGGGCCGGACCCGTGGTCGTGGCCGGCAACGTCGAGTCCCAGGGCACGGTCTCGGAGTCGCTCGACGCCGCCGGGACGCCGTACGTCGTGGCCGACAACGTCGTCCCCCGGATCGGCGTGCTGGCCCCCGGCAGCGCCCGGCGCGCGATCCGCGAGATCTTCCTCTCCCACGTCATCGGCGGCAAGCACCTCAGCTCCCGGGTCGACTTCGCGGCGATGGTCCGCGGTGCCACCCCCGACGTCGTGCTGACCGGCGTCGAGCTGCTGGCCCGCGGCCTCGACCCGGAGCGGCCGGGCGCGGGCGACGTGGTCGTCGTGGACGTCGGTGGCGCGACCACCGACGTGCACAGCGTGGTCGAGCTCGACCCCGAGGACAGCGGGCTGGCCCGCGAGGTGGTCGCCACGACGCCCGTCACCCGCACGGTCGAGGGTGACCTGGGCATGCGCTGGTCCGCGGTGACCACCGTCGAGGCCGCGGGCCGCGACGACCTGGCCGAGGCGGCCTCGCGCCGCCGCGCCGCCCCCGGGTGGGTCCCGGACAGCGTGGGCGAGCAGGACACCGACCTGGAGATCGCCGCCGCGGCGGTCCGCACCGCGCTGGAGCGGCACGCGGGGCGCAGCAAGGTCGTCGTCAGCCCGGAGGGCCGGGTGGTCGAGCGCAGCGGCAAGGACCTCCGCGAGGTCGACCTGCTCGTCGGGTCCGGAGGCGTGCTGCGGCACGGCGGGCCCGACGCCGTACGCCGGGTGCTGACGCCGGCGACGGGGGAGGACCTGGCGGGTGGGTGGCAGCTGCCCCGGGACCCCGAGGTCGTCGTGGACCGTGACTACGTGCTCGCAGCCGCCGGACTGCTGGCGGAGGACCACCCCCAGGAGGCGTACGTCCTCGTGAGCCGGCTCACGCGTCGGTTAGCGTGACGCCGGTGAGGGACGAGGCGCGGCTGGAGCGGCGTGCGCAGCAGCTCGCGCAGCAGTGGGCCGCGCTGCGTTCCGCGCGACGCGCCGCCGAGCAGCAGCCGTCCACGATCCCCACCGGCCCCTCGAACCTCAGCCGCGCCCAGGTGCCCTGGGGGCTCGACCTCGCCGCCGCGTGGTCCTGGCGCCTGATCTCGATCTCCATCACCGTCCTCGGGCTGCTGTGGCTCTTCCGGTTCTTCGCCCTGATCACGGTGCCGCTGGCGATCGCGCTGCTGGTGGCCGCCCTGTTCACGCCGTTCGTCAACGCCCTGCGGCGGGTGGGGGTGCCCCGGGGTCCGGGCTCGGGCATCGTGCTGGTGCTCGGCCTGGCCGTGCTGACGCTGCTGCTGAGCTTCGTCGGCCAGCAGGTGGCCGAGGGCGCCGACGACCTCGCCGGCCAGGTGGTCGAGGGGTTGGAGCAGGTCCGGGACTGGATGCGGACCGGGCCCCTGAACCTGACCGAGGGCCAGCTGGACCGCCTCATCGAGCAGACCCAGGCGGCCATCACCAACCGCGGCGAGGACGGCGGGCTGATGAGCCGGGTGACGGAGGTCAGCACGCTGGTCGGCACCGGTGTCGCCGGGTTCTTCATCCTCCTCTTCGGCGCCTACTTCTTCCTGGCCGACGGCCAGCGCATCTGGGCCTGGCTGGTCCGCCTCGCTCCCCGCGCGGCGCGCGAGCGCATCGACGAGTCCGGGCGGGTGGCGTGGATCTCGCTCACCCAGTTCGTGAAGGCGACGGTCCTGGTGGCCCTCGCCGACGCCCTCGGCGTGATGTTCTTCGCCGCCGTGCTCGGTGTGCCGTTCGTGATGGCGATCGGCGTGCTGGTCTTCCTCGGGGCGTTCGTCCCGATGATCGGTGCCACCGTCGCCGGCAGCGTCGCCGTGCTGGTGGCGCTGGTCGACCAGGGCCCGGTGACGGCGCTGCTCATGCTCGGCGGGGTCGTCCTGGTCCAGCAGGTCGAGGGCAACCTGCTCCAGCCCCTCCTGATGGGACGCTTCGTCTCCCTCCACCCGCTCGCCGTCATCGTCGCCATCGGGTGCGGCGTGATCACCGCAGGGATCGTCGGCGCGCTCATCGCCGTACCCCTTGCAGCAGCGGCCAACGCGGTCGTCCAGCACCTCGCCAGCGCCGAGATCGGTGAGGACGACCCGCACGGGGAGCTGGAGGAGGACCTCGTGACCGACGACGTGCCGTCCCGGCCGTTCCCGCCCGACGACAGCCCGATCGCCCCCACCGACGTGCACAAGCCCCTGGAGGACCGACCATGAACGACGGCAGGCCGGACGAGGTCACCCTCGCCGACATCGTGGCGGCCCGGGCCGTGGTGTCCGACGTCGCCGTCGCGACCCCGATGGAGGAGTCCCGCTGGCTCTCCGCCCTCGCAGGCGGCCCGGTGAGCCTCAAGTGCGAGAACCTCCAGCGCACCGGCTCGTTCAAGATCCGCGGCGCCTACCTGCGCATCTCCCGGCTGACCGCCGAGGAGCGGGCGCGCGGGGTCGTGGCGGCCTCCGCCGGCAACCACGCGCAGGGGGTCGCGCTGGCCGCGACCACGCTCGGCATCAAGTCCACCGTCTTCATGCCCGAGGGGGCGCCGATCCCCAAGGAGAAGGCCACCCGGGGGTACGGCGCTGAGGTCGTGTTCCACGGCCGCTACCTCGAGGACTCCCTCGCGCGGGCGCGGGAGTTCTCGGAGGAGACCGGGGCGGTGCTCATCCACCCCTTCGACCACGTCGACATCGTGGCGGGCCAGGGGACCCTCGGGCTCGAGATCCTCGAGCAGGCTCCCGAGGTGCGCACCGTCCTGGTGCCGACGGGCGGAGGTGGGCTGCTGGCCGGGATCGCCGTCGCCGTCAAGGCGATGCGCCCCGACGTGCGCGTCGTGGGCGTGCAGGCCGAGGGCGCCGCGGCGTACCCCGGCTCCCTGGACGCCGGCCACCCGGTCCCGCTGGAGACGATGACGACGATGGCCGACGGCATCGCCGTCGGTCGCCCCGGTGACATCACCTTCGCCGCCGTGCGCGACCACGTCGACGAGATCCTGACGGTCTCGGAGGAGTCGCTCTCCCGGGCGCTGCTCGCCCTGGTCGAGCGGGCCAAGCAGGTCGTCGAGCCTGCCGGTGCCGCCGCGGTCGCCGCGATGCTCGACAACCCCGAGGGGTTCGACACCCCGGCCGTGGTGCTGCTGTCCGGCGGCAACATCGACCCCCTCCTGCTCGGGAAGGTGATCCGCCACGGCCTGGCCAGCGCGGGCCGCTACCTCTACCTCCGCGTCTGCATCCCCGACCTGCCCGGTGGCCTCGCCGGGCTGCTGTCGGAGGTCGGCGCCGCCGGTGCCAACGTGCTCGAGGTCGCCCACGAGCGGATCTCGCCCACCCTGGACCTCAACGAGGTGGAGGTGCGGATCCAGCTCGAGACCCGCAGCGACTCCCACGCCGACCAGGTGATGAGCCGGCTCCGCGAGCGGGGCTACCGCGTCTACGAGTGAGACAGGCGCAGGAGCGGTGAGCCGGCCACGTCCTCGGTGACGAGAAGGTGGTCTGCTCACCGCTCCGGCGGAACGAGGGTCAGGCCTTGTAGGGCACCGCGTCGACGATCTCGACCTTGAGCTCCTTGCCGTTGGGCGCGACGTAGGTGACCGTGTCGCCCTTGCTCTTGCCGAAGATGGCCGAGCCCATGGCCGACTGGGGCGAGTAGACCGTCAGGTCGTCGCCCTCGCTGAGGTTCTCGCGGGCGCCGAGCAGGAACTTCTCGGTCTCGTCGTCGCCGGCGAACCGGATCTCCACGACCATGCCCGGCTCGACGACGCCGTCGTTGGCCGGCGTCTCGCCCACCTCGGCGCGCCGGAGGATGTCCTCGAGCTGGCGGATCCGCGCCTCCTGCTGGCCCTGCTGGTCCTTGGCGGCGTGGTAGCCGCCGTTCTCCTTGAGGTCGCCCTCGTCGCGCGCAGCAGAGATCTTCTCGATGATCTCCTGGCGCTTGGGTCCCTTGAGGTCCTCCAGCTCGGCCCGCAGCTTGTCGTGGGCCTCCTGGGTCAGCCAGACGGTGCCCTGATCGGTCATGTCGAACTCTCCTGCTCCGGGTGGTGCGTCGTGGGGATGTGCCTCAGCACGTCCACCCGTGGTCGGTGGTGCCGGTGGTGGTGCGGAGTCCGTCCGGTCGGTGTGGCGCGGCGCTCGAGGGCCAGCGCTGCCGGACGGGCAGAGGGACAGGCTAGCAACTCACCCGGTGAAAGGCAGGTCGAGCACATCCCAACGGGGGATCACCCGACTGTGGAGCGTCAGCGGGGGCGGTCCTGGTCGGGCGTCGTGCAGCCGACCTTCTCGATGCGGTCGGCCCGGCGCTCGGTCCGTACGACGACCTCGTTGGTGCCCGGAGCCGGGGTGAACGCCTTCTCGCCGACCAGGGAGTGGTCGGCGGCGATCGCCCGGAGCTGGCACGTCGCCTCGACCCCGTCGCGGACCGTGACGTCGAGCCTGGCGCGGGCCTCGTGGTCGTCGACCACCTCGTAGGTGACCAGCTCGGACTGCACGTCGGGGGTGCTGAAGTCGAGGGTGGCCGATGCCAGCCAGGCCAGGCCCGACGCGGCCACCAGGCCGGCCAGCACCAGCGTGGTCGTCCGCTGCCAGCGGCGGGGTGCGCCGTACCGCTGGGTGAGGTCGGTGGTCACCCGCAAGAGCCTACGGGCCGCGGTCCTAGAATCGCGGCCATGCCCCCGCGCACCGGCTACCGCCTCATGCACGTCCACGCCCACCCCGACGACGAGTCGAGCAAGGGCGCCGCCTCGACGGCGAAGTACGTCACGGAGGGCGTCGACGTCCACGTCGTCACCTGCACCGGCGGCGAGCGCGGCTCGGTGCTCAACCCCAAGATGGACCGGCCCGACGTGTGGGAGAACATCACCGAGATCCGCCGCGAGGAGATGCACCGCGCCCGCGACATCCTCGGCGTCCGGCAGGACTGGCTCGGGTTCATCGACTCCGGCTGGCCCGAGGGGGACCCCCTCCCGCCGCTGCCCGAGGGCTGCTTCGCGCTGGTGCCGCTGGAGGAGGCGACCGAGCGGCTGGTGCGGTTCATCCGCGACTTCCGGCCCCACGTCATGACGACGTACGACGAGCGCGGCGGCTACCCCCACCCCGACCACATCCGCTGCCACGAGGTGTCGGTGGCGGCCTACCACGCCGCCGGCGACCCCGAGCGGTTCCCCGACGCGGGGGAGCCCTGGCAGCCCCTGAAGCTCTACTACCACCACGGCTGGAGCTGGGCGAAGACCAACGCCCTGCACGAGGCGATGCTCGCCCACGGCCTCGAGTCTCCCTACGAGGAGCGGCTCAAGAACTGGCAGCGCGAGCCCGAGTGGGACGACCGGATCACCACGCAGGTCCCGTGCGGTGAGTACTTCGGGGTCCGTGACCAGGCCCTGCTGGCGCACGCGACCCAGATCGACCCCGACGGCTTCTGGTTCGCGATCCCGCGGGAGGTGCAGCAGAAGACCTGGCCCACCGAGGACTACGAGCTCGTGGACTCCAAGGTCGACTCGACCCCGCCGGAGGACGACCTCTTCGCGGGCATCCCGACGCCCACGCCGTGACCCGGGCCTGAGACGATGGGGTCATGCTCGACCTGCTGATCGTCGCCCTCGCCGCCCAGCGTCCGGACGACGCCGACGTCAAGGCCGGCCCGATGGGTTTCGCGGTCTTCGTCTTCCTGATCCTCGCGGTCGCCGTCATCGGCTGGAGCCTCACCCGGCAGCTGCGCAAGGCCCAGGCGGCCAAGGACGCCGGCGTCTACGGCGACGACCCGGCTCCGCGCGACCGCACCGACGACTGAGTCCTCACCCGGCTGACGGTCCTCAGCGTCGGACGACCCGCACCAGGCAGTCCCACGCCGTACGGCGCTCCTGACCGCCGTGCTCGTCGGCGGCGGTGACCTCGCGGGCCACGCGGTCCGCGCGCACCACCTCGACGTCCGTCCCGTCGAGGTCGTCCAGCACGTCGTCGGCGGTCATCAGCACGGCCGGGTCCTGTGGACCGCCGGTGCCCTCGGCGAGGTTGGTGGTGTCGTGGGCCACGAGGAGGAACGTGCCGCCCGGCCGCAGCATCCCGACCGCCCCGCGGACGGCCAGGCGCCGCTGGTCGGCCGGCAGCTGCAGGTAGGCGACCACGACCAGGTCGACCGGCTCCGGTGGTCGCCACGTCGTCGCGTCGGCGCAGACCCACGTGACGTCGAGCCCGTCGCCCAGCTCGCGGCCCTTGTCCAGCGCGACCTGGGAGAAGTCCACCGCCCAGGCCCGCCATCCGCGCGACGCCAGCCAGAGGGCGTTCCGCCCCTCGCCGGCGGCGAGGTCGACGGCGATGCCTGGCGGGAGGTCGGCGCACTCCTCGGCGACGAAGCGGTTCGGCTCGCGCGACCAGACGAGCTCGCTGGCGGCGTACCGCTCGTCCCAGGCGCGTGCGTCCATGCCGGGCAGCGTACGACGCGCACCGGGGCCCCCGTCGAGGCTCGGGCGTGGTCGCTCAGGCGACCAGCATGACGGCGCCGACGAGGGCGGCGAGCGCACCGGCCGTGCGGACGCGGTCCGCCCGCGCGAGCGTGCGCAGCAGCGCCGGCCGGTCCTCCGCCGACGAGGAGGAGAGGCGGCCGTGCGTGGGCGCCGCGGAGAAGGCGGTCGCCGCCACCGCGACGCCCGCTCCGAGCGCCGCGACCCACGCACCGGCCGCGTCGGGGTGCGCCACCAGCGTCCAGCCGACCAGGACGACGAGGGCGGGGTCGACGAGCGCCACCAGCGGCGTGATGCGTCGTGAGTGGCTCCCGTGCGCCGCCGCCCACCGCTCCGGACCGACCTCCGCGAGCGCGGGGTAGACGACGAGGTCGACGGTCAGCTGGAAGCCCAGGTGGATGGCGGCGACCACGAGCAGCCAGGTGGCGGGGGAGTCGGGCACGGTGCCGACGGTAGTCAGCCCACCCAGGTGCCCGCGCGCATCACCCGCACCACCTCGAGCCGGGCGCCCAGCACGACGAGGTCGGCTCGACGTCCGGGCGTCAGCGCGCCGACGTCGCCGAGGCCCAGGACCCGGGCGGGCGCGGTGCTCGCGGCGTGCACGGCGTCGAGGAGCGGGACCCCCGCGTCGCGCACGGCGTGCCGGACGGCTGCGTCCATGGTCAGCGTCGACCCGGCGATGGCACCTCGGCCGGTGCCGTCCGCGAGGCGGGCGACGCCGTCGCGCACCTCGATCGGCATCGGCCCCAGCCGGTAGTCGCCGTCCTCGGCCCCGGCGGCGGCCATCGCGTCGGTGACCAGGACGCAACGGCCGGGCTTCGCCGCGAACACCGTGCGGAGCACGGCCGGGTGCAGGTGGACGCCGTCGGCGACCACCTCGGCGTCGACCGGTGCCTCGAGCAGCGCGCCGACCGCTCCCGGCTCGCGGTGGTGGAGCCCGCTCATGGCGTTGAAGAGGTGGGTGCCGACGCTGGCGCCGGCGTCGATCGCGTCCCGGACGACGTCGTACGGCGCGTCCGTGTGCCCGACCGCCGGCACGACGCCCGCGGCCGCGAGCAGCCGCACTGCCTCGATGCCGCCGGACAGCTCCGGCGCCAGGGTGACCATGCGGACGGTGCCGTCGCCCGCGGAGAGCAGGGCGTCCAGCGCTGCCGGCTCCGGCTCGGCGAGCAACCCGGGGCGGTGCGCGCCCGCCTGCCGGGGACTCAGCCAGGGGCCCTCGAGGTGGACACCGGCCAGCAGGCCGTCGGCGACCAGGAGGGAGAGCTCGCCCACCGCCTGCGCCAGCGCGTCGTAGGTGTCCGTGACGAGGCTGGCCAGCATCGAGGTGGTGCCGTGGGCCAGGTGGGTGGCGGCCACGACGGCCGCGGACTCCGCCGTGCCGTCGAACGACGCGCCGCCGCCTCCGTGGACGTGCATGTCGACGAACCCGGGGACCACCGTCACGTCGCCGAGGTCCTGCACGTCGCCGGTCGCGGGCGTGCCCTCGCCGACCGCCACGACGCGGTCGCCGGCGACGTCCACCCACCCCGGCGCCAGGACGTGCGACGGAGCGACCACGCGGGCTGCCGTGAGACGCGTGGTCGTGGGTGGCATGGTCGCGAACTCTAGCGGCGGCCCGACGCGCGCCGCGGCAGGCGGCGTCGTCGGTGGACGCTGCCAGAGTGGTCCCATGCGATCTCGGGAGCTCGACGGGCAGGTGCGCCAGCAGCCGCGCCGCTTCTACGACGGCGGGGTGCTGCCCCACGACGACCTCCCCGCCGAGCTGCCGGACCCGGGTGCCGACCCGCGGATCGTGCTCGAGCGCCACACCCGCGAGCCCGGGCCCGGGTCGGGACACCGGTTCGTGGAGGAGTTCAGCCTCGAGCGTCGCCTGGCCTACCTCGACCGCCACGTCGGGGAGATCCTGGTGCCGGCGAGCACGAGCTTCCGCACCGACCTCACCTCCGTCCCCGCCGCCTTCAGGTGGCTGGTCCCCAAGACCGGCGCCCACCTCCCGGCCGCCCTGCTCCACGACGCCCTCGTCGCCGGCGAGGACCCGGCGTCGTACGTCGTGGCGGACGGCCGCCGGGTCGACCGGGTGGAGGCCGACCGGATCTTCCGCGACGCGATGGCCGACACCGGCACCGGGGTGGTGCGGCGCTGGATCGTCTGGTCGGCGGTCACCGTCGCCACGATCTTCGTCGGCCGACCGGTGCCCTGGTCGAGGTGGCGCGCCCGGTCCTACCGGGCGGCCGCGGGGCTCACCATCGCGACGATCCTGTGGCTGGGCTGGTCGGCGACCGCCGACCTCTTCGACCAGGACTGGCGGCTGGCCGCCGAGCTGCCGTGGATGGGCGAGCGGGGGTGGTGGACCGAGGTCGCCGGCGGCCTCTCCGCCGCGATCGTGGTCCCGCTCGCGCTCAGCCTGCTCTGGGGACGGCTGCGTGCGGCGGGGGCCATCGCCGGGGTCATGCTCGCCGTGCTGCTCCACGTCACGGTCGCCATCGCGGTGATCGGCGGGGTCTACCTCGCCGTCGAGGGCCTGGCGCGCCGCTCGCCGGTCGGGGGATGGGTCCTCGCGGCCGTCGTCGTCGTGGGGTCGCTGGCCACGTTCGCGTGGGTCACCCTCGGCTGAGCGCGGCGGTCCGCGGAGCGGTGGGTCAGCGCAGGGAGTACGTCGCCACCGAGACGCCGGCGTAGTGCGCCGCGAAGGCCACGATGGTGAAGGTGTGGAAGACCTCGTGGAAGCCGAACCACGAGGGCCACGGGTTGGGCCGCTGCGTGCCGTAGACCAGCCCACCGAGGGTGTAGAGCGCGCCGCCGGTGACGATCAGCACCAGCACGGTGATCCCCACGGTGTCGCCGTACGCCATCGCGCCGTCGACGAAGTCACCGAAGAAGAACACCGGGGCCCAGCCCAGGGCGATGTAGATCGGAGCCGAGAGCCAGCGCGGCGCGCCGGCCCAGAGGACCTTCATCGCCACACCCGCGACGGCGCCGCCCCAGACGATCGAGAGCATCGTCCACCGGTCGGCCCCGTCGAGCAGGAGCAGCCCGAACGGGGTGCAGGAGCCGGCGATCAGCACGAAGATGTTGGAGTGGTCGAAGCGCTTGAGCACCTCGCGGGTGCGCGGTGACCAGCGACCGCGGTGGTAGATCGCGGAGACCGTGAACAGCACGACCGCCGAGGCGGCGAACACCGCGGAGCCGAGGCGGGTCGTGGCATCGGGCGAGAGGACGACCAGGACGATCCCGGACACGAGGGCCAACGGGGCGACGGCGAGGTGCAGCCAGCCGCGCAGCCGCGGCTTGACCTCGGCCATCACCTCGTCGACGCGCTCGGAGAGCCCGTCGAGGTGGTGGCGGAGGATGTCGTTCATGCCGCCCAAAGTACGCGAGGCGGCCTGAGGCGGTCATGCCGCGGCGGCGAGCGATTCGTCACGTCGCACCTCTCGTCGCCCGGCGGGGACGGTTACCATCGGCGGGTGGCGAGGCTCAGGGACGTGGTGCGACGGGTGCTCTACCCCGCCTACGAGTCCCGGGTGGTCAAGTTCCTGCCGTCCGACCGGATCCCGCGCCACGTCGGCGTGATGCTCGACGGCAACCGGCGCTGGGCCAGGGCCGTGGGCGCCGACACCGCCGAGGGCTACCAGGCGGGCGCCGACAACATCCGCCCCCTGCTCGGCTGGTGCGAGGAGGTGGGCGTCGAGGTCGTGACGCTGTGGCTGCTGTCCAGCGACAACCTCACCAACCGGCCTCCGGAGCAGATCGACGGCCTGCTGGGCATCATCGAGGGCGCCGTCGACTCCCTGGCGGAGGCCGGCCGCTGGCGGATCCACCCGGTCGGGGCCCTCGACCTGCTGCCCCCCGAGACCGCCGCCCGCCTCAAGGCCGCCGAGGAGTCCACCCGCGACATCGCCGGGATCCTGGTCAACGTGGCGGTCGGGTACGGCGGGCGACGCGAGATCGCGGACGCCGTACGCTCCCTGCTCCACGAGCACGCGGGTCGCGGCACCTCGCTCGAGGAGCTGGCCGAGGTCATCGACGTCGAGCACATCTCCGCCCACCTCTACACCCGGGGCCAGCCCGACCCCGACCTCGTCATCCGCACGTCGGGGGAGCAGCGCCTCGGCGGCTTCCTGCTGTGGCAGAGCGCGCAGTCGGAGTTCTACTTCTGCGAGGCGCTGTGGCCCGACTTCCGGCGGGTGGACTTCCTGCGGGCCATCAGGGCGTACGCCGAGCGCGAGCGCCGCTTCGGCTCCTGAGCCCGACCGTTCACCCCACGTTCGGGCGTGTCGCCGCCGTGCGGTTGGCGGGCAGGCGTAATTTCGGCCACATCGGCGGGTGGGGAAGCCCGCTGAACCGGGAGGCCATGATGTGCACTCAGATGGGATCTCTCCGGTCCGTTGAATGACGACGGGCCGGGCGAGGAGTGCGCGCGCCGACCCGGAGCAAGGGGTTAGTCGTGGCCAGCAGGACCTCATCGCGCACCGTCTCCAACGAGACCCCCAGCCAGATCCCAGCCGCCCGCAGGACCTTCGTCCTCGACACCAGCGTGCTGCTCGCCGACCCCGGCGCGCTCAAGCGGTTCGAGGAGCACGAGGTCGTGCTGCCGGTGGTGGTGATCACCGAGCTGGAGGGCAAGCGGCACCACCCCGAGCTCGGCTACTTCGCGCGCTCCGCGCTGCGAGCCCTCGACGGCCTGCGGGTCACCCACGGACGCCTCGACGAGCCCGTGCCGATCGGCGAGGAGGGCGGCACCGTCCGGGTGGAGCTCAACCACACGGACGCGTCCTCGTTGCCGTCGGGCTTCCGGCTGGGCGACAACGACACCCGGATCCTCGCGGTGGCGCGCAACCTGGCCGACGAGGGACATCTCGTCACGCTGGTCTCCAAGGACCTGCCGATGCGCATCAAGGCCTCCGCCGTCGGGCTGGACGCCGAGGAGTACCACGCCGAGTCGATCTCCGACTCCGACACGGGCTACACCGGGCTCACCGAGCTCGAGGTGGCGGCGAGCGACCTCGACGAGCTCTACGAGGACGGGACCGTCGACCTCGACACCGCCCGCGACCTGCCGTGCCACAACGGCCTGGTCCTCCTCTCCGACAGGGGTACGGCGCTCGGCCGCGTCGGCCCGGACAAGCGGGTCCACCTCGTGCGCGGCGATCGCGAGGCGTTCGGCATCCACGGCCGCAGCGCGGAGCAGCGGATCGCCCTCGAGCTGCTGCTGGACCCCGACGTCGGGATCGTGTCGCTCGGCGGGCGGGCCGGCACCGGCAAGTCGGCGCTGGCGCTGTGCGCCGGCCTGGAGGCGGTCATGGAGCGCAACCAGCACAAGCGGGTCGTGGTGTTCCGCCCGCTCTTCGCCGTCGGCGGCCAGGAGCTCGGCTACCTGCCGGGGTCGGAGAACGAGAAGATGTCGCCCTGGGGTCAGGCGGTCTTCGACACCCTCGGCTCCCTCACCTCGCGCCACGTCATCGACGAGGTGCTCGACCGCGGCATGCTCGAGGTGCTCCCGCTCACGCACATCCGCGGCCGCTCGCTGCACGACGCCTTCGTGATCGTCGACGAGGCGCAGTCGCTGGAGCGCAACGTCCTCCTGACGGTGCTCTCCCGGATCGGTGCCAACTCCAAGGTGGTGCTCACCCACGACGTCGCACAGCGCGACAACCTCCGGGTCGGGCGCCACGACGGGATCGTGGCGGTCGTGGAGAAGCTCAAGGGCCACCCGCTCTTCGCCCACGTCACCCTGACGCGCTCGGAGCGCTCGCCGATCGCTGCGCTGGTCACCGAGATGCTGGAGCACGTCACCCTCTGACGCGGCGGCCGCCGGCGGCGTACCCGCCCCGGCGGCTGCGTCGTGCCGCGGTGTGCCGCGGCCGGAGACCTTGTCACGCCGTGTCCGGTGCTCTACCCACCCTGCTGCACCGTAGGTGGTGGAGGCACGGACACGGCGTCACATGCGCGCGGTGCACCCTCGGGACCGCGAGGGCGCGGGGATGCCGACCTCCGGACATGCAGCACGGAATGTTGGTGAAGGGGCCCGCGAGGCCTCTGTGACAGATGTGGTCACGGTGACCCCAGCAGTTCTCCACAATCGTGCCGCTGCGTTTGCAGCCTGGCCCCGCCTCGGGCATGGTTGAAGTGACCTTCTCGTGACCTGACCGAGTCGTCCTCCCGGCCACACCCCCCTGTTCCGCCCGGCGGACCGGCACGTCACCCAGGTCAGCACCCCCCGTCGTCAACACCGAGAGCTCATCCGTGCCCTCTGCCCAGAAGTACGTCCCGAAGCACCGCGCGCCCGGCAAGCACAAGGCGCGCCGCGTCCCGTCCCAGGCCCTCCGCACCAGCCTCGTCCTCACCGGCGTCGCTGCTGCCGTGACCGGGGCGAGCGTGGCCAACGGGGTGCTGAACGGTCCCGAGGTCACCCCGATGGCCGCCGCCGGCGGCACCGCTGCGGCGGCCCGGTCGACCTCGGAGGCCACCCTGACGGTCGAGGAGCTCGTCCGCCGCGCCGAGCAGGCGCCGGTCTCACGGTCGGACCGCCGGGGCCGGCGCGACGCCGCCAAGGCTGCGGCGCTGTCGGTCGACCCGGGGCACGCCGTGACCCGCGAGGAGAGCCTCGCCGACGCGGCCCCCCGCGACATCGCCCGCGCCCTCCTGCCCCTCTACGGCTTCGACTCCTCCCAGTTCTCGTGCCTCGACTCGCTCTACGTCAGCGAGTCCGACTGGCGCGTCGACGCGGACAACCCCACCTCGTCGGCGTACGGCATCCCGCAGGCGCTGACCCAGCTGCACGACCTGCCGGCCGACTACATGACCTCGGCCGAGTCCCAGATCCGGTGGGGCCTCGAGTACATCCAGGACACCTACGGCACCCCGTGCTCCGCCTGGTCGTTCAAGCAGGGCAACAACTGGTACTGAACGGGCGCCACCTCGAGACGTCGCTGGCCTCTGACACACTCGGCGACCAGTCGCCCGACGAGAGGCACACCGTGATCATCAACCCCGGCAAGCACCGGCCCCAAGGCCCGTGGGACCCGAACGAGAAGAAGAAGTACTTCGACACCAGGGAAGCATGGCTCTGGCTGCCGCTGCTGGCGGTGGTCGGCGCTGCCATCGCTGCCATCTACTTCGCCGGCTGAGCGAGCGGCAGCAGGCGTTTCGCCGAGGGCTGCGCCAGCGGCCCCCTCGCCGGCGATCAGCGTCGAACGGCGGCGTGGGCGGGGGTGTCCCTGCTCGAGCCGCCCTCGAGCTCGGCGGCCACGGAGACCGCCAGCCCGCCGAGCATGAATGCCGCGATGGCGGCCACGAGGGTCGACGTGGCGAGCGCCGGGATGAGTCGGCGCGCCCCCACGGGCTCTGCCCCGTGGTAGGCGTGGGTCAGGGCGTGGCCCTTGCCGCGGGCCAGGAGGTACCGGTTGACGGGGTACGCCGCGAGGAACGCGAAGGTGAGGGCGATCATCATCGACACCCAGAACACCCAGTTCACCAGTCCGGCGTCCATCGCGCCCGGGATGGCGGCCATCACGGCGTTGTCGACGACCTCCATGGTGGCGATGGAGAGGGTGTCGGCTGCCAGGACGACGCCGAGCGCGGCCCCCAGGCCGGCACCAGCCCGGAGCAGGGGCAGGGTCGACAGTGCGTAGCCGAAGAGGAACGCCAGGCCGACGGCCAAGGCGATGGTCCACCCGGTGCTGAGCCCGAGCGCGGTGCCGATCACGAGCCCGAGGATCTCGCCGATGGCGCAACCGGTGAGGCAGTGCAGCGTGGCGCTCAGCGCCATCCGCCGCGTGGCCGCGTCGGTGGCGTGGTGCGATCCCGGCCGGTCGTGGTCGTCGGGGCCGGGGGAGTGGTGCGCGTGCTGGGTGGGATCGGAAGAGTGCGAGTGGGAGTGGGAGGGGTGCGTGTGCCGGGTCATCGGTGGCTCCAGGTGAGAGGGATTGTCGCGCAGCGCAACAATACCCCCCGGGGGTATTATTCCGCCGTCGCCGGGACTGCCCACGGCCGGTCCACCACCTGCGTGGATGATGGAGGTACGACGTCCCGCCCCCGCACCAGGAGGACCGGCATGACCCACCGCACGACCCGCCTCGTGACCGCCGTCCTGGCAGCCGCGGTCGCCGTGGTTGCCGCGGGCTGCGCCCAGGAGCAGCACGCGGGCCACGAGGGGGTGGAGGTGTCGGCGACCGAGCACAACGAGGCGGACGTGGAGTTCGCCTCGGACATGCTGCAGCACCACGCGCAGGCGCTCTCCATGGTCGACCTCACGCTGGAGCGGTCGCTCCGGCCGGAGGTGAGCCGGGTCGCCGAGCAGGTCCGGGAGGCGCAGGCCCCGGAGATCCAGACCTTCACGGGGTGGCTGACCGAGTGGGACGAGGAGGTCCCGGAGACCATGCGGGACCACGCCAACGCCGGGCACGGCGACGACCACGGCGCAGGCGGAGTGGCCGAGTCGATGGAGGGGATGGACACCGACATGCCGGGGATGATGACGGCCGAGGACATGACCGCTCTCGAGACCGCCTCGGACGCCGAGTTCGAGGACCTGTGGCTGGAGATGATGATCGAGCACCACGAGGGCGCGATCGAGATGGCCGAGGGACACCAGCAGGAGGGCCGCTACGCGCCGGCGGTCGAGCTCGCGACCGACATCGCCGAGTCCCAGGCCACCGAGGTCGAGACCATGTCGGAGCTCCTGGGGGGCTGACGCGGGGTCGTCAGGTCGTTCCCGCCAGGTACGGGTGGAGCTCGGAGGGCGCGACCCTGCGGACGGGCCGGTCAGGGGTGGGTCATCGACTCCACGTCGAGGGCAGCGTCGAGCTGCTCCTCGGTGAGGTCGCCCCGCTCGACGTACCCCATCTCGATCACCGTCTCGCGGATGGTCGCGCCGTCGGCGAGGGCCTTCTTGGCGATCTTGGCCGCCTGCTCGTAGCCGACGTACTTGTTGAGCGGGGTGACGACCGAGGGGGAGGACTCGGCGTAGCGTCGCATCCGCTCCGCGTCGGCGGTGATGCCGTCGACGCAGCGCTCGGCGAGCAGGACGCTGGAGGTCGACAGGACGTGGATGGACTCCAGCAGCGCGTGCGCCATCACCGGCATCATCACGTTGAGCTCGAAGCTGCCCGACGCGCCCGCCCAGGCGATGGTCGCGTCGTTGCCGACGACCCGCGCGCAGACCATGAGCGTCGCCTCCGGCAGGACGGGGTTGACCTTGCCGGGCATGATGCTCGACCCGGGCTGCAGGTCGGGGAGGTGGATCTCGGCGAGCCCCGTGGTCGGGCCCGAGGACATCCAGCGCAGGTCGTTGCAGATCTTGGTGAGCCCGACCGCGATCGTGCGGAGCGCACCCGACAGCTCGACGAGGGAGTCGCGCGTGCCCTGCGCCTCGAAGTGGTCGCGCGCCTCGGTGAAGGGCTGCCCCGTCCGGTCGCCGAGGGCCTCGATGGCGCGCGTCGCGAACTCGGCCGGGGTGTTGATCCCGGTGCCGACCGCGGTGCCGCCGAGGGGCAGCTCCCGGACCCGCGGCAGGACGGCCTCGAGCCGCTCGACGCCGTACCTCAGCGTGGCGGCATACCCCCCGAGCTCCTGGCCCAGCATCACCGGCGTCGCGTCCATGAGGTGGGTGCGGCCGGACTTCACGGTGCCGGCGAACTCCGCGGCCCTGGTCTCGAACGACGACGCCAGCCGGTCGAGCGCCGGCACCAGGTCCTCCACCACGGCGAGGGTGGCCGCGACGTGGATGCTGGTCGGGAAGGTGTCGTTGCTGCTCTGCGACGCGTTGACGTGGTCGTTGGGGTGCACCTCGACGCCGGCGCGGGCCGCAAGGGAGGCGAGCACCTCGTTGGCGTTCATGTTGGAGCTCGTCCCGGAGCCGGTCTGGAAGACGTCCAGCGGGAACTCGGCGTCGTGCTCGCCGGCCACGACGGCGTCCGCAGCGGCCACGATCGCGTCGGCCTGCTCCGCCGTCAGGACGTCGAGCGCCTTGTTGGCCGTGGCCGCAGCGGCCTTGACGTGCGCCAGCGCCTGGACGTGACGGGGCTGCAGCGTCAGCCCGCTGATCGGGAAGTTCTCGATGGCGCGCTGGGTCTGGGCCCGCCAGAGGGCGTCGCGGGGTACCTGGACCTCGCCCATCGAGTCGTGCTCGGTGCGTGTCTCGCTCACCTGCGCGACGCTACTCCGCAGACCCAGGGGCCTGTCCTCACCCCGGGGGCGAGTGCGGCCGTCACGAAGGTCCCCGTCACGCCGAAACCTCGACCGGGCGGCGGGGGCGTTCCGCACGGTCGAGGCGTCGGGGCGACGGGACTGGCGGGCCAGGAAGGTCGCGGGACAAGAAAAACACGACGTCCCGGATCTTGTCCAGTGATCGTTAGGGGTTTGCCCAATCTTTGTCATAGGCTGAGCGCATGTTCACCGTCAAGCGTGCCGCGGAGCTCACCGGGCTCACCCCCGACACGCTGCGGGTCTGGGAGCGGCGGTACGGCGTCGTCGCCCCCGAGCGGTCTCCCGGAGGCTATCGACTCTACGACGACCGCTCGCTGCGTCGCCTCGCCGCGATGAAGTCGCTGGTCGACTCCGGATGGTCGGTGCGGGCGGCGGCCGACCACGTGCTCGAGGAGGACACGGACGCCGGCCCCGCGGACCCGCCGGCCGCATCGAGCTCGCCGGCCGTCCCCGACCTCGGCGCGCTGTCCGCCGCCGGCCAGGACTTCGACGTGGACGCGCTGACCGCGGCCCTGGACGCCGGGTTCGCGTCGGGTGAGTTCGAGCGGGTCGTCGACGCCTGGCTGATGCCGTCGCTGGAGCGCCTCGGTGCCGACTGGCGCGACGGACGGGTGACCGTGGCGGCTGAGCACTTCGTCAGCGCAGCGGTGCAGGCGCGGCTCGCCAGCATCTACGAGTCGCTCGTCCCCGGTGGCGGCACGCCCGTCGTCGTCGGCCTGGCCCGCGGGTCGCGCCACGAGCTGGGCGTGCTCGCCTTCTCCATCGCCGCGCGTCGCGAGGGGCTGGACGTCGTCTACGTCGGTGGCGACCTGCCGCCGGCCGAGTGGGCGACGACGGTGCGCGTCCGGCAGGCGCGGGCCATCGTGATCGGGGTCCCGTCCGCCGAGGACGTCCCAGCCGTCCGCGAGACCGTCCAGGCCGTGCGCCGGGAGTCGCCCGAGGTCCAGGTCTGGCTCGGGGGTGGGCACCAGGGGGCCGTGGGCGGGCAGTCGAGGGCGCTCGGTCACTTCATCGGCGACGCCGCCGCGACGCTCGCCGACGCGATCGGCTGAGCGCTGCTGACGGCCCTCAGCGGCGGGCGAGGTAGAGGTAGTACTGCTCGGGACGGTCCTGGAGCAGCACGTCGCAGGCACGCTCCTCCGCGTCGCCGAACACCTCGGTGAGGCGCTGGAGCAGCTCGGGGGCCGCGTTCGCCGCCCACACCACCAGCACGCCGTCCGAGTTGAGCAGCCCACGGATCCGCTCCAGCATCGCCGGGGAGTAGAGGCCGGCGTTGTCGTCGTGCACGAGGTAGCCCGGCCCGTTGTCGACGTCGAGGAGGACGAGGTCGTAGGTGCGGCGGGCCTCGGCGATCGCCATCGCGATGTCGGCGTTGACGATCCGCACGCGTCGATCGGCGAGCAGCGCCGGCCCGTGCGGCACCGTGCCGTCGCGCATCCATCCGACGAGCGACTCCTCGACCTCCACGACCGTGACCCGCTCCACGCGCGCGTCCGCGAGCACGCGCTGCAGCGTGAACCCGAGCCCGAGGCCGCCCACGACGACGTCGCGCGGGTCGGGCACGAGGTCGAGCGCGACCGCCGCGAGCTCGACCTCGGAGGACGTCTCGAGGGTGTCCATCACGAACACCCCGTTGGCGCGCAGCTCCAGGACGTCCGCCCCGGCGTCCGTCGTACGACGACGCAGCACCAGCTCGCCGCGCTCGTTCTCGGCCCGGGCGATCTCGGTCATCGCCGCGCTACGCCTGGCCGGACCGCACGCGGATCCCGGCCCCCGCCAACGAGCTCAGCGGGACGGTGACCGCGCCGCCGGGGTCGGTGAAGAAGTCGTTGCCCTTGTCGTCGACGACGATGAACGCGGGGAAGTCCTCCACCTCGATCCTCCACACCGCCTCCATGCCGAGCTCCTCGTACTCCAGCACCGACACCGAGCGGATGCAGTCCTGGGCGAGCCGAGCGGCGGGACCGCCGATCGACCCGAGGTAGAAGCCGCCGTGCGCGTGGCAGGCCTCGGTGACCTGTCGGGACCGGTTGCCCTTGGCCAGCATCACCATCGATCCGCCGGCGGCCTGGAGCTGCTCGACGTAGGAGTCCATCCGGCCCGCGGTGGTCGGGCCGAAGGAGCCCGAGGGCAGGCCCTCCGGGGTCTTGGCGGGGCCGGCGTAGTAGACCGGGTGGTCGCGGAGGTACGACGGCATCTCCTCGCCCGCGTCCAAGCGCTCCTTGATCTTGGCGTGCGCGATGTCGCGCGCCACGACGAGCGGACCGGTCAGCGAGAGGCGGGTCTTCACGGGGTGGCGCGACAGCTCGGCCAGGATGTCGGCCATCGGCTGATCGAGGTCGATCCGCACGACCTCACCGCCCGCGATGTCGTGGGCGAGCCCGGCGTCGGGCATGTACTGCGCGGGGTCGGTCTCGAGCTGCTCGAGGAACACGCCGTCGGGGGTGATCTTGCCCAGCGCCTGCCGGTCGGCCGAGCAGGAGACCGCGATCGCGACCGGGCAGGAGGCGCCGTGGCGGGGGAGCCGCACGACCCGCACGTCGTGGCAGAAGTACTTCCCACCGAACTGCGCGCCGATCCCGAAGGAGCGGGTGAGCTCGAGGACCTGCTCCTCCAGCGCGGTGTCCCGGATCCCGTGGGCGCTCATCGACCCCTCGGTGGGGAGGTCGTCGAGGTAGCGCGCCGAGGCGAGCTTGGCGGTCTTGAGCGCCAGCTCTGCGCTGGTCCCGCCGATGACGACGGCGAGGTGGTACGGCGGGCACGCCGCGGTGCCGAGCGAGCGGATCTTCTCGTCGAGGAACTGCATCAGCCGCGTCGGGTTGAGCACCGCCTTGGTCTCCTGGAACAGGAACGACTTGTTGGCCGAGCCGCCGCCCTTGGCCATGAACAGGAACTTGTACTCCGGGACCCCTCGGTCGGGGGTCGAGTAGATCTCGATCTGAGCGGGGAGGTTGGTCCCGGTGTTCCTCTCCTCGAACGTCGTGATCGGCGCGAGCTGGGAGTAGCGGAGGTTGAGGCGGGTGTAGGCGTCGTACACGCCGCGGCTGATCGCCTCGCCGTCGTCGGCTCCCGTCAGCACGCCCTCGGACTTCTTGCCCATCACGATGGCGGTGCCGGTGTCCTGGCACATCGGCAGCACGCCGCCGGCGGAGATGTTGACGTTCTTGAGCAGGTCGAGCGCGACGAACCGGTCGTTGCCGGAGGCCTCGGGGTCGTCGATGATGCGCCGCAGCTGCGCGAGGTGGCCCGGACGCAGGTAGTGGCTGATGTCGTGCATCGCCTCCGCGGTCAGCCGGCGGATCGCCTCCGGGTCGACCTGCAGGAACGTCCGGCCGCCGACGTCGACGGTGGACACGCCCTCGGTGGTGACGAGCCGGTACGGCGTCGCGTCGGCGCCGTTGGAGCCCGCGGTCGGGAGGATGTCGGAGTAGTGGAACTCGGGGCGAGCAACGGTCGTCACGGGTCGGGATCGTACGCCGCCATGGGGGTCGGACCGTCGCACGACTCAGGCGCG
>CADCUM010000064.1 GCA_902805885.1 uncultured Nocardioides sp. | reverse complement strand
GCCGACGGCCTGCTGGAAGCCATCGGCCGGGACGACCTGGTTGGCGAGGCCCAGCTCGAGCGCCTCCGCCGCGTCGACGGTGCGCGGGAAGTAGAGGAGCTCGATGGCCTTCGCCCGTCCCACCAGCCGCTGCAGGGTCCAGCTGGAGCCCGTGTCGCACGACAGCGCGACCCCGGCGAAGGAGGTGTTGAAGCCGGCGGTGTCGACCAGGATCCTGAAGTCCGCGGCGAGCGCGAGGCTCACCCCGGCTCCGGCGGCGACGCCGTTGACGGCAGCGACGACCGGCTTGGGCATGGTGGCCAGCGCGAGGGCGATGGGGTTGTAGTGCTCCTCGACCGTGGCCGACAGCGGCACCGAGCTGTCCCCCTTGAGCCCCGCGAGGTGCTCCTTGAGGTCCTGGCCGACGCAGAACGCCCGGCCGCTTCCGGTGAGCACGACGCAGCGCACGGCCCGGTCCTCGGCCACCTGCTGCACGGTGTCGCGGAGCAGGTCCTTGGTCGCGACGTCCAGGCCGTTCATCGCCTCGGGGCGGTTGAGGGTGATGGTGGCGACGCCGTCGGTGACGTGGAGCACGACGGGCGCGTCGGAGGCGCGGTCCGAGGTCCGCGGCGAGGTCGGGGGAGTGGTCATGGCGGCAGTCTGCCGGACGCCGTACGGCCGCCCCCGGCCCTGTGGTGCCGGTCACGCGGGCGATGGGGGATAATGGTGGCGTACGACGCCGGTCGGGGCGGCCCACGCCGCTCCGATTCGCATGTGAAGAGCCACGCAGGATGGATCAGGAAGAGGTGCGCCCATGGCCGCCATGAAGCCCCGCACGGGCGACGGACCCCTCGAGGTCACCAAGGAGGGGCGCGGCATCGTGATGCGCGTCCCGCTCGAGGGTGGTGGACGCCTGGTCGTGGAGCTCAACGCCGATGAGGCCAGGGCCCTCGGGGACGCGCTCAAGGACGTCGTCGGCTGATCGTGGCCGACACCCTCTCCCTCCCCCCGCAGGTCTCACCGCCCGCGCTCGCGCTCAGTCCCGCGCTGCCGCACCAGATCGGTGGTGGCACGGTGTGGGCGTTCCCGGTCGTCCCCGGTGAGGACGGCGTGCTGCTCGGGCCCGGCGCCGACGAGGCGGGCGAGGCCCTCGGTGTCGACCTGCTCGCCGCCGCGGAGGCGGCGCGCGCCACCGGCGCGACCGGGCAGGTGACGGTGGTCCCGGTGGCCTCCGACGACGTCGACCTCGTGCTGCTCGTCGGCGTGGGCGCGTCGACGACCACGGACCTCCGCCGGGCAGGAGCGGCCCTCGCCCGCTCCGTGAAGGACCGCGACAGCGTCGTGACGACGATCCCGGCGATCGCCCCCGCGGGCGGCCTCGGCGCGTTCGTGGTCGGGGCGATGCTCGGCTCGTTCGGCTTCCACTGGCGGTCCTCCGGACCGCGCGAGCAGCCGGTCGCCCGGATCGTGCTCGCCGGCATCCCCGACAGCGGAGCCCACGAGGACGCCGACGACGAGCTCGCCCGCGCGATCGCGCTGGGCGGTGCCGGCTGGCGCGCCCGGACCCTCGCGACGGTGCCGTCGAACCTCAAGACGCCCGACTGGCTGGCCCAGCAGGCGACCGAGATCGCCGGCAAGGCGGGTCTCGACGTGACCGTCTGGGACGAGGAGCGGCTGACTGCCGAGGGCTTCGGCGGCATCCTGGCCGTCGGCGGCGGCTCCGTCCACCCGCCGCGGCTGGTACGTCTCGACTACACGCCGCGCGACGCGGACCGCCGTACCCCCACGGTCGTGCTCGTGGGCAAGGGCATCACCTTCGACACCGGCGGGCTCGACATCAAGCCTCCCGAGGGCATGCTGACCATGAAGCGCGACATGAGCGGCGGTGCGGCGGTCCTCGCCACGATGGCCGCCCTCGGCGACGTCGGCTGCCCGGTCCGGGTCGTCGGTCTCGTGCCCGCCGCCGAGAACGCCGTCAGCGGCTCGTCCATGCGACCCGGCGACGTGATCACCCACTGGGGCGGCCGCACCTCGGAGGTCAACAACACCGACGCCGAGGGTCGCCTGGTCCTCGCGGACGCGATGGCGTACGCCGTCTCCGAGCTGTCGCCGGCCGTGCTCGTCGACGTGGCGACCCTGACCGGAGCCATGAAGGTCGCGCTGGGGCAGTGGACCGGTGGCTTCTTCGCCAACGACGAGGGGGTCGCCGCCCGTCTCGCGGCCGCGGCGGAGGCGTCCGGCGAGCCGCTGTGGCGGATGCCGCTGGTGCGCGACTACGAGGAGAAGGTCCTCGGCAAGGTCGCCGACGGCGACAACGCCGCCGGCGGTCCGGGCTCCATCACCGCCGCCCTCTACCTCCAGCACTTCGCCGGCGACGTTCCGTGGGGGCACGTCGACTTCGCCTCCGCGGCGGAGGCACCCACCGACCGCCACGAGTGGACGACCGGGCCGACCGGTTTCGGCGCGCGGCTGCTGCTCTCCTGGCTGGGCTCCGACGACCCGCTTCAGGGGATCGCACCGAAGGGGACCAAGCGATGAAGGGGGCCGAGCGATGAAGGGGCTCACCGTCCGCTGGTCGCTCGAGGACGCACCCGCCGGGGTCGACGAGGAGCTCGCGAGCTACGTCGCGGAGACCTCGCACGCGCGGTTCACCGGGATGGCGGGGCTCCGCTTCAAGACCTGGCGCACCCGGCCCGGGGAGTGGTTCGAGGGCTGCTACGTCTTCGCCACCGACGAGGAGCGCGCCGCGTTCCAGCGTGCCTTCGCGGACGGTGCGGCCGAGTCGCCGGGCTCCCGCATCATCGGGTCCCCGCCGATCCTGGTGGAGGAGTGCGACATCGTGGCGATCGCCGAGGGCGCGGAAGGCTTCGAGTCGACCCCCGAATGAGGGCGCTCGGCGCCCGACGCCGTCTGGACTGACGAGCGAGCGAGCGCAGCGAGTGAGTCGAGGAGGGAAGTCGGCGTCCTCAGGGGCGCCGAGCACGCGCGAGCGGAGCGAGCGCCATCGGACACGGCGTCGGGCGCCGAGCGCCCTCAACCCTCCGGGGCCCACTCCTTCTTGGCGACGAGCAGGCCGTCGCCGACGGGGAGCAGCACGGGCACCAGGGACTCGTGGTCGAGGACCTCGCGCCCGAGGTCGCGGATGGCGACCGTCTCCTCGTCGCGCTGGGCCGGGTCGGCCACGCGGTCGTGCCACAGGGCGTTGTCGAAGGCGACGATCCCGCCGGGGCGCAGCAGCCGGAGCGCCTCCTTGAGGTAGGCGGCGTACTCCCGCTTGTCCCCGTCGCAGAAGACGAGGTCGTAGTGGCCGTCGGTGAGGCGCGGGAGCACGTCGAGACCGGCGCCCGCGATCGTGCGCGCGCGGTTGCCCGTGATGCCCGCGTCGGCGAACGTCTCCTTCGCCAGCCGCTGGTGCTCGGCCTCGATGTCGACCGTCGTCAGCACGCCGTCGGAGCGCATGCCGCGCAGCAGCCACAGGCCGGAGACGCCGGTGCCGGTCCCGATCTCCACCACCGCGCGGGCGTCGAGGATGGAGGCGAGGAAGCGCAGGGCGGCCCCGGCGCCGGGACCGATCGGCACGACCCCGACCTCCTCGGCCCGGGCACGCGCCGCGGCGAGGACCTCGTCCTCGGCGACGAACCGTTCGGCATAGGTCCAGCTGGCGGGCTTCATCGGCGCGGGGTGGGCAGGCACGGGCACGACCCTATCGTGGGAACACCGCGACGGGTCCGGTCGTTGTGCCAGAGCAAGCCGCGATTCTTCGGGTTCCGTGCACCACGTTCACAGGCTCCTCTCAGGCGCGGTCCCTACGGTCAGGAAGGACCAGGACACTGTTCCGCACACCCACCAGGCACCAGGGGGCCGACGTGAGCGAGACCGTCGACACCGTTGCGGTCCCGACCTGGGACGAGATCGTCGAGCAGCACTCCGACCGCGTCTTCCGACTCGCCTACCGGCTGACCGGCAACCGCCACGACGCCGAGGACCTCACGCAGGAGGTGTTCGTGCGCGTGTTCCGCTCGCTGGACACCTACACCCCCGGCACGTTCGAGGGCTGGCTCCACCGGATCACCACCAACCTCTTCCTCGACGGTGCGCGGCGCAAGCAGCGGATCCGCTTCGACGCGCTCTCCGACGAGCGCGCCGCCCGGCTCGCGAGCGACGTGCTCCCGCCCGAGACCGCGCTCACCGACCGCACCTTCGACGACGACGTCGAGGCAGCACTGGCCACCCTCCCGCCGGACTTCCGAGCAGCGGTGGTCCTCTGCGACGTCGAGGGGCTCACCTACGAGGAGATCGCGGCGATCATGGACGCCAAGCTCGGCACCGTGCGCTCCCGCATCCACCGTGGCCGCAGCATGCTCCGCAAGGCGCTCGCGCACCGCGAGCCCGCCGCCGGGCGGGTGCGGTACGCCGGCCCCACCCCGCCGCAGCCACGCGGGGCGGCGTCCTGATGGCACACCTCGGCTCACGGGTCAGCGCGCTGCTCGACGGCCGTCTCGCCGCCGCCGAGGAGGAGCGCTGCTGGGCCCACGTCCACGAGTGCCACGCGTGCCGTGACCTCGTGGAGCGGGAGGGATGGGTCAAGACCCGGCTCGCCCGGCTCTCCCTGGAGGCCGGGTCCGCGCCGGACGACCTCAAGGACTCCCTGCGGGGGCGCTGCCCGACGCTCACCCCCGCCGCCTTCCCCACCGGCTCACGCTCACGGTCGCGGTCGCTGGTCGCCATCGGTGGGGGCGCGGCCGGCGCCTGCGTCGTCGGAGTGCTCGCCCTCGGGCTGGGCGCACCGGCGCGCGTCGAGCCGCGCCCGCCCGCGACCGACCTCTCCCGACCCGCGGGTCCGGTCTCCCCGGTGCTCTCCGGCACCCAGCGTCACGGGCCCCTCACCGAGCGCCTGGTGACCATCCGGGAGAAGATGGCTCCGTGAGCCAGGATGACCGCACCCCGGACGAACCCCGCGACGAGCCGACCCAGCCCCTGACGGGCTGGCGTCCGTCCGAGGAGCCGCGCCCCGGGCCGGACTCCCAAGGCGAGGTCCTTCAGCACCGGACCGAGGGGACCGAGCACCCGTCGCCGGCGCAGACCGGCCCCGAGCAGCACCAGGCTCCTGAGCACCAGCAGGTCCCGGGGCAGCACCAGGCTCCTGAGCACCAGCAGGTCCCGGAGCACCGAGCGCCCGAGGCGGCACGCGGGCAGCACCCGGACCCCGAGCAGCAGGCGCGCGAGCAGCACCAGGTCCCGCCGCAGGCCCACGCCCGGCCGGTCCAGCCGGGCTCCTACCAGGCGCAGCCCCCTGCGCCCGGCTGGGACCGAAACGACCCCCGGGCCCCGGCCGTCCCGCCCGGGCCGGCCCCGTTCGGACCGCCGCACCCCGACCCCCGCACCCAGGCGCTCCCGCAGCCCTACGGCGCCTACCCCTGGCCGCCCCCGGCCCCGCGCCGCGCCGACCGGGGCCTCTCGGTCTGGACCTGGCTCGGTGTCGCCGCCCTCGCTCTCGTGCTCGGTCTCATCGGTGGGATCGCCGGCGTGACACTCGCTCTCCCGGAGGAGTCCGGCACGGTGTCGGGCGGCCTCGGCGGCGTCAGCACCCGGGACGTTGCGCCGCTCGACGCGAAGAACGGCTCCGTGCCGGCTGTCGCCCAGGCACTCCTGCCCAGCACGGTGCAGATCCTGGCGGCGTTCGACGGCGAGGACGGCGGCGCCACCGGCTCCGGCTTCGTCCTGGACCGCGAGGGCCACGTGGTGACCAACAACCATGTCGTCGCGTCCGCGGCCAAGGACGACGGAGAGATCGTCGTCATCGACCACGAGGGCGGCCGGCACCCGGCCACCGTCGTCGGCCGCAGCCCCGTCTACGACATCGCGGTCCTGCTGCTCGAGGATCCCCAGGGCCTCGAGCCGGCCGCGCTCGGCGCGTCGCGCGGGCTGCGGGTCGGCGACCAGGTCGTCGCCTTCGGCGCACCCCTCGGCCTGGACCAGACGGTCACGTCCGGCATCGTCAGCGCCCTCAACCGCCCGGTCACGACCAGCGGGGAGTCCGACGACGAGACGTCGTACATCAACGCCGTGCAGACCGACGCCGCCATCAACCCGGGCAACTCCGGGGGACCGCTCGTCAACCTCAAGGGCGAGGTGGTCGGCGTGAACTCCGCCATCGCCACCACCGGAGGGGTCATCGGCGGCGAGTCCGGCAACATCGGGGTCGGGTTCGCGATCCCCATCGAGCAGGTCCAGACGACGGTCGACCAGATCCTGCGGACCGGTCGCGCGCGCTACCCGATCATCGGCGCCCAGGTGCGCACGGGCGGCGAGAGGGGTGGCACGGGCGCCGAGATCACCGAGGTCACGCCCGACTCGCCGGCCGAGCGCGCCGGACTGCGCAAGGACGACCTCGTGCTCGCCGTCGACGGCGAGCCGGTCAACGACGGCATCTCGCTCATCGTCGCGATCCGCACCCACGTCCCGGGCGACCGGATCGAGCTGACGGTCGAGCGTGACGGGGAGGAGAAGGGGTTCACCCTGGAGCTCGACGGGCAGGTGGGCTGACCCGGAGGGGCAGTCGGTCGGCCGGCGCAGGTCACGCGCTCGGCCTCAGTCGCCGTCGGTCGAGGTGTCCGCGTCCACGAACGGGTGCTGGTCGACGAACTCGCGCGTCTCGGCGTACATCCGCTGGATGAAGTCCTCGAGCTGGGACCGCTCGACCCGCCACTGGCCTCGACCGCCGATCTTGATCGCAGGCAGGTCGCCGCGGCGCACCAGCGCGTAGACCTGTGCGCTCGACGTGGCGAGGATCTCCGCGACGTCGGCCAGCGTCAGGAACCGGGGATCTGGCATGGGTCCATCGTGCCACCGGCACGGCACGCCGCCCATCACCGGTGCGGCCACTGTGGACGAGCCCCGCGCGGGCGGTCCGCGAAGAGACTGTGGACAGAGAGGTGTCAAGAAGGCGCGAGGTGGACATGATGGCCGTCGTGTCTCGGACCCCGCACCCCACAGACGTCCCACCCGCCCTCCGACCGGCCACGCGAGGATGGCGCGATCCCCGTCTCTGGGTCGGTCTGGCACTGGTCGCGGGGTCCGTCGTGGCGGGGGCCAGGATCCTCGCCTCCGCCGACGACACGACGGCGGTCTGGGCGGCCTCCGACGACCTCGCGGTGGGGGAGGTGCTGACCGCTGACGACCTGACCTCGACACGGGTGCGGTTCGCCGACGACGCCGATGCCGGTCGCTACCTCCCGGTGCAGGAGCAGCTGCCCGACGAGCTGACGTTGACCCGCGACCTCGGAGCAGGGGAGCTCGTCCCTGCTGCCGCTCTCGGGGAGGCCGTGGGGGAGGAGACCGTGTCGGTGTCGATCTCCCTCCCGGCCGAGCAGGTGCCGACGGGCGTCACCGACGGGTCCCGCGTGGACGTCTGGACGGTCCCCGAGCAGCGTGGTCGCAGGGCCGCGGCCGAGCTGGTCCTCCAGGACGTCGCCGTGCTGGAGGCGCCTCTCGTCGCCGACTCCTTCGCCGCCGCGACCGGGCGCCAGGTCGTCCTCGCGGTGCCGGAGGACGACCAGGAGTCGCTCGCCGTGATCCTGGCCGGCAGCGGCGGCGAGTCCCTGCGCATCGTCGGCAGGGGGCGGTCGTGACCTGCGTCCTGCTCCTGGCCGCCGGTCACGCCTGGGAGGCGACGGCCCTGACCGGCCTGGACGGCCGGCGGGACGTGACCGTGCTCAAGAGGTGCGTCGACGTCGACGACCTGCTCGCGGCGGCCACGACCGGACAGGCCGACGTGGCCGTGCTCGCGCTGGACGCGCCTGGGCTCGACCCGGCCTCGGTCGCCCACCTGCGTCGGTACGGCGTCCGCCCGATCGCTGTCACCACCGCTCGTCCCGACGACCTCGACGTGCGCGAGCAGGCCCAGCGACTGCAGGTGCCGGCGGTCCTCGCCGCCTCCGACCTGTCCGACCTGGCGCGCGCGGTGACCTCGGTCGAGGACGTCCCTGACACGCGCGAGCACCACGAGGTGGTCCCGCCCCTGCCCGAGGTCCGCGACGGCGCCGAGCACCACCGCACGATCGTCGTGTGGGGTCCGGGCGGAGCGCCCGGTCGGACCACGGTCGCGGTCAACCTGGCCGCGGAGGTGGCGGGCCGTGGTGCACCCGTGGTGCTGGCCGACCTCGACCCGTGGGGCGGCAGCGTGGCGCAGCAGCTCGGCGTGCTCGACGAGGCGTCCGGAGTGCTCGGCGGAGCCCGGCTCGCCGGATCGGGGCAGCTCGAGGAGAGGTTCGGCTCGGTGCTGCGCGGGGTCGGGGAGCACCTGTCGGTCCTGACCGGGCTGCCGAGGGCGGACCGGTGGCGCGAGGTGCGCAGCGCCCACGTCGAGCAGATCCTGGACGCCGGCATCCGGCGTGGGCACGTCGTCGTCGACACGGGGTTCGCGCTGGAGGAGGACGGGGCCGCCGACCTCGCGGGCCGGCCGACGCGCAACGCCATGACCACCACCGCCCTCGACCTGGCCGACGAGGTGGTGGTCGTCGGAGCCGCCGACCCGGTGGGCCTCGCGCGCCTCGCCCGCGGGCTGGTGGACCTCCGTGAGCGAGGCGGAGCGGCCCCGGTGCGCGTGGTGGTCAACCGGATGCGCGCGACGATCGGGTGGTCGGAGAAGGAGATCGCGGGGATGGTGGAGGGCTTCACCCGGGCGGCAGGGCTGCACTTCCTGCCCGACGACCGGGCCGCGGTCGACCGGGCTCTCGTGAGCGGTTCGCCGGTGGTGGACTCGTCGGAGGGCGCGCTGTCGCGCGCCATCGCCGGTCTGACCGACGCGGTGCTCCCGGCCACCGTCCGCGAGAGCCGCGGGCGGCTCCGCGGGCCAGTGGGGCGACGACGCCTGCGGAGTGCGTGAATCCGCTCCGGGCGGCAGGCCGCACTCCTATCCTGGTGAGCGCCGCGGCCGTCCGGTCGCCGTACCGATCGTCGTGTCGCCGACCGTGCTGCTGCACGGCGAAGGAGTGTTGTCTCGTGGGCCTGCTCCCTCCCTCCGCCCGCGCCCTCGCGCTGGCCGTCGTCGTCGCCGGGGCGTGCCTGATCCCGAGCGCCGGGCTCGCGTCGGCAGCCGGGGCAGCCGGGAGGACCGGCACGCCACGCAACGACGTGCTGGTGGGCAACGCCGCGCCGAACCGGGTGATGGCCCTGGCCGGGGCCGACCTGGTCAAGGGTCGTGGGGGGAACGACACCCTCTACGCCGGCTCCGGGGACGACCGAGTCCTCGGCGCCCGCGGCAACGACTGGATCACCCTCCAGCCGGGGGCGGACACCGCGGACGGCGGCCCCGGGAACGACAGGATCGACGGTGGCAGCGGCAACGACGTCATCCTCGGCGGCGAGGGCGACGACTCGATGGCCGCATCCGACGGTGACGACCACGTGGTCGGTGGCCTCGGCGACGACGTCCTCTCGGGCGGCCCCGGCAACGACCGTCTCGAGGGCCGCGACGGCTCCGACAAGCACCTGGGGCACGACGGGGCCGACACCATCGACGGGGGTCCCGGCGACGACGGTGCGCTCCAGGGAGGCCCCGGCGACGACCTGCTCCGCGACGGTGACGGCGACGACGTGGCCATCAAGGGCGACGAGGGGAACGACGTCGTCCACCTCGGGCCGGGCCGGGACAAGGTGTTCACCGAGCAGGGCGATGACACGGTCTACGTCCTGCCGGACGGTGTGGAGGACCGCATCCACTGTGACGACCCCACCCAGGGCGACTCGGGGACCGCGGACCGCGTCGTCTTCGTCGGCCACCGCGACCCGTTGGACGTCATCGACCCCCGAGGCTCCTGCGAGCTGGTCACGGTCGAGCAGGCGCCGCCGGCCGGCTGGCTGTACTGACGGCCTGCGGACGACGGCTCAGGCGGCGAACAGCAGGTAGAGGCCGCCGACGGTGAAGAAGACCATGACCGCCAGCATCGGCAGCTGGCCGGTGAGCTGGTGCCGGGCGGGCAGCAGCCTGATCGCTCGGTCGTGGGCTGCGACGACGCCCAGCAGGTGGCCGACCACCACGGCGAGGACCTTGGTGGTCGCCAGGAACGTGGGGTGGTCGGAGAGCCAGTAGCCGACCTTCCAGTCGCCGGTGCCGAGGAAGTCGTCCCCGCGGCTCAGGGGGTCGCTCAGCTGGATGAGCGTCGTCTGGCCGTACTCGACGAGGAACGTGAGGTAGTGGGCCACCATGTAGCCCACGATGATCGGCACCACCGAGTGGGCGAACAGGTCGGGCAGCAGGCGACGCGGGGTGTCGGCGTCGGACGCGGTCGCCGCGCTGGCCGCGGCGAGCAGCAGGGCGACGCCGAGCGAGAAGACCAGCAGCGCGGCCGTGTCGGGCCAGACGCGCGAGATGCTCATCGACTGCACCTGCTGCAGCCACACCGTGGACTCCCGGAAGGAGTCGAACGCGGTGCTGCCGAACAGGATCCCCACGACAGCGACGAGACCGGGCCGGGGGGTGGTGGAGTCGAGGTTCGCCAGGGGCGAGCGGATCACGAGGCGCCCGTCCTGAGCAGGTCGTCCCGCGCCCGTCTCGAGGGGACCGTCCCGGTGCCCCCAGACCGAGAGCTTCGCGACGAGCGTGGAGTAGACCTCGAAGGGGTCGGCGCGGGCGAGGAACGTGCTGCCGAACAGCGCCGAGCCGACGAGCATGACCGCGAGGTACGCCGCGCACCACAGCCGCACGGGCCCCAGCTCGGTGGAGTGCGGGTAGACCAGCTCCAGCCACACGAAGGAGAGCAGTGCGAGGGCGGCCGGCCAGTAGCCGAGCCGGGCGGGGTAGGCGTACAGACCCTCGCCGGCGGGCATCCCGGAGGCCCGGGAGAGCAGGCCGCTGATGGTCCGCACCGGGCTCACCGCGCGGAAGAACGGCCCGAACAGCAGCGACAGCGGCACGAGCCCGACCCACAGCAGCGCGTAGAACGTGCCGAAGAACGGGTTGATCAGGGTGTCCTGGCCGAAGACGGCCGCGACGCCGACGTAGAGGAAGAACACCATCCCCAGGACCCGGAGCGCGACAGCGAACCCTCGGGAGGAGGTCAGCCGGTCCAGCCACTCCGGCGCCGGCCGGCCGCTGGTGGCGGCGTCGTACCGCGGGGTGCGCCACGCGACTGCGAGCACGGTGAACGAGACGACGAGCGCGGCGACGGCGCCCGCGATCGCCAGCTCCGGAGGGATCGGCAGGTCCTTGCCGCCGCCGAGGCCGTGGGCGAGGACGGTCCGGCCCATCTCGGGGCGGCCCACCTCAGCGGGCTTCGAGCTGGAGGACGACGAGGTGGGGCTCGTGCGACTCCACCTCGACCACACCCGGCCGCTCGATCGTCACCTCGTGCGTCGAGGAGCCGGCGTCGTAGGCGATCTCCTGCTCCGGGGTGGAGTGGACGTGCAGCTCCCCGGCCTCGTCGGCCTCGATCTCCAGCGTGATGGGCTCACCCGCGGGGACCTCCACGCGTTCACCGCTGGGCGTGAACGCGTCGTCGGCGCGCTCGAGCCGGATGGTCGTGCCGCCGTCGCCCTCGTCCGGGGACGACGCGCTCCCGGTCGAGTCCTCGGCGGCGGAGTCCTCGGCGGCGGAGTCCTCGGCGGCGGAGTCCTCGGTGGCGGAGTCCTCGGTGGCGTGGTCCTCGGGGTGCTCCTCGCCGCCGCACGCGCCGAGGGCGAGCGCGAACGAGAGGAGGAGAGCGGTCAGCGGCGCCGTACGGCGTCGGGGCATGCGGATGGCTCCTGGGTCGGCGGGACACGTCGGACGGGCACCCGACCAGCCGGTCGAGGTGCCTCTGAGAGAATCCCACGCGTGGCAAGAGGCACGGCGGTCGACCCCGAGCGCCTGGACTGCCCGCCGGACCGACGAGAGGTGGCACCATGAGCGAGCGGCTCCGCCCGCGTGACCTCGCGCTGCTGGCGCTCGAGTCGCCGACGACCCCCCTGCACAACGCCACGGTCGAGGTCTTCGACGGCTCGTCCGGCTTCGACTACGAGCGGCTCGTCGAGCTGGTCGCCGACCGGATCGCGTTCGTCCCGCGCTACCGCCAGCGCCTGCAGTGGGTGCCCGGGCGGCTGGCGAACCCCGCCTGGGTCGACGACCCGACCTTCGACCTGGGCTACCACGTACGCCGCTCCGCGCTGCCGCGTCCCGGCAGCATGGACCAGCTGCGCGAGCTGGTGGCCCGGATCGCCTCCCGCCCGCTCGACCGCAGCCGACCGCTGTGGGAGTGCTACTTCGTGGAGGGCCTGTCCGGGGGGCGCTTCGCCCTGATGACCAAGAGCCACCAGATCCTCGTCGACGGCAGGGAGACCGTGGACATCGGCCAGGTCCTCCTCGACACCGCTCCCGGCCCGGGGACCATCGGCCACGACGACGAGTGGCGCCCCCGTCCCACCGCCGGCCCGGTCGCGGTCGCCCTCAACGCGGTGACCGACTCCCTCGAGCGGCCCGCCACGGCGCTCGCGACGAGCCGCGCCAACGCGCAGGCCCTCGCCCGCAACGCCGCGACCGCCGGCTCCCGCGTCACCGCGGTGGCCGGGGCGCTCGCCGGCCGCAGCCCGACGCAGACCTCCCCGGTGCACCGCAGGCTCTCGCAGCAGCGGCGCTTCGTCGCGGTGCGCACCGACCTCGCGGACTACCGCCACGTGCGCAGCGTCCACGGCGGCACCGTCAACGACGTCATCCTCGCGACCGTCGCCGGCGCCCTGCGCGGCTGGTTGATGACGCGCGCGGAGTCGATGGGCGGGCTGCGGACGGTGCGCGCGATCGTGCCGATGTCGGTGATCGACGAGGAGCTCGAGGCCACCTCGCTCGGCTCCCAGGTCACCGGGCACCTCGTGCACCTGCCGGTCGGGGAGCCCAGCCCGGTGGTGCGGCTCCACCAGGTCAGCTACGACCTCAAGGTCCACCGCGACACCCGGCGCGCCGTCTCGGCCCGGCGTCTCGCGGGCATCGCGGGCTTCGCCCCCACCACGTTCCACGCCCTGGGGTCGCGGGTCGCGGCCGGCGAGCTGCGGCGCGGCTTCCAGGTGTCGGTGACCAACGTGCCCGGCCCCCAGTTCCCGCTGTTCGCCGGGGACGCCAAGATGCTGGAGTCCTACCCCGTCCACCCGCTGCTGCCCGACCGTCCGCTGGCGTTCGGGGTGACGTCGTACGACGGGGGCGTCTTCTACGGCATCACCACCGACCGCGACGCCGTGCCCGACGCGGACGTCCTCGGGCAGTGCCTGCTCGAGGCCCTCGAGGAGCTCAAGGACTCGGCGTCCGGCACCCGGCCGCGGGCCCCGCGCGGACGGAAGAAGGCGACGGCGGGGAAGACCACGCCGCCGGGGAAGGCCACGCCGCCGGGGAAGGCGGGGACCCGGTGACCCGCGCCTACCTCCCCTCGACGCTCGGCGACCTCGCTCGCGACTGGGAGGCGGCAGGCCCCGCGGCCCAGGGGGCCGTCCGCGCCGCCGACGAGTCCGAGGAGGCCGAGCACGAGGCCCTCACGGCCGCCGCCGACGTCTCGGCAGCGCGGGTGGCGGGAGCGCCCGACGGATCGCGGCGGCGCGTGGTCGTCGTGGTCGAGTCCGGGGCCGACCTCAGCGCGCCCCGGTGGGCCGACGTGGCGGCCGTGCACGCCGACGCGGACGACGACACCGACCCCGACGACGAGCTGGGCTGGTGGGCGACGCAGGAGGTCCCGGAGCTGCTGGGACGGGGCTGACCCGGGCCTTTGGAGTGGCGCGTCGCTGTCTGAGACGATGCGCCGCATGGACGCCATCACCTTCCCGCCGGCTCCCACCAACGAGCCGAACCTGACGTACGCCCCCGGAACGCCCGAGCGGGACGCCCTCCTGGCCGAGATCAAGCACCAGGAGTCCGAGCAGCACACCCTGCAGGCCGTCATCGGCGGCGAGCACCGCGACGGCGGCGGCGAGGAGATCCAGGTCGTCCAGCCCCACGACCACCAGCACGTCCTCGGCGTCGTGCGGAACTCCACCGCGAAGGACGCGGAGGCCGCCATCGCGGCGGCCAAGGAGGCGGCCCTGCCGTGGCAGCGGATGCCCTTCGACGAGCGGTGCGCCATCCTGCTCAAGGCGGCCGACCTGCTCGCCGGCCCGTGGCGTCAGCGGCTCAACGCGGCCACCATGCTCGGGCAGTCGAAGACGGCCTACCAGGCCGAGATCGACGCCGCCTGCGAGCTGATCGACTTCTGGCGCTTCAACGTCCACTACGCCAAGCAGATCCTCACCGACCAGCCGATCGCCAACAGCCCCGGCATCTGGAACCGCACCGACCACCGGCCGCTCGAGGGCTTCGTCTACGCGATCACCCCGTTCAACTTCACCGCGATCGCGGGCAACCTGCCCACCGCCCCGGCGCTGATGGGCAACACCGTGCTGTGGAAGCCGTCGCCTACCCAGCAGCTCGCCGCCACGCTGACGATGGAGCTGCTGGAGGAGGCCGGCATGCCGCCCGGCGTCATCAACATGCTTCCCGGCGACGGCCTCGAGGTCTCCAGGGTGGCGATGCCGCACCCCGACCTCGCCGGCATCCACTTCACCGGCTCGACCCCGACGTTCCAGCACCTGTGGAGCACCATCGGCGAGAACATCTCGGGCTACCGCGCCTATCCCCGGATCGTCGGCGAGACCGGCGGCAAGGACTTCATCGTCGCGCACCCCTCCGCCGACCCCGACGTGCTGCGGGTCGCGATGATCCGCGGGGCGTTCGAGTTCCAGGGTCAGAAGTGCTCGGCGGCCGCTCGCGCCTACGTGCCCCGGTCGGTCTGGGCCAAGGTCAAGGACCAGCTGATCGCCGACACCGAGGCGCTGTCGATGGGTGACGTCACCGACCTGTCGCACTTCATGGGCGCGGTGATCGACCAGCGGGCGTTCGACAAGCACAAGGTCGCCATCGAGCGGGCGCAGGCCACCGACGGGCTCGACATCCTGGCCGGCGGTCAGGTCGACGACTCCGAGGGCTTCTTCGTGCGCCCGACGATCGTCGAGGGCGGCGACCCGACCGACGAGATGTTCAAGACCGAGTACTTCGGCCCGATCCTCACCGTCCACGTCTACGACGACGCCGACTTCGAGAAGGTCGTCGCGCAGATGGAGTCGTTCGCGCCGTACGCCCTCACCGGAGCGATCATCTCCCAGGACCGCGGGGCGATCGCCTGGGCCCGGCGCGAGCTGCGGTTCGCCGCCGGCAACTTCTACATCAACGACAAGCCGACCGGCGCCGTGGTCGGTCAGCAGCCGTTCGGTGGCGGCCGCGCCTCCGGCACCAACGACAAGGCGGGCGCGGCGATCAACCTGCTGCGCTGGACCTCGCCGCGGTCGATCAAGGAGACGTTCGTCCCGCCCAAGGACCACCGCTACCCCTACATGGACTGACGTCCTCCGGTGACCCTGCTCCATCTCGGCGCCCTGCACCCGGTGGAGCAGGGGCTCACCCTCGCGCTGGCGTTCGGGCCGTTCCTCGTGCTGGGGACGGTGGTGTGGTGGCGTCGTCGCCAGGAGCGGGACGACGACCCGGGCGCCTGACGCGCCGGCGTACGGCGTGCCGGACGCTCAGGCCAGCCACTCCACGCCCGTGCGGTGCTCGGTGTCGAGCGCCTCCTCGAGCATCTGCGCGACGAGGGACTCCAGCTTGCCGCCGACGAGGGGGATGCGGACGGTGACCTCCATGTCCACCTTCTCGGTGGTCCGGCCGCCCGAGGCCACGAGGTCGGCGGCGCCGGCCATCTCGCCGGGCTTGCCGGGGATGGTGACCTCGACGTCGGCGTGGTCCGGGGTGGTCCAGCGCTCGACCTGCAGGATGCGGATCTCGTCGCCGACCAGCTTGGTGGCGAACGAGGGGAGTCCCTTCGCGGCCTGCACCTGGTCGATCGTGACCACGCCCTGGTCGACGGTCACCTCGCCGCGCAGCACCTTCATGCGCTCGAGCACCCGCTCCCGGAAGGCCGGGTCCGTCAGCATGGCGGCGACCTCCTCCAGCGGGGCGTCGTACACGAGCTCCTTGACCACGCGCTTGCTCATCCGGGGGTCCTCCTGGCTGTTCGGGTGGTGTGCGGACGTGGCCCCGGACGGTGTCCCGGACGGTCCCCGGGACGGCGGTCGGGACGTGCCGGCCATCATGGCGCACCCCTCCGGGGGTCCGGTGACCCACCGGTACCGACCCGTGTTGTCGAGGTCTCGGGGCGGGACCTAGGGTCGTAGGCGTGTCGACGACGACCGATCAGGACAAGGCCCACCTGCTGGACCAGGCGATCGAGGTCGCCCAGCGCGAGGAGGACCGGGCCGGACCGGCCGACGGGAACGTCGGCGACCTGGTCCAGGGCTACTACCGCCACGTCGCGCCCGAGGACGTCGCCGAGCGGTCGCCCGAGGACCTCTGCGGTGCCCTGACCTCCCACCGCGAGCTCGCGGCGTCGCGACCGCAGGGTACGGCGGCCGTGCGGGTCGTCACGCCGTCCGCCGGGGACGGGGGCTGGTCGTCCGGGGGACGCTCGGTGGTCGAGGTCGTCACCGACGACATGCCGTTCCTCGTCGACTCGGTGACGATGGAGCTCAGCCGCCTCGGTCACACCGTCCACGCGGTCATCCACCCGCAGTTCTCCGTCGAGCGCGACATCACCGGCACCCTGCGGAGAGCGGGTGACCTCGACGACCTCGGGCGACCGCGCGCGGGCGACGTCGCCGAGTCCTGGATGCACATCGAGATCGACCGCGTCTCCGACGAGGAGGCGGCGGCCATCACCGACGGGGTGCAGTCGGTGCTGCGCGACGTCCGCGAGTCGGTCGAGGACTGGGAGAAGATGCACACCCAGGTCCTGGCCGTCGTCGATCAGGTCGAGGCCGACCCGCCCCCGCTGCCGGAGGACGAGCTCCGCCAGGGCCGGGAGTTCCTGCGGTGGCTGGCCGACGACCACTTCACGTTCCTGGGCTACCGCGAGTACCAGCTCGAGCACCTCTCCGACGACCCCGACGAGGTGGGCCTGCGCGCGGTGCCGGGGACCGGGTTGGGCATCCTGCGCAGCGACCAGGACCTGTCCACGTCGTTCGCGAAGCTGCCGCCAGTGGTGCGCTCGAAGGCCCGGGAGAAGACGCTGCTGGTGCTGGCCAAGGCCAACTCCCGCGCGACGGTCCACCGCCCGGCCTACCTCGACTACGTCGGGGTGAAGGTGTTCGGCGCCGACGGCGAGGTGATCGGCGAGCGCCGCTTCCTCGGGCTCTTCTCGAGCGCCGCCTACACCGAGTCCGTCACCCGGGTCCCGGTCCTGCGCGAGAAGGCCCGCGAGGTCATGCGCCTCGCCGGGCTCGACGCGCGCAGCCACGCCGGCAAGGCGCTGATGGACACGCTGGAGAACTACCCGCGCGACGAGCTCTTCCACACCACGCCGGCCGAGCTCGCCCCGGTGACGCAGGCGGTGATGTTCGCCCGCGAGCGGCGCCAGCTCAAGGCGTTCGTGCGCCGAGACACCTACGGGCGCTACGTCTCGGTCCTCGTCTACCTGCCCCGCGACCGCTACAGCACCACCGTGCGGGAGAAGTTCGCGGCGATCCTGCGCGAGCGGCTCGGCGGCGAGCACGTCGAGTTCACGGCACGCGTCAACGAGTCGACGACCGCACGGGTCCACTTCGTGGTGCACCCCCCGCGGGGCCAGCAGACCGCCGACATCGACGTCGCCGAGCTCGAGAGGCTGCTGACCGAGGCGTCGCGGTCGTGGCGCGACGACTTCGTCGCCGCCGTCCTGGCCGAGCACGGCGAGGACGGCGGCTCGCGCCTGGCGAAGGCATGGGCCGACGCGTGGCCGGAGGCCTACAAGGAGGACTTCCGTCCCGAGACCGGCTCGGCAGACCTGGGCCGGATCGAGGCGATCGAGGGCGAGGAGGGGATCGACCTCGCGTTGTTCGACCAGGACGAGAAGGACCGAGGCGAGTCCCGGCTCAAGGTGTTCCGGGTCGGCCGGCCGCTGTCGCTGAGCGCCGTCCTGCCGATGCTGACCTCGATGGGCGTCGAGGTCATCGACGAGCGGCCCTACGAGCTCGAGGGGCTGCCGCGCCAGACCTTCATCTACGAGTTCGGGCTGCGGCACGGGCGGACGCTGTCGACGCGCGACAAGGCCTCCTTCGCGGAGGCCCTCCGCGCGGTCTGGGACGGCTTCAACGAGACCGACGGGTTCAACCAGCTCGTGCTGACGGCGGGGCTCAGCTGGCGGCAGGCCACCGTGCTGCGCGCCTACGCCAAGTACCTCAAGCAGGGGAACTCGCCGTTCGCCCTCGACTACATCGAGGGGGCGCTGCGCAGCAACGTCGACATCACCCGGCTCCTGGTCCGCCTCTTCGAGGCGCGCTTCGACCCGGGTCGCGACGAGATGGCGGCCGACGCGGAGGCGCGGGCGCTCAAGGTCGAGACGATCGAGGACGCGCTGGCCAAGGCGCTCGACGACGTGGTCAGCCTCGACCACGACCGCATCCTCCGCTCCTACCTCACGCTGGTCCGCGCCACCCTGCGCACCAACTTCTTCCAGCGGGCGGCCGACGGCGGGATGCACCCGTACATCAGCTTCAAGCTCGAGCCGTCCGCGATCCCCGACCTGCCCGAGCCGCGGCCGCGCTACGAGATCTTCGTCTACAGCCCGCGCGTCGAGGGCGTGCACCTGCGCTTCGGCGCCGTCGCCCGTGGGGGCCTGCGCTGGTCGGACCGCCGCGACGACTTCCGCACCGAGGTGCTGGGCCTGGTCAAGGCGCAGATGGTCAAGAACACCGTGATCGTGCCGGTCGGTGCGAAGGGCGGGTTCTTCTGCAAGCAGCTCCCCGACCCGAGCGACCGCGATGCGTGGCTCGCCGAGGGCATCGCCTGCTACAAGACGTTCATCTCGGCCCTGCTCGACATCACCGACAACCTCGTCGAGGGCGAGACGGTCCCGCCGCGAGGCGTCGTACGGCACGACGGGGACGACTCCTACCTCGTGGTCGCCGCCGACAAGGGCACCGCGACCTTCTCCGACATCGCCAACGGCGTGGCCAAGGACTACGGGTTCTGGCTCGGTGACGCCTTCGCGTCCGGTGGGTCGGTCGGCTACGACCACAAGGCGATGGGCATCACCGCGCGCGGCGCCTGGGTCTCGGTGCAGCGGCACTTCCGCGAGATGGGCGTCGACTGCCAGCGGGAGGACTTCACCGCCGTCGGCATCGGCGACATGTCGGGTGACGTGTTCGGCAACGGGATGCTCTGCTCGGAGCACACCCGCCTGGTGGCCGCGTTCGACCACCGCGACATCTTCATCGACCCCGACCCCGACGCGGCGTCGTCGTACGCCGAGCGCAAGCGCCTCTTCGAGCTGCCCCGGTCGAGCTGGCAGGACTACGACCGGTCGCTGATCTCCGAGGGCGGCGGCGTGTGGTCCCGGGCGGCGAAGTCGATCCCGGTCGCCGAGCCCGTACGGCGGGCGCTCGGCCTCGAGGACGGCGTCACCGCCCTGACCCCGGCCGAGCTCATGCGCGCGATCCTGCTCGCCCCG
Organism: uncultured Nocardioides sp.; assembly: GCA_902805885.1. Lineage (GTDB taxonomy): Bacteria > Actinomycetota > Actinomycetes > Propionibacteriales > Nocardioidaceae > Nocardioides. Next base: position 73,094 of record CADCUM010000064.1, on the reverse strand, counting down.
GTCGACCTGCTCTGGAACGGTGGCATCGGCACCTACGTGAAGTCCGCGCAGGAGACCCACGCCGACGCAGGCGACAAGGCCAACGACGCGATCCGCGTGAACGGCGGTGACCTGCGCGTGCGCTGCGTGGGGGAGGGCGGGAACCTCGGGCTCACCCAGCTCGGCCGCGTGGAGTACGCCCGCGAGGGCGTCGGCGGCACGGGTGGTCGGATCAACACCGACTTCATCGACAACTCCGCCGGCGTGGACACCTCCGACCACGAGGTGAACATCAAGATCCTGCTCGACGAGGTCGTCCGCAGCGGCGGCATGTCCATCGAGGACCGCAACACCCTGCTGGCCGAGATGACCGACGAGGTCGGCTCGCTCGTGCTGCGCGACAACTACGAGCAGAACCTCGCCCTGGCGAACGCCCAGGCGCACGCCCCGTCGCTGCTCCACGTCCACGAGGACTGGATGCGCCAGCTCGAGCGCCGCGGGGTCCTCAACCGCGAGCTGGAAGGACTGCCCACGACGCGGCAGGTCAAGCGCCGCCTCGACCGGGGCCAGGCGCTCTCCGCGCCGGAGCTCTCGGTGCTGCTGGCCTGGACCAAGATCGTGCTGGCCGACGAGCTGGTCGCGTCCGACCTGCCCGACGACCCCTACCTGCGCGACGACCTGCTGGCCTACTTCCCCTCACGGATGAAGCCCGGGCTGGAGCGGGCGATGGAGGAGCACCCGCTGCGGCGCGAGATCATCGTGACCCAGGTCGTCAACGACCTGGTCAACGGCGCCGGCCTGACCTTCTGGCCGCGGCTGGCGGGGGAGACCGGCGCGAGCGCCGCCGACCTCACCCGCGCCAACTTCGTGGCGCGCGAGATCTTCGGCTCCCTGCCGCTGCGCGAGGAGGTCAAGTCCTTCGACAACCGGGTGCCGGCCGAGCGCCAGACCCGGATGCGCATCGAGATGCGCACCCTCGTCGAGCGCGCCTCACGCTGGCTCGTCACCAACCGCCGCCCGCCGCTCGACTCGCAGGCGACGGTCGACTTCTTCCGCGCGCGGGTGCAGTCGGTGATGGCGCAGCTGCCGACGATCATGAGCGGCCGCGAGCTCGAGGACTTCCAGGGCCGGGCGAAGCGGCTCACCGACCACGGCGTCCCCGACGACCTCGCCACGCGGGTGGCGGTGCTGGCGCCGGCGTACCACCTCCTCGGGATCGTCGAGACCGCCGACAGCCGGGGCCTCGACCCCGCCGAGGTCGCCCGGATCCACTTCGCGCTCGGGGAGCGGCTCGGGCTCCCGGCCCTGGTGGAGCGGATCTTCGCGCTGCCGCGGGACGACCGCTGGCAGACGATGGCACGCGCGGCGCTGCGCGACGACCTCTACGCCGTCCACCAGCAGCTGACCGCCGCCGTGCTGAAGACCAGCGACGCCGGCGACCCCGCCGACGTGCGGGTCGCGGCGTGGGAGCAGGCGGAGGTCGACGCGGTCGGCCGGGCGGTGACCACGCTGCAGGACATCTGCCGCGACGAGAGCACCGACCTCGCCCGTCTCTCCGTGGGGCTGCGCGTGGTGCGGAGCCTGCTGACCGCGCGCTGAGCCCGGACCGTGAGCCTCCTGCTGCAGACCCCCCGCGCCCGGCTGGCCCGGCTGGGTCGGCGGCTGACCGGCTCCACGGCCAGCCCGCTCGACGGGCGGACCGTGCTGGTGACGGGGGCGAGCTCGGGCATCGGCGAGGCCACGGCGTACGCCTGTGCCCGACGCGGCGCCCACCTCGTCCTGGTCGCCCGGCGGGCCGACGAGCTCGAGCGGGTGCGGGCCCGGATCGTGGCCGACGGCGGGACGGCGTCCGCCCACGTCGTGGACCTGACCGACGGCGAGGCGGTCGACGCGCTCGTCGCCGACGTGCTCGCGGCCCACGGGGCTGTGGACTACCTCGTCAACAACGCCGGCAGGTCGATCCGGCGGTCGCTGGAGCTCTCGTACGACCGTGTGCATGACTTCGAGCGGACGATGGCGGTGAACTTCCTCGGTCCGGTGCGGCTCACGATGGGACTGCTGCCGGCCATGCGGGCGCAGCGCTTCGGCCACGTCCTCAACGTGGTGACCTGGGGCAACCAGGTGAAGGCGCCCAAGTTCGCGGCGTACATCGCCTCGAAGTCGGCGCTCGACGTGTTCGGCCGGATCCTGGGCCGCGAGGCGTGGTTCGACAACGTCACCTGCACCAACATGCGGCTCGCCCTCGTCGCGACCGACATGATCGGCCCGACCGAGGCGTACGCCGGGCTGCCCGCCGAGACGCCCGAGCACTGCGCCGAGCGGGTGGTCCGGGCGCTGGAGGACCGGCCGATCACCGTCAACGGCGTCCTCGGCTCGGCGACGGAGCTGCTCAACCTCGCGGCGCCGCGCCTCTCCGACCGCATCTTCGCGGAGCTGGCGCGGCGGGTGCCCGACTCCGCCGCCGCCCGCGGCGAGACGGGCCGGACCCGCACCGAGCGGTGAGTGAGCCACCTTCTCCCGACGTGAGAACGTGGCTCACGCACCGCCCGAGCGGGGGGACGCGGGGAGCGGTGAGCCAGCCACGTTCCGGGGGGCAAGGGACGTGGCTCACGCACCGCTCGGGAGTCAGCTGGCCTTCTTGGCCGGCGTCTTCTTCGCCGCGGTCTTCTTGGTCGTCTTCTTGCCGGGGGTCTTCGCGGCGGCCTTCTTGGCGGGCGTCTTCTTCGCCGCGGTCTTCCTGGTCGCCCTGGCCGGCTTCTCGTCGGCGTCGTCGGCCTCGTCGTCGGTCGACTCGTCCGCCGCAGCCGGCGACTCCTCGCCACGCGCCGTCTTCGCGGCGGCGACGGACTTCTGCAGCGCCGCGAGGAGGTCGACGACCTCGCCGGAGCTCTTGGTGGAGGTCTCGGTGCGCTTGACCTCGCCACCCTCGATCTTCGACTTCACGAGCGCCTCGACGGCCCCGGCGTAGTCGTCCTCGAAGTCCGCGGGCTCGAAGTCGCCGGCCAAGGTCTCCACCAGCATGTTGGCCATCTTGACCTCGGCGGGCTTGGCGTCCCCGCCGTCGACCTTGAAGTCGGGGACCCGCACCTCGTCGGGCCACATCATCGTCTGGAGCACGATGACCTCGCCGGCCTCGGTCTCGCGCACCCGCAGCACGGCGATGGTGGTGCGCTGGCGCAGCGCGACCGTCACCACGGCCATCCGGTCGGCGTCCTTGAGCGCCTGGCGGAGGAGCGCGTACGGCTTGGCTCCGGCGCCCTCGGGCTCGAGGTAGTAGGACTTCTCGAACAGCAGAGGGTCGATCTGCTCGCGCGGGACGAACTTCTCGACGGCGATCTCGCGGGACGACGTGGAGGGCAGGGACGAGAGGTCGTCGTCGGTGAGGATGACCATCTCGCCGTCCTCGGTCTCGTAGCCCTTCGCGATGTCGGCGTACGGCACCTCCTCGCCGTCGAGGGAGCAGACCCGCTGGTACTTGATGCGACCGCCGTCCTTGGCGTGCACCTGGCGGAACGACACGTCGTGGCTCTCGGTGGCGGCGTACAGCTTCACGGGGACGCTGACCAGTCCGAAGGAGACTGCGCCCTTCCAGATCGCTCGCATGGCGTTGCCCTCTCGTCGGCGTGCACGGTCCCACCAGTATCTCGGGTCACGAGCCGCCGCGTCACCTGCCGAGAGGTGGGTCCGGCGGCACGCGGAGTGCCAGACTGCGGCCATGCGTCCCATGCTCGCCACCAAGGGCACTCGCGTGCCGGCGGGGGAGGAATGGGTCCACGAGGTGAAGTGGGACGGCGTACGGATGCTCGCGGAGGTCGAGGAGGGCTCGCCGAGGGCCCGCCTCACCACGCGCAACGCCAACGACGCGACCATCGCGTGGCCCGACGTCCATGGCGCACCGATGGGCGGGCGCGACCTCCTCGTCGACGGCGAGATCATCGGCCTGGACGCGCTGGGGCGCCCCGACTTCGCGGTCATCCAGGAGCGCATGCACGTCCGCTCGGCCACGAGCGCTGCCAGGCTGGCGCACCGGGTGCCGGCGACGTACATGGTCTTCGACGTGCTGCGCCTCGACGGCCGCGACCTGACCGGCCTGCCGCTCGCCGAGCGGCGCGAGGTGCTGGAGGGCCTCGACCTGGGGTCGTGGCAGGTGCCGCCGACGTACGACGACGGGCCGATGCTCCAGGCCGCCACGCTCCAGCAGGGCGTCGAGGGCATCGTCTCCAAGCGGCTCTCCTCGCGGTACGAGTTCGGCGTGCGCTGCCCGCACTGGCTGAAGTTCGCCCACCGGCACCGGTACTCGTTCGTCGTCGGTGGCTGGCGGCCGCAGGACGGCACCAGGGACCGGCTGGCCTCGCTGCTGGTGGGCGAGCCGACGCCCGGGGGGCTGATGTTCCGGGGCAGGGTCGGCAGCGGCATCGGCGGTCCCGCGACCCGGCTGCTCACCGACCTGCTCGCAGGTCACGGTCGGGAGCGGAGCCCGTTCGCCGACGAGGTGCCCGCCGTCGACGCGCGCGGCACGTTCTGGGTCGAGCCGTTCCTGGTCGTCGACGTCGACGCGCACAGCAAGCCGCCGGTGCAGCGGCTGCGCCAGCCGTCGTACCGCGGCGTGCGGGCCGACCTCGGCCCCGACGACCTGCACCAGGACGGGGTGGGACGGCCATGACCGAGCTCCGCGTGGAGGTCGAGGGACGCACCCTCACCATCAGCAACCTCGACAAGGTGCTCTTCCCCCGCACGGGGACGACGAAGGGCGAGGTGCTGAACTACTACGCCCAGGTGGCTCCCGTGCTGCTGCCGCAGCTGCGGGACCGCGCGGTGACCCGCATCCGCTGGCCCCACGGCGTCGAGGGGTCCAGCTTCTTCGAGAAGAACACCCCGCCCGGCACGCCGTCCTGGGTGCGCACTGCGGAGGTGCCGACGACCGGGAGCCGGGCCTCGACGGGCGCGGGGACGATCCGCTTCCCGATCTGCGACGACCTGCCCACGCTGACCTGGCTGGCCAACCTCGCCTCGCTCGAGCTGCACGTCCACCAGTGGCGGGTCGCCGAGGACGGGACCCCGCTGCGTCCCGACCGTCTCGTCATCGACCTCGACCCGGGCGAGCCGGCCGGCCTCCACGAGTGCGCCGTGGTGGCGCTGATGGTCCGCGACGCGCTGGCGCAGCGCGGGATGACCTGCACGCCGGTGACCAGCGGCAGCAAGGGCCTGCACCTGTACGCCGACCTCGACCCGGACGTCGTGGGGGACCTCGACAGCGACGGGTCGACCGAGCTCGCCCGGGAGGTCGCCGAGGGCCTGCAGAAGGAGAACCCCACCCTGGTCACGGCCACGATGACGAAGGCGAAGCGGGGCGGCAAGGTCTTCCTCGACTGGTCGCAGAACTCGGGGTCCAAGACCACCGTGGCGCCGTACTCCCTGCGGGGGAAGGAGCGCCCGACGGTCGCGTTCCCGATCACCTGGGAGGAGGTCGAGGAGGGCGCCGAGGACGAGCTCGCGCTCGACCAGCTCGGCATGGAGGAGGCCGTCGCACGGGTGCTGGATCAGGGCGACGCGTTCAGCGCCTGAGGGCCTCTCGGCCGGTTAGCCGCAGACTCAGGGCTCCGCACCTCTATGCTGCCGACCATGGCGTCCTATGAAGTGCTGGTGGTAGAGGACGAGGAGGACATCGCGATCCCCCTCGTGCGCACCCTCGAACGTGAGGGCTACGCCGTGGCATCGGTGTCGAGCGGCGAGGAGGCGATCGCCCGTGTCGCGGGCGAGATGCCGGCCGTCGTGATCCTCGACCTGGGCCTGCCCGACATGGACGGGCTCGACGTCTGCCGCCAGCTGCGCGGCGGCGGGTACGAGGGCGGCATCATCATGGTGACCGCCCGCGGTGGCGAGCTCGACCGGGTCGTCGGCCTCGACGTCGGCGCCGACGACTACCTCAGCAAGCCCTTCGGCCTCGCGGAGCTGCTGGCCCGCGTGCGGGCGCTGCTGCGGCGCAACGCGCGCACCGACGAGACGTCGGTGACCACGGCCTCGGGCCTCAAGATCGACGTCCCGTCGCGCCGCGTGACGCTGGAGGGGGTCGAGATCGCGCTGACCGCGAAGGAGTTCGACGTCCTCGCGCTGCTGGCGGCCCATCGCGACCACGTGGTCTCCCGCGACACCCTGATGAACCAGGTGTGGGACGAGAACTGGTTCGGCTCCACCAAGACGCTCGACGTGACCATCGGACGGCTGCGCGGCAAGCTCGAGGCCGCGGGCGCCATGGAGCGCGTCGTGGCCATCCGCGGCGTCGGCTTCCGCCTGGAGACCGGCGGCTGAGAGGTGCGCGAACGGCTCACCCTCGCGTTCACCGGGTTGGCCCTGGTGATCCTCACGGTGGTCGTGCTGGCGCGCTCCCTCGCGGTCGAGAACATCGTCCGCGCGAACGGTCAGGACCACCTCGCGGTGCAGGCCGACCAGGCCGCCCGGGTGTTCGACGCCCGCTTCGAGGCGGGTGACTCGATCACGCGCGAGGACGTCGCGGTGTTCACGGGCGACGAGATGCAGGTCACCGTGAGCCGCCCGGGACGGGCGGAGGTCTCCTCCGAGGGCACGGGGTACCCCGTCGGCGACCTCGGTGAGCCGCTCACCGCCGAGCAGACGGCCGGGCTGACGACGGTGAAGATGGTCGAGTCCGACGAGTCGGTCCGGCTCACCGTCGCCGAGCAGATGAGCTCCCTCCTGGCGCTGATGCTGGGCCTGGTCGTGGCCTCGGCGCTCGTCGGGCTGGTCCTGGCGGGCCGGCTCGCCCGCCCCGTGCTGGAGCTCGCCGAGAGTGCCCAGATGCTCGGCCGGGGACGTTTCGACATCCCCGAGCCGCGGTCCCGGATCCCCGAGGTCAAGGCACTGGGGGCCGCGCTGCAGACCAGTGCCCAGCAGCTGCGCCGGACGATCCACCGCGACCGCGAGTACATCCAGCACACCTCCCACGTCCTGCGGACCCCGCTGACCGGGCTCCGCCTCGAGCTGGAGGAGGCGCTGCTGGCCGACGACCTCGACGACGACGTACGGCGCTCGCTGACGCGCTGCCTGGGCAGCGTGTCGCGGATGCAGGAGACCGTCGCGGAGCTCGTCGAGTTCGAGCGCACCCGCGGCCTGGTCGACGGCGCCGAGGTGCGGGTGGTCGACCTGGGCCTCCAGGTGGCGACCCACTGGCGTGCGGAGCTGCCCACCTCGCGACCCGTGCGGACGTTCGTGGACGCCGGTGAGGAGCTGGGCGTCACCCCTGGACCGGTGGAGCAGCTCCTCGACCAGGTGCTGGCGGACGTGAGCCGCCACGGCGCGGGTGAGGTCACCCTGCACTTCGAGGCGGCCGAGAGCCACCTGCGCATCCGCGTCCGCAGCGGGCCCGCCGAGGACGGCGAGCCGGCGGGGGAGCGGCACGAGCGCCAGACCGGCCAGACGCTGACCGAGCTGATGGGCGGCCGCTGGTCGGGGGACCCCCTCGGCGACGGGGTCGAGATCCTGCTGCCGCGCCGCTGACGGCACGTTCCGCTGTGGCGAAGCCGTGGCGCGGCCGTGGCGGCTGGGTGCCCCGTTCGTGGTGGCTCGAGGACTAGCGTCGGAGGGTCCGCAGGTAGCCCTCCCCCCTCCCAGAGGCCACCGTCATGGAGATCATCCCGAGCACCCCTGTGCGCTCGCGGCGCACCGGCCGCCTCGTGCTCAGCGTGCTGGCCTGCGTCCTCGTGGTGGTGGGCCTGCTCGGCGCCACCCCTGTGCTGCGCGGCATGGAGCGGGTGGGGATGGCCGACGACGCCATGGGCTCCGCGCTCCCGAAGGGCTCCTACGTGCTGGTGCGCCAGGTCCCTGCGCGGGACCTCCAGGTGGGCGACCTGGTCAGCTTCGGCGACCCCGCCGGTGACGGCTCCGTCATCCGGCGGATCACCGCGATGGACGGCGGCTGGCTCGAGGTGTCCGGCGACGCCGACGGCGAGTCGATGACCCTGCGGCCGGTGCGGGTGCGCGAGGTCGTCCGGCACGTGCCGTACGCCGGATACCCGATGCTCGTGATGCCGGCCTGGCCGGCGCCGTACCTCCTCGCCGGGTTCCTCGGCGCGCTGATGCTCGGCGGCCTCCGCGTCTCCGGGCACCGCGAGCGCCGCCGTCCTCGAGTCCTGGTTTCGGTCGTGGTCCCGCGCCAGGCACCCTCGCCGGCGCGCGAGGCCGTGCCGACCGCGCCCGGCGCCACGCTGACGGATGCGGCCGCGGCCCCGCCGGTGACAGCGCCTGCGCCGGTCGCCTTCTCCTGACGCTCTTCTCGCTCGACGTCGACGGACACGGGGCAGGCGTGAGGGCCCCTCAGAGCGGTGGCAGCGCAGGCCTCCACCCCCAGGGAGGTGGGAGAGGCCGACGCGCGGGGCGTATATGTGGAAGAACGAGATCCGGAGGGATCGAATGAAGAAGCAGCGTGCGATCGTCTGTGCCGCCCTTGCAGTGTGCCTCGCTGCCGCATCCTCGGGTCCGGTCCATGCACAGGAACCCACCGCGCCTCCTGCTCGGGTGACCCTCGTGCAGGCACTGCCCGGCGTCAACGTCGACATGGCCGTCGACGGGGAGCCGGTGGCGCAGGGTGTGCCACTCGGCGACGTCGTCACCGTGCCGCTGGATCCGGGGTCCCACGAGCTGACCTTCTCGGACGCCGACGGGGAGGTCGACGTCGTCTCCACGCTGCGGGTCGGGCCGAGCACCCGTACGGACGTCGTGCTGCACCTGCCGGCCGAGGTCGACGGGGACCCGGTCGTCAACTCGTACCGGACGCCCTCGGCTCCCATCGGGTCAGGAGAGGCACGCGTCGTGCTCGCGCACACTGCGACGGCACCCCCGGCCGACGTCCGCGTGGATGGTCAGGTGGTCTTCACCAACATCGCCAACGGCGAGTACGCCGAGGCTGACGTGCCGGCCGGGACGCACTCGGTCGCCCTCCTTCCCACGGGCAGCGCGGACGCACCGATCCTCGGGCCGCTCGAGGTGCAGCTGGAGCCCCGCACGGTCACGAGCGTGTACGCGTACGGCAACCCGTCCGACCGATCCATGAACGTCATCGTCCGGGTGGTCAGGCTGAGCGCCGACGGAGTCGCCGCCCCGCGGACCATCGAGACAGGACGTGCCGGGCTCGCAGGCGACCTCGTGGTCGGCTCACGGTTCAGGCTCGGCGCCGAGGCGAGGACGCGTGCTGACGCGGCCGCTGTGGCCGCCCGGCTGCTGCGCCTTCTCCCCACGGTCCTGCGCGCTGTTGCGTCGGCCCGACCGGCGGCCGTGCTGAGTCCTCTGCGGTCCCCGGACCTGTCGTGATCCGCGCGGTCGTCCTGACCGCGGCGCTGACAGTGTCCCTGGCGGTTCCCGCCGGGGTGTTCTTGGACGCCCGGACCGGTCTCCGGGCGGAGGCGCCGGCACGCGAGGCGCGATCGCTGTCCCCGCGCTCGGGCGATGCCGGCGACGCTGAGGGCGATGCGCTCCGCCAGCGCGTCGTGCCCGCGAGACGCGCCCAGTCGCAGGTCGTCCCCGAGCGACCGCGGGCTCTGAGCCTGCCCAGCGGCAGCCGGGTGACCATACGAGCCGTCGGCACGGCGCGGGACGGGCGGCTCGCCGTACCTCCGGGCCTGGACAGCGCGGGTTGGTGGCGGGGAGGCGCGCGCGTCGGTGATCCCTTCGGCTCCGTCCTCGTGGCAGCACACGTCGACTCGCGGACCGAAGGACTCGGGCCGTTCGCCGAGCTGCTCCAGGTCCGTCCCGGGGCGATCGTCACTGTGGCGTCGCGCGGCCTGGAGCAGCGCTACCGGGTTGTCACGTTCCGCCTCGTACCACAGGGCGACCTGTCGCGACGGGACTGGATCTACGCGGCTGCCGGCCCTCACCGGCTCACGCTGGTCACCTGCGCCCCGCCGTACGACCGCACCCGCGGCGGCTACCAGAACCTCGCGATCGTGGTGGCCCGACCGCTGGGTCGCGCCACGAGGACGGATTCGTGACCCAGCACCCTGACGGTCGGGACGATCCGGGCGGGGAGCCTGGACGAGGGCAGCTGCGCAACCGTCTGGATGCGGCGCTCCGAGCCAGCTCGACCCCACCGGGGACCGTCTCCGGAAGGAGTCGTGTCGGTGACGAGACCACGACCCCCCGACAGCGTCTCGCGGCGGCACGGCTTCCCCGAGAGGCTCCGAGCCCCACCACGAGCACTGCAGGGCACCGCGACGAGCTCCGGGCTCGCAGCCTGTCTGCGGACCCCCGGCCGGCCGGTGGGAAGGCGTCCGGGCGGATGCCACCGCCGGCCCGTGGCAGCGGCTCCCCTCCGCCGCCTCCGCGCCGGCCCGAGAAGCACGGAGATGGGCCGACGGGCAGGCGTCGCGTCCGGGCGGAGGCAGTGCTGGTGGCGCCGCTCGTCCTGGCGGTGGTCGTCATCGGAGCGATGACGGTCCGGGACGAGGTGCCGAGGCCTGCGCCGCCAGTCGCTGAGCCGCCCGAGGTCGCCGGGGCGGAGGCCGTGGCCTTCGCCCCGCCGGTCCCGATGGTGCCGGGCGAGGCCTTCGTGCGCACGCGCGTGCTGGTGGACGGCACGCTGAGGACGTCGCACTGGGTCGTGACACAACGGCCCGTGACCACGCTCAGCCTGGCCGAGCCGGAGGTGCCGACGACCGCTGGCGAGGTCGAGGCGACGAGCGTGCGCGTGGTCGCCGACGGAGTCACCATCCCGGGACCGGCTGCCGTCTCGGGGGAGCGGGTGGACTTCCGGTTCGATCCGAGCGACGAGCTACGGGTCGACTACGTGCTCCGGGGGGTGACCCAGCGCAACGGGTCCGTGCCGGGTCGCGCGTTGACGCACGCCGCCGGCCTGGTGGTCGGCACCGATGAGGAGCCGGTGCGGATCACCCACTCCATCGGCGGCGTGGAGGTGCTGTCGGTCGCGTGCGGCTCCCAGGGCACTGCCATGACGCCGTGCGGCCGCGTCGAGGACGGCGTGTGGTACGTCGACATCGATGGCCGGACGCCTGCGCCCGTCATCGTGGCGCAGGTCGATCTGCCCCTGGGGTAGCGAAGCCCCGGCGAGCAGTCCGCTCAGACGACGCGCTGCCACGCCAGGACGCGTGAGGTGAGCGAGGTCCCGCCCGTCGACCGGACCAGGATCCGGAGCCGCCCGTCCACCTCGCGCTGCACGCTCGGCCACCGATGTCCGCCAGCCTGGGTCGCGAGCTCGACCCGGTCCACCGTCGTCCAGCCGGTGCCGCTGCGGAAGGTGCGAGACACGACATGGCCGTCGGACACGCGGACCATGACGACCCAGACGGAGCTGCCGTCGCTGGCCACGGCCGGCTGCGTGTAGCCCGTGAACGTCGCCTCCACCGCCTGCGGCCGTCCGGAGACGAACCTCTGGACCGTCACCAGGTTCTTTGTCGTACTGGTCTCGGCGACGCTGACGACCTCGTCGCCGGTGGTCGCCGCCGCCGCCACCACGGCGTTGGCGGCGGCCGGACGCCCCGGCGCTCCCTGGGTCCAGGCTGACAGGGGAGCACCGGCGTCGTGCGAGAGGACGGTCACCCTCCCGTCGGGAAGGCGAGCGACCACCTGGGCGCCGGTGGGTGTCGCCACGATCGTGGTGGAGAACGAGATCGCCGCATAGGTGGCGAGCAGGTGAGGCGGTGCCATCGTCGGCGTGGCGTCCCTCGCGTCGAACGCGCTGACGACGAGCTCATAGGCCGTCGAGCCGGTGCGACGCACCCAGGTCACGACCCCACGAGGGTCGCCCGCTGCTGTCCGCTCGAACGTGAGGTCGGCGCGGAAGTTGCCCATCCCCGGCTGCGCCACGCTGACGAGGGGTCCCACTGTGGGCCCGGCCGGCGAGTCGAGGTCGGACAACCGGCGCATCTGAACGGCCACCCCGACCGTGGTGGAGGCCCTGGGTGTGGGACCTGACCACACGACCCAGGCCCCCTCGGCGCCGGTCGCGTCTCGGAAGACGGCGATGGTCGCCGGCCTGTCGCCGGTCCCGGCGCCGGACAGCAGCACCCCGTCGGTGACGCCGCCCGTCGAGCGTCGCCGCCAGCTGCCGGCAGGGTCCCGCCACGCGAGCTGCACACCGGTCTTGTGAAGGCCGTGCACAGCGAGCTGTCGACCGCCGGCGGTCACCGCGAGGTGCTGGTTGGAGGCGTAGTACGTCGGGTTGCTGGAACCTTGGAAGCTCTCGGCGACCACGCTGAGCCCGTCCGTGGTCGAGCCGGGTTCGGCGGCGACCTCGACGACGAGCTCGGGCAACGGCACCTGCTCGCGACTGGCCCAACGCGCTCCGTCGCTCGATGGCGACGTGAGGGCGAGCGAGACGACGGTGCGCCCCGACACGTCCAGGCTCAGTGGCGCCTCGTGGTAGCCCCCACTGACGACCGGGCCGAACGTCCCGACCCGAGCGCCGATGGCCGGTCGGGTGTTGTAGGTGACGGACTCCCCCCACGCTCCCGGTCCCACCTCGTGCACGTCTCCGCCGTTGGCCGACGAGTCGGTGGAGTGCATCCGCAGGACCACGCGCTGGACGTCGCGGTCGGCCAGACCTCCCAGGTCGAAGCGGAGGTACGTCTGCTTCACCGGACTGGCGTCGACCCAGAGCTCGCCGGTCGTGCCGTAGCTCCTGGTGGGATCGGCGGCGTTGACGAACGCGTCCGCGACCGGAGGGAAGGCGATCTCGTCGACGCCGCCCGCCGCGCCGGCAGGTGCGGGCTGCACCAGCACGGCGAGGCAGGCGACGAGCGTGTGGGCGACGAGGAGCGCGTGGACCCCACGGAACGTGTGTCGATGACTTCTCATGGCCCGAGGTACCTTCTCATGTCAGAGGTTGAGGCGGATGTGCTTCTTGCGCGTGGCGACGTCGACCGTGAACGCGCCGACGGATCCAGCACCGCGGAGGTAGAAGGCGCCGTCCTTGACGCGACCGAAGCCCACAGTGGTCCCGCCCTTCAGCAAGCGCACCCGGCTCCCGTTCTTGGCTGTCGTGCTGCACTTCAACGTCCACCCGTTGCCGCGCGGCGTCACCTTGCAGTTGGAGATGGGCGGTGCGGGGACGGGAACCACGCTGCCGGCGAAGCCCCGGTGGGGCCTGAGCACCACGCGCAGCATCGTCATCGACTTCTTGACCCGCCACTTCAGGGCGAACCTGCCGGACCGGTCGGCCTTGTCGCGGTCCACAGCCTTCCACGCCGCGCCGTCGGCCTGACGGGCCTCCAGGACGACGGTCGCCCCGTCGAGCCTCGGGGTGACGTCGAACCGGGAGGCGAAGCGGCCCACCCGACCTGTCACGGCGGCCGGGAGGGCCTTCCGCGTCGGCTTGGGCTTGTCCACCTTGATCGCGGTGGCCCTGAGCGATCCCGGGCCGGGTGAGACGGATCCCGGCGGAGGACCGGCTGCACTGGGAGCGACGGCGAAGGTCCGTTCCGTGCTGACGGTCGCACCCGAGGCGAAGCCGGCGCGGGCCGTCGCGGTGTACGTGCCCGCGCCCAGGGTGAACCGGGCGTTCCAGCCGCCGAGGGCGTCGATGTCCGCTGCCACCGAGACGCCGTTGATCGTCACCGTGACGCCGTTGACCGAGTCGGGCTGCGACGCGGTGAGCCTGGACGCGAGCGACGCCGGGTTGGGCACCAGCTCGCAGGTCTCCCCGGTCGCGTTGGCGAGTCGGTAGAGGCTCGCGAAGCGCCCACAGGTGGCGCGCTCGCCGATGCCGAAGCTGCGCAGCTGGACGTCGGAGTTCCGAAGGCGCTCGACGACCGCGTCGTCGACGGGCGCCTCGCCATCGGAGAGGAACATGATCCACTTCGGCCCGGCAGGGGCGCTCGCCAGCGTCGACAACGCGATGTCGATCGCTCCGTCGAAGTTCGTGCCCTCACCGCCGAGGTCTCGCGGCTCGTAGAGACCGATCCGCTGGCGCACGATGCTTCGTGCCACGGTCTCGATCCGGGGTTGCGGATCGCCCCCGGTGAATCCGGGCGCGACGAAGGCGGTGGCCGAGGCCCCCGGGTCCACGTCCGCCGCGGCGGCCGCCTGAGCCAAGGCGACGACGCCCACCTGCGTCCCGGTCTGGGGCAGGCTGCGGTTGAGGGCCAGCACCCCGGCGATCTCGCAGTCCAGGACGTCGCCGGTCTTGCCACCGGGGGTCCCGCGATCGCCGTTGAGGTCGTCCTCGTCACCGACGACACCGTTCCCGGAGCAGTCGGATCCCGCGGACGACCTGGTCGAGATGGACGCGTCGAGCACGTACATGACACTCGTCACGCCCTGTGCCCCTGGTCCGACCTTTCCGGTCAGCGTCACCGTGCCGGCCGTCGGAGACGCCGGCGCATCGATGCTCAGCGTGGCGGCGGACAGCGCCGGTGGCGCCGTGAGCCCGGCCACCGCGACGGCGGCCACCACACCCCCGGCTATCGCGCCCGCAGTGGACCTCTTGCGTCGTTCCATAGTTCGCACACCCCTACCAGCAGACCGGTGCGTAGGTGTGACCGACCGCCCCACCGATCTCCCCTACGCAGGGCTTCCTTCGAGCCCGGGTCCATGGAAAGTCTTTTCCCGCCCCGATCTGCCCACCCCAACAGGTGTGGGTTGAATCTTGACGTTACCTAGGGTCGGCGCGTGGGGGTACGGGGACGTACGCGGTCGCGAGCGCCGCGCCAGAACTTCTCACGTGCGGCCGACCACACCCCCACCCCCCAGCCGACGTGCATCGCGGCGAACGCCGCCGGCAGCCACAGGCGCTCCCGGGTCGACGACAGGCGGGATCCGGACCTGACGGACTCGGCCAGGACCGCCGCGACGTACGGCCCCAGCATCGCCCCGAACCAGCGCGGACGCCGGGCACCGAGGACGGTCGCCACCGTCGAGTAGGCGACGAAGAGGGGCGGCACGAGGTGTCGTGGCCGCAGCGAGTCGGGGTGGAGCACCGCCACGTCCACCTTGCCCCGGCCGTACCGGCGGTACTGGCGGAACAGGTCAGGGACCGACTGACGGCACTGCCAGTCGATGACGAGGGCCGGGTCGAAGAGCAGGTGGTGTCCCGCCTTGCGCAGCCGGTGGTCGAACTCGAAGTCCTCGTTCGCGGTCAGCCTCTCGTCCCACCCGCCGATCTCCCTCACGACGTCGAGGCGGTAGGCACCGAAGGCGAGGTGATCCACCTCCTGCGGTGTCGTGCCGAAGTGGTAGACGGAGTTGCCGACGCCCAAGCGGCTGGCCATCGCCACGGCGATGGCTCGGCCCGCGGGGGTGGAGCCCACGCCGTCCTTGCGTCCTCCGACGCCGGCCCACCCGGGCTGGCGCAGGCGGGCGAGCGCTGTGCCGACGTACGTCGGCCCGATCGTGGAGTGGGCATCCACCCTCACGAGCCACCTGCCGCGGGCGTGCTCCACCGCGACGTTGAGGGAGGAGGGGATGTTCTGGCGGGGATGGTGGACGAGCTCGACGCGCGGATCCTCCGCCATCCGCTCGCGGACGATGTCGGCGGTCCCGTCGGAGGAGTCGGCGTCCACCACCACGATCTGGAGGTGGGCGTGCTCCTGGGCACGCACCGAGTCGAGGCACGCCCCGAGGTGGGCGGCTTCGTTGTAGGCGGGAATGACGACGGTGACGAGGTCCTCGTGCATGCCTGCTCCAGATCGGTGGCCGAGACACGAGGATAGGCCGCCGGGACGAGGTGGACTGGACCAGCCGGGTCTCGCGACCGTGACCGCGACCGAACGGGGCGAGGCCCATCTGGTCGCGGGGGTACCGTGAGGCGGTGACGTCTCGTTCGGTCGACCGACTCCGCCACCACGCGCGTCGACCGCTGGCTCGTGCTCCCTACCTGTGGGATGCCGCGATGGTGGTGCGCAAGGACAAGCGCACGACGTTGGCGAGACGCGACTCCGCGATCGTCATCGAAGGGTTCCTCCGGTCCGGCAACACGTTCAGCGTCGCTGCGTTCACCGTGACCAACGAGCCCGGGATGCACGTGGGCCGCCACCTCCACGGAGCGCCCCACGTGCTTCGAGCGGTCCGTCTCGACCTCCCGACGGTCGTGCTCATCAGGCAGCCGGCGGATGCCGTGGCGTCCTACCTGGTCCGCCGCCCGACGCTGACCCCGGACGACGCCTTGCTGGAGTACCTCGACTTCTACCGCGCCGCGTGGCGCGCGCGGCGCGGCTTCGTCGTCGCCCTGTTCGACCAGGTGACCCGTGACTTCGGCGAGGTGGTGCGAGCGGTCAACGCGCGCTTCGACACCTCCTTCGTGCCGTACGAGCCCACGGAGGCGAACCGGGCGGAGGCGTTCAGGCTGGTCGAGGAGATGAACCGGAAGGAGTGCCGGGGTGAGGTCGTCGAGACGCACGTCGGGCGGCCTTCGCAGGAGCGCGAGAGTCGCAAGGACGCCGTGCTGACGATGATGGGCCGGCCCCGGACCCAACGGCTGCTCCGCCAGGCGGAACGCCTCTACGACCAGTACGCCGCGCTGGCTCTCGAGCACGGCGGCACCCAGCATCGCTAGGCGACCGCGGCGCGCCGCGCGTACGCTGCCTGCCAGCCCGGCGCAGCCGGGGCGCGGGCCGTGGGGTCACGAGGTCGTTCGAGGCGAGGGTGGGGAAGCATGGTGCGGGTTCTGCTCGTGGGGAAGGGGGCCCCGGATCGTGGCGGCATCCCGAGCTTCCTGGAGGACCTGCGCAGCGGGCCGCTGGCCGAGGAGCACGCGATCACCTTCCTGAACGTCGCCCATCACGGGACGCCCGAGGGCGGCGAGCCCACCCTCGCCAACGTCGCTCGCACGTTGAAGGACGCGGTGCGGGTGTGGCGCTCGTCGCAGGACCACGACGTCGTGCACATCAACTCGGCGCTGGCACCGGCGGTCACCGTGGCGCGTGCCGGGCTGCTGGCCCTGGCGGCCAGGTCGCGGGGGTGCGGCGTGATCATGCACGCCCACGGCGGGAACATCGAGACCTGGTTGGTCGGCCGACGCAACAGAGCGCTGATGCGAGCGGCGATGTGGCCGGTCGACCGGGTCGTGGCCGTGTGGAGCGCCGGCGAGAGGGCGTTGGTGAGCGCGGTCGGTCGGGACCGGGTGCTCCTGATCGACAACGGGGTCGACCCCGACCGCTTCCTCCCCCCACAGCCGTCGCTCGCTGCGCCGAGGGTCCTCTACGTCGGGCTGCTGACACCCCGCAAGGGGGTCCTGGACCTGATCGAGGCCTCCAAGACCCTGTGCGCCGAGGGCATCGAGCACGAGCTGTTGCTGCTGGGGGGCACCCCGGACGAGGGCCCGGCGGCGGCCGAACCCGTCGTCGCCGCGGCCAGGGGACGGGCGACGCTGCTCGGCACCCGACCTCCGCACGAGATGCCGGCTGCCTACGCCGCTGCGGACGTGTTCTGCCTGCCCTCGTGGTGGGAGGCGATGCCGTTGTCGGTGCTGGAGGCCATGGCGGCGTCCTTGCCCGTGGTGGCCACCGACGTCGGCGACGTGGGACGGCTCGTGGTCGACGGCGAGACGGGGTACGTGGTCGCTGCCCAGTCACCCACGGCGATCGCGGGGGCCCTGCGCACACTGCTGACTGATGCGGACCTGCGCCGACGCGTCGGGGAGTCGGGCCGTCGACGGGCACGGGAGCACTTCTCGTCCCGGGCCACGGCGAGGGCGGTGTCAGACCTGTACCTGACGCTGGGGAGAGGAGCACGATGACGATCCTGTGCTACCACGCGGTGCAACCGGACTGGGAGTCGCCGATGGCGATGGAACCCCAGGCCTTCGCGGAGCACGCCGAGTGGCTGGTCCGTCGCACCACGGTCGTGCCGCTGCAGTCGGCGGTGCGGACCGTCGGTCGTGACGGTCGCCTTCCACGCGGTACCACCGCGCTGACCTTCGACGACGGCTTCGCGGGTTTGCACGCCCACCTGACGCCGGTGCTGTCGCGGCTGGGGATCCCGGCGACGGTCTTCCTCGTCGCCGAGACCCTGACGGACGCCGGCCGTGCGGTCGACTGGGTCGACACGCCGCCGCCGTACCCGCTCGCCACCCTCACCTTGGACCAGGTCAGGGACATGCAGGCGGCGGGCGTGCACTTCGAGTCGCACAGCTACTCCCACCTCGACCTGACCCAGCTCAGCTTCCAGGAGTGCGTCGACGACCTGACCCGCAGTCGAGAGCTCCTCGAGTCCCTGCTGGGCCACCCGGTGCGCCTGCTCGCCTACCCGCGTGGGCGCCACGACGCGTCCGTCCGCGCCGCCGCCGAACGAGCGGGGTACTCCCACGCCTTCACGCTCCCCGAGACGCGGGAGGCGCCGGGTCCGTTCGCGATCCCGCGCGTCGGGATCCACCGGGGCAACGGCGTTGCACACCTGCGGGTCAAGACCGCGCGGCCGTATCTCGGCGTCCGCACGAGTCGTGGCTACCGGGCCGCCCAGCACGCCGTCTGGACCGTCCGAGGTGCGCGACGATGACGGGGACCGGCACCACGGAGGAGCCCACGCCGCCGGGACCCGTCTTCATCGTCGGCTCGATGCGGTCCGGCTCCACCCTCCTGCGCCTGATCCTCGACAGTCATCCGCACATCGCCGTCGGTCCCGAGTCGGGCTTCATGAGTGGTCTCGCCGGGGTCAAGGAGGTGCCGGACTGGCAGCACGGCGCCGGGTGGTTCCAGCGGTTGGGGTGGTCCGAGGACGAGATCGACGAGCGCCTGCGCGTCTTCTACGACGGGATCTTCCGTCGCCACGCCCAGCAGCAGGGCAAACGACGCTGGGGGGAGAAGACCCCGTTCCACACCTCGCACATCGACGAGATGGCGCGGGTGTTCCCCGACGCTGTCTTCGTCGGGATCGTCCGCCACCCCGGCGCTGTCGCCGTCTCCCTCCGCAAGAAGTTCCACTACACCTTCGCCGACGCGGTGGACTACTGGGTCTCGACGAACTACGAGATGGCGCAGTCGGGGAGCGCCCTGTCCCGACGTTTCTTCCTGGTCCGCTACGAGGACCTGGTGGGGGACGGCGAGGCGGTGCTGCGCGAGCTGATGGTTGCGATCGGCGAACCGTGGCACCCGCACCTGCTCGAGCACCACCAGGTGCAGCGCGCGCAGGGCGCGCCCCGCATCGTGGAGGGCGCCACGAGCACCCGGGACGCCATCGACCCCACGCGGGCTGACCGGTGGACCGACGCCGTCACCCCGACGGACCACGTCGCGCTCCGCCGCACGGGCGGGCTCGCCGAGGTGTTCGGCTACCGACCGCTCGGTCCGGAGCTGCACGAGCCGCTGGTGCCGGGATCAGCTCGGCGGCGGATCGTCGACGGCGACGACCTGGCTCGTCGCTGGAGCGAGTGGCGCGACCGCCCGTCCGACCCCCCCGGCCGGCCTGCGAGCGTCGTCGACGCCAGTCCGGAACAGCTCGCCGCACGTCTCGCCATGGTCGAGCAGGCCCTGGTCCGGGCTCGAGCCCGCCGCGCGGTGCGCGTGGTGGACGCCTTCCGCAAGGTGCAGAGAGGCCGGCGCGTGAGCGATGTCCGCGAGGCGTGGGGGACCCTCCGGGGCGTGCCTGGCACCGCGTCGCCGCCCGCGGGCGAGTGAGGAGATGCGGTTGAGCGCCGAACGCGCCGAGGAGGACAGGCACGCCGCCGACGTGGTCAAGCGGCGGGTGACCGAGTGTGCGGAGGAGTGGTTCGGCACAGGGACCGGTCCGGCGTCGGCCGTCCGGGTCCGTCAGGTCGACAGCCGGCCGCGCGCCCTGCTGCTCGCGGTGTACCTCGGTGAGGATCCGGGGACCCCTCGGGTCATCGCCAAGGTCCGGCGCGAGCCGTCGGCGTCGTCTCCCGGACAGGTGCCACGCAGGCCGGTGCTCGCCGCGGGCGTCCCGAGCGTGTCCGAGCTCAGCGCGATGGAGTACGACGGCCTGCGGTCCCTGCACGAGATGTTCTCGGACACCGACCCGAGGTTCGGGTCGGTCCGGCCCCTCGACCACCTCCAGCAGGAGAACGTGATCCTGATGGAGTACGTCCAGGCCGCGACGCTCCGGCGCCGGCTGCTGGCGCAGAACCGCGTCTCGTCGAGGCACCCGTTCCGGGCACAGGATTCGTGGGAACCGTGGCGGCGGGCGGGCGCCTGGCTCCGCGTGTTCCAGCAGGCGACCCCTCACGGCGAGCGGCCGGCTCGACAGGGCACCCGGGAGGACGTCCTCGAACGGTTCGACGCCTACGGCTCCTACCTCTCGCAGCGGCTGGGCACACGCTTCGCCGACCTGGGGACGCGGGGCTCGGAGCTGGCCGCCGGCGTGCTGCCGGACCGCTTGCCGATGGCGGTCGCGCACGGGGACTTCGCCCCTCGCAACGTGTTCGTCGGGCGGGACGACCGGCTGACCGTGTTCGACCCCATGCCCTGGTGGGTGGTGCCTGCGCACGAGGACCTCGGCCGGATGCTGGTCAGCGTGCGTCTGCTCGGCCTGCAGGTGCACACCCACGGGCGTGCGTTCAGCCGGACCACGGTGGACCGGGTGGAGCGCGAGGTCATCCACGGCTACGCGGGGGACGGGCCGGTGCAGGTCGAGCAGCTCCGCTGCTACGAGCTGCTGGTCCTCTTCGACAAGTGGTCCGCGCTGCTCGATGCGGCAGAGCGCGGCCGGTCCCCGCTGCGCCGATCCTCCCTCATCCGGGCCACGGCGTACGTCCGGGAGCAGGCCGACGCGGTGCTGGACCTGGCCGGCGCGGGTCGCTGAGCAGGACCGTCGCCAGGGCACCTCGAGGGGTGTCGGCCTTAGCGGCGCGGCCGGCGCCCGAGGTAGCCGTACCTCACCATCAGCGGGAACGCGGCCAGGGCGACGCCGCGCTGCTTCGGCGCAGGCATCTGACGCCGCCACTCGTCGTCGGGCCGGATGGTCACCTCGCCGGTCGTGAACCGGTTGGGGTTCCCGGACACGATGTGGTTGGGGCCGAGCAGGACGGTCTGGTCATCGAGGAACGGCGCCGGGCCGCCGTGCCCCAGGAACGACAAGATGGCGTCCACGCGCGGGCGTGGCTCGGCGGCGAAGTCCTCGTAGCGCAGCCGGAGCCACCTCTCAGGTGGGGTACGGCGCAGCAGCAGCTCGGCGGCCAGTGCGTTGGTCACCCACCGCCGAGCCGTGGACCTGGCTCCCAGTCGGCCCATCGTCCGCGTCGAGCCCGCCGCGGTGAAGGTCTTCACGCGGCTCCAGGAGTGAGCCACGGCGCGCGGGTCCCGGACGATGTGGAGGACGTAGTGGTCGATGCCCGGCACGCTGGCGACGATCGCTGCGTCGATCGGCCGCTTCGAGGTGTCGACCAGCGTCAGCATCCCGGTCGTGTGCACCAGGGCCTCGCAGGCCGCTGCGGTCGCCTGCTGGACGAGGCGGAGGGCCGGCCAGTCGCTGGGTCGGCCACCGGCGCTGGCGAGGACCCTGGGCAGGTTCTTCCTCCGACCGACCTCGTGCTGGGCGGCGACGATGCGCTGGGCGGTCTCCCGGACGTCCCGGCCCCCGAGGTCCTGGACCGCTCGCTCGATGACGGGCCCCCACAGGGGGCACTCGGCAGGGGGCGCCCCACAGCCACACGGCCGTCCGGCGAGCACGCCGCGCTCCCACAGCCAGCGGAGCTCACCGGCGCTGAGGACCCCCTCGACCTCGCCGAGGATGCTCGCCAGGACGGTCGTCCCGCTGCGCCCGGCGCCGACCATGGAGAGGACCTTCAACCTCGGCCGATCCGTGCTCATCAATCGCTCCTCGGTGGTCCGCGTGAAACGGCGACGTGGCGTCGAGGCGGGGCTCCGCCTCCGGTGGAGGCGTCACGGTTGGTGCGAACATATACCCTCGTTCCTTGCGGGTCGCCCCCCGCGCCTCTTGATCCGTCGCCCCCGAGTCACGAGCAGGACAGGCATGCCCGTCTTCCACCCACACTTCCAGCCCACCCCGACGCCGGTCTCCCTGACGAGGCGGACGCTGCTGATGGGATCCGCCGCTGTCGCACCCCTGACGGGTGCCGGTGCCGCCTCGGCCGCCTCCAGCGCGTCTGCACCACGGCAGCGACCGCCGTACGTTCCCTATGGGCCGAGGTCCTACTTCCGCAGCCGCGTGACCGGATCGAAGGTCGACGTCGAGGCGACGGGACGGTTCCACGAGTTCATGGCGAGCTTCCCGGAGCAGCGAGGCGTCCCCTACCCCAAGATCAACGGGACGGGGGACAACCGCTGGGGAACTCCGTGGGCTCGCGGGACCACGGCGCACCCGGTGTGGCGGGTCCGCAACATCGAGGACAACTCCAACCCGCTCAACCGGGTGCTGCGGACGCGGGGCTTCCGGGCGCCCCGCTGGCTCTCCGACGTCATCACGGGCACGTCCGACTCCCCGTTGTGCGTGATGGACGTGGCCTCCGGGTTCACCGTGTTCCTCACCGGTGTGGACGTCGTCGGCCGCCGCCTGCTCGACGTCAGGAGCGCCGGTGTCACCCGCCATGCCTCCAACGGCCTGGACCACCGCAACCAGAAGTCCAACGAGCCCCGGAACTTCACCAGCCGTGGCCGGATCTCCGACGCGATGGTCATCCGCAGGGACCTGGTCGACCACGGCATCGAGCACGACACCGACCTCGGGCACGTGCTCCACCTGTTCCTGGTGGAGACGAGCTCCGCCGCCGGTGCCCGGCACCCGATGGTCGGAGCCGAGTCCGGCAAGCTCGGATTCGGAGCGGAGGGCCAGCGCCTGGCCGTGCGGGCTGACGTCGACCTGGCGACCAGGCGGCTCTCGCCTGCCGCTCGCGTCATCGCCAGGACCCTCCAGGTCCGAGGTTGCTACATCGGGGACAACGCCGGTACGGCGTCCGCCCTGAAGGCCGAGCAGGAGACCGAGGACCACCCGGTGTGGGGCCGTCTGCTGCACCAGGACTCCCTGCGAGACCTGAGGTGGGACGACTTCGTCGTGCTGCAGCACCGCTGACGCTTCCCGTACCTCGTCGCCGCCCGACGGCGGGGAGCTCCTCCCGGAGGCCTCGCACCCACGGCGTGCCACCCTCAGGGATGGACAGTCCGGACGGGCACCTTGCTATGTTCCGCTCAGCCGGCGACCGACAGCGACAATGATCTCCACGACTCGGCGTGGACGTGCTGGGCCGAGAAGGCTGGGCAGATGCCTCGGGGGACAAGGAGCTCGAACTCGTGCCGGACCGGGACCGTCAGGGCGATCAGGTCCTGGGTGAGCAGGAGGTCAGCGACAGTCGGGGCCACGTACGCGGTTCAGCGCTGCTGGTCCTGGGACGGGTCATCGCTCTCCTCCTCGGCATCGTCACGCAGGTCCTCATCGTCCGCACCCTCACCAAGGTCGAGTTCGGTGCGTTCGCGTACGCACTGGCCATCGCCGCTGCTGCGCGGATCCTGCTGAGCCTCGGACAGGGCAGGCTCCTCAGTCGCTTCATGGCGACCTACGAGGAGCAGCGCGACTACGCGCGGATGTTCGGCGCCATGGTCCTCGCGGTCGGCACCATCTTCGTGACCAGCGTGCTGAGCATCGGGGCCCTCTTCCTCTTCAGCGACCAGCTCATCGGGTCGGTCGTCGACAGCGACGAGGCGGTCCGCCTCGTGCTCATCCTGATCCTGCTGTCGCCGCTCGAGGCCCTCGACCAGGTGTTCGTGTCACTGTTCGCGGTGTTCACGAAGCCACGGACCATCTTCTTCAGGAAGCACCTCCTCGGTCCGGGACTCCGGCTGGTCGTCGTCCTGTGCCTGATCCTGGTGGGCGCGAGTGTCGAGTTCCTCGCCATCGGCTACGTCCTCGCTGCCGTCGTCGGCGTGGCGCTCTACGTCAGCCTGCTCGTCAAGGTCCTGCGTGAACGCGGACTGCTCCAGGAGCTGCGTCCCCGTCAGATCATCGTGCCGTTCCGGAGCGTGTTCGAGTTCTCCTTCCCCCTCATCACCGGCGAGCTCGCCCTCCTGTCGATGACGGTCGGTGGGGTCGTGATCCTCGGGTGGTACCACTCCGTGGTGGAGGTCGCGAACTTCCGGGCGGTGTTCAGCGCAGCGCGGCTGAACACGGCGATCACCGCGTCGTTCGCCACCTTGTTCCTGCCGGCCATCGCCAGGCTCCATGCCCGCGGCGACATCGACGGGCTGAGACGCACGTACTGGCACACGGCCGCGTTCGTGGCCGTGTTCTCGTTCCCGATCTTCGCCCTGACGGGACCGCTGGCTCCCCTGACGACCGATGTGCTCTTCGGCGAGCGCTACGCCGGCTCCGCGCCGGTGCTCGCGTGGCTGGCGGTCGGCTACTACGTCAACGTGATGCTGGGCTTCAACGCCTACGCGCTCCAGGTCTGCGGACGCCTGAGGTACGTCGTGGGGGTCAACTGCGTCACCGCGCTGCTCAACATCGCCCTGTGCCTGCTGCTGGCTCCACCGTTCGCAGCGGTGGGGGTGGCGGCGGCCAGCTGCGCCGCGCTCGTCGGCCAGAACGTGCTGAACCAGTGGGGGATGCGGCGTGACCTCCACAGCCGGTTCATCGACGAGAAGTGTCGACGGGCCTACGCGACGATCACCGTGTGCGCCGTCGCGTTGTGGGTCTTCCAGGTCGTGGTGGATCCGGGGCTGCTGCTCGCAGCGGCTGCGGTCGTCGTGACCTCCGCCGTCGTCGTGCTGGGAAGCCGGCAGGCGCTGCAGCTCGTGGACACGTTCCCCGAGCTCGCTCGCATCCCCCTCGTGGGTACGCTTCTCGGGAAGCGAGACGCACGGTGACCGGCCCGGGCGGGCTCGTGCCGGCACTCCGACGGGGGGCGTGATGCGACTTCGGCACCTGCTCGTGGCGACGGCGCTGGCCTGCCTCGCCCTGGCGCTGGTCGGCAGCGCCATGGAGTCGACCGACGACAGCCCGCCGCGCGTTGCTCGTGACGCCCCACCCGAGGGCTTCCGCGCCTTCAGCCCGGACTCGTGGTGGAACACCCCTGTGGCCGACGACGCCCCGTTGCACCCGTTCGGACCCGAGATCCTGGACCACCTGCGCACCGCGCCAGGCAGCGGGCCGGGCTGCCTGACACTGGCGGGTGCCGGGGACAGCCCCTGGGGCCACCCGATCTACTGGGCGAGCCCCCCGGACCCGACGTACGAGCTGCAGGTTCCCGAGAGCATCGATCTCCCGGAGCTCGCCCGCCTCCGCATACCTCGCGGAGCCCGCCCGGCGGCCAACAGCGACGGGAGCATGACGGTCTACGACCGCGAGCAGGGCTTCGTCGTCGCGCTGACGGACGCGGCCTACGACGCCGGCGACGACTCCTGGTCGGCCGACGGGGCGACGGTCACCTACCTGGAGTCCAACGGGTTGCGAGTGGAGACGGGGCGGTCCGACGACCCCCGCAACCGCGGGACGCACCGGGGCAACAACGGGGCGACGATGGCCGCCGCCTGGGAGGACGTCGAGGACGGCGAGATCAGGCACGTCCTCAAGATCGCGGTCGGACCCGAGATGTCGCGGGACCACGTCTTCCCGATGGTCGGCTCCGACGGTGACTACGCCGGCGACGACCCGGCTGTGCCGCCGCAAGGGGTCCGCCTCAGGATCAAGCCGTCCGTCGACCTCGACGCGGTGGACCTCCATCCCGAGGCTCGGGTCATCGCGGAGGCGCTCCAGCGTTACGGCGCCTACATCGGGGACTCCGGCGGCACCACGGCCCTCAAGCTGGAGGACACGGCGACGGAGGGCCGCGGACAGCTGTGGGACGTGTCGGCTGACGCGTTGTGCGACCTGCCGTTCTCGCCCACCCACTGGGACGTCATGGCCGTCGACGAGACGTCCGTCGACGAGACCGACCCGTCATGACATGGTGGATGTGGGCTGCAGTCGCGGCCCCGGGACTCCTCGCCCTGGTGGCGGTCTGCCTGCGCGATCCCCTGCGGGTCACGCTGCCCCTCTTCGCCGCCGTCATTCCCTTCGGCGGCCTGTTGTCGGTGGGCAACTCGCCCTTCGGGTCGGTGTCCTCGATGCTCGGACTGCTGCTGTCCGCTGGGCTGCTGCTGCAGTTCACCCGCAACCGAGCCGTCGCCCCGACAGTGTCTTCCACGGCGGCCGTGTGGCTGCTCTTCCTCGGCCTCGCGTGCGCGACGATGCTGTGGACGGTCGACCTGCAGGTCACGGTCACCGGGCTGTTCGTGCTCGGGAGCCTCGTCCTGGTGTACGTCCTCGTGACCCTCAGCCCGGTCGACGCCGTTGCCGTCCGTCGTACGGAGAACGGTCTGCTCACGGGTGGGGCGCTGGTGGTCTGCTACGGGCTGTACCAGCTGTTCTACCTCGGCGGCTTCCCCGGTGACGAGCCGGGGAGCGGCATCGTGGAGGGCGGCCGGTTCGGCAACGACATGCTGGGCCCAGGTATCGAGGCGGTGTCGTTGCTGTTGCCCTTCGTGCTGGCGCTGAGCCGGGCGTCGGCGTCCCCGGGGGGTCGTGCCGCCGGCTCGCGGATGCTGCACCTCGGCGTGGCGGCGCTCGTCTTCTGGGGCATCCTGATGACGGGGTCGCGCACCGGCACGATCGCTGCGGGACTGGTCGTTCTCGCCCTGGCGTGGAGCGGGCCGGTGCAGGCGCGGGCGAGGATGCTGGGAGTCCTTGCCGTGGGTGTGGTCGTGGCGCTGTCGGTGTGGGTCTACCAGCCCGCCGGCGTGGCCTCCCGGAACTACGAGTCGGCGACCTCGTCGTCGGGCCGCCTGGAGATCTGGAGCGTGGGCCTTGCCGCCTGCCCCCAGCACTGCTGGTACGGCTCGGGGTGGGGGACGTTCTCGCAGGTCTACGCCGAGACCCAGGCGTCCGTCCCGAGCGCGAAGGTGCTGGCCGGCGCCACGGGCGCCTACCAGGCGCACAACGTCTGGCTGCTGGCCGTCGTGGAGCTGGGGGTCCTGGGGCTCCTGCTGCTGACCTGGGCGCTGGTCCGGGGCCTCGTCGACGGCTGGCGCCTGCCCCGAGAAGTCCGAGGCCCACCGTTCAGCGCCCTCGTGGGGCTGGTCTTCGCCGTCTTCTTCCTGTCCAGCCTGGAGTTCAAGTGCTTCTGGATGGTGTTCATCCTGATCGCGTTGCACCGGAACGGCGTCGCCGCCCAGCACGGGCGTCCATCCTTGCGTGCCGGGCACGCGACCGCCTCCCCCTCCTCGAGGACCCCGCGGCCAGAACGCTAGCGACTACCGCCCGTTCGCTCCGGCTCCGCTGAACCCGTCCGTGGTCCCGACCCGTTGCCGGTGGTGGCCGGCCCGCCCACCGGCCCACCGGGTGCGGGATCCTTGCTCGACGCACGGTTGCCGGGTCGCACCCTGTCCAGCAGGCGACGGCGGCGTGCCGCGTCCCGCACCAGGAGGATCCCGGCCGCTCCTCCGTCGAGATGTTGCTGGACCTGGCGAGCCAGGGACGCCCGACTGATGCCGCGGGGCACGACCAGGACAGCGACCGACCGGTCGGACCGGGCGACGACCTGTGCCTGGGAGGCGTCCTCGGCGAGGAAGATCGGAGCGCGCCCACCGGACACGCGTCCCTTCGGACGCGGGCCTGAACGGTCGCGGGGGAGCCCGTTGACGGCCGTGACGT
Source organism: uncultured Nocardioides sp. (assembly GCA_902805885.1). Lineage (GTDB taxonomy): Bacteria > Actinomycetota > Actinomycetes > Propionibacteriales > Nocardioidaceae > Nocardioides. The sequence goes on along the minus strand of CADCUM010000064.1, from coordinate 45,566 downwards.
CGCGTCGGCCGGACAACACCTCGGTCAGCAGCGTGACCAGCTCGCGCCGGCGGGTCCTGGTCCGGCGACTGCCGACGAGCAGGAGCTCCTCGCAACCGAACGCCTCGATGGTGTGGCACAGCTGGGGCAGCCCCCGTGACTCGGCGGACGTCCTGCCGAGCCAGACCTGGCCGAGGACCAGGGCCCCGGTGGCCGCCTCCGCACCTTCGGCGCTCAGCACGGGCCTGCGTCGCACGAGGAGCAGTCCGACGATCCCGAGACCGGCCACGAGGCCGGCGAGACCGCCGAGACCCGCGGCCGAGGTCCGACCCATCCTCGGCACGGGTGCACCCGGCGGCGTGGCGGATCGCTGGACGGCGAACGCTCCGACGGCGCTCTCGTAGCGGGTGAGCTCGTCGGCCAGGGTCTCGGCCGCCGCGTTGGCCAGGCCGGCAGCCTCTTCCGCGTCGGGCGCGGTGCCCACGACCGTCAGCACCACGTTGTCCTGTGCCGTGACGAGGCGGACGCGTTGCGGGATCACCTCCTCCGTGGGCGACAGCGGGGGATCGTAGGACTGCCGCACCGACTCGGCGACCCTGCCGTTGCGGAAGAGCGACTCACCCAGACGGGGAAGCGGGTCGAGGTTCTGCAGGTTCAGGGCCGCGTCGGGTCCGACCTGCGCCTCCGCCTCGAAGGTGGCAGGCGTCCGCTCGACCAGGATCGGCGACAGGATGCCGAGCGTGCACACGCACAGCACGATGATCCAGAAGTAGTGCCGCAACCCCCAGCCCAAGACCGCCAGTGCGTCGCCTTCGCGCGGGCTTCCGCCCCGGTCGCCCGTGCTTCCCAGGTCGCTCATGGGCTTAGTCTAGGTTGACAGCCACGGGGGGACCTCGGAACTGGCTCGGCGTCGAGCTCAGAGCCACCCGTGCGCGTCCGAGCGAGGAGGCTTGCAGCAGTGGCAGTCGCAACCGTGGTGGCACTCTCCTCGTCCCGGGGGCGCTGGTCGTGAGGCGTCGTCCGTCCGAGCGTGGCACCGGTCCCCGGTGCATCATCGCGGTGAGCGGTGTCGACGGCTCCGGCAAGTCCTCCTTGGTCACGGGGCTGACGTCGGAGCTCCAGCGCGCCGGCGCGGCATCGGAGGTGGTCTGGTTCCGGCCCGGCATGGGCATGGGCTGGCTGGATGCACCGGCCCGAGCGGTCAAGCGGCTGCTCCGGCAACCGGAAGCCCCGGCGATCACCCGCGCCGGCACCGGCGACGTACCCCGTAGCCGTCGAGGGCCGCTCGGGTACGCGTGGTGCCTCCTGGTCACTGCGGTGTACGTCCGGCACGTCACCAGCGCCCTGCGGCGAGCCGAGGGAGTCGTCGTGTGCGACCGGTACGTCCTCGACGCCTTCGTCACGTTGCGCGTCTTCTACGCCGGTGTCGACGTCGCTCTCGCAGAGCGCCTGGTGCGTGCTCTCCTGCCCGAGCCGGACGTCGCGTTCTACCTCGCCGTACCCGCAGAGGTGGCGCACGCGAGGAAGCCGCTGGACATGATCGGTGAGGCCGCGGTGAGAGCGCAGCTGGACGCCTACGACGCGGAGCTGCCGGTGCATCCCCGGATCGTGGTGCTGGACGGGACCGCGGATCCCGAGGAGCTGGTGAGCGCTGCCTGGTCGGTGGTCCGGCCCCTCCTCCGCAAGGACGCTGCCTAGCCTCTCTGTGGTCGTCCGGTCGACCGAGCAAGGCGTCGGAGGACCTCGGAGGACTGCCAGGACACGACAGTCCCGGCATTCGGCGCGCCGGCGGCCATGGCGGCGACCTCGTCGAGGTCGACGACGGCCCAGCCCTCGCCCGGGCCGGGACCCGCGCCCCTCTGGCGCGTCGACGACGGCCGGCGAGGCAGCGGCCTGGGTGGACGGTCGTCCACGAGCACGACCCCTCTCGCCGCGAGCAGCGCGCGGCTCGCCCGTGCCGGGACGCCCGCGCGATCGAGGTCCTCGACGATGCGGGCGCGGAGCCGCCGGCGGGTCGAGGCGTCCGCGCCGGTGAGCCGGAGCACCACCCGGGGGCGCAGCATGTTCCTGAGCGCCCACCGCAGTCGGCGGTGGACCGGGGGCGACGTGGCCGTCGGGAGATCCGCCGGCACCGTGAGGCCCCGGCTCCGCAGGACGGCGAGCTCGGCGTGCTCTCGCGGCCCGCACCAGCCCTGTCGGGCGATCCTCGCCACGACGGCGTCCACCGGATGCGGGGGAGCGGTCCGCTCGAGGTCGGCCGCCCCGACGATGCGCTCGTCGACGACGACCGCCCAACGGCCCGTGGTGCCGTGGCCGAGGCGGCCGAGGAGGTCGTCGACGTTGATCCATCCCCTCCCCTCCAGCGTCGCGGCGTCGGGCCAGTCCCGGACATAGGCGTCGACGTCCCGCGACCACGCCGGCCCCAGGGGGGACACGCGCAGACCGCCCTCGTGCAGGACGTCGGCCAGCGCGGTCGCCACGGTGTCGTGCGTGAGCTCCCGGTCGCGTGCTGCCTGTGCCGAGGGTGGGGGCGGCGGTGGCGGTGGCGGGGACTGTGGCGACGGGACCGGGAGCTCGGCGGCACGGCTCGTCGATCGTCCGGCGTAGAGCAGTCGCGCCACCGTCGGCAGCGGGTCGGTCGCCGAGACGTCCCCGTGCGCCGTTCCGGGTCGCGGGAGGAGGGCACCGGCAGCCGCCGCCAGGCCCACCTGCCCGTCGCCCACGGCTTGCACCACGTGTCGTACGTCCCCCTCGAGCCAGCGGTACCGCACACCGGACCGAGCGCGCCGTGGCGCGGCCAGGTCCCCGTCGCCCTGGTGGAGCCGACACACCAACGACGGCAGGTTGACCCCGGCCCGCACACCGAGCGCCATCGATCCGTAGACCCGGGGGTTGATGTCGATGACGTGGTCCCCGATGAGCTGGACCTGGAAGATCCCGTCGTACCCGGCGAGCAGCTGCGGCAGACGACCCTCCAGCTCGAGGTCGGGCCCGGTGGTCCGCGCCGCGCTGGCGACGCCGCAGGCGCGCGGCCACGTGCGGAGGTACTCCTGGTGAGCGACCGCGCGGAGCTCACCGTCCCAGATGACCCCGGCGACCGCCGTCATCCCTCCGGTGAGCCATTCCTGCACCACGAAGGGGCCCGGTCGCCCCCGGGCGGGCGCGAGGTCCGCCGGCTCGTCGGCACGCCACACCGCGGGGCCGCTCGGCGACTGCCGTGCCTCCGTCTTCACCACCACGGGGTAGGGCAGCACCTCCGCGGCGTCGAGCAGCTGCGCCGCGGCGTCGAAGGAGCGCTGCGCGGCCACGGGAAACCCCGCACGCTCAGCGGACCGGGCCACCTCGAGCTTGTGCACCAGGGACGAGCCCGGCCAGTCCAGGGCCAGCAGCGCCGCGTCGCTCGCCGGGAACACCGCTGCGTAGTCCACCTGCGCCCGCAGGGCGTTGATCGCAGCAGCGTAGGCGGCACTCGTGACGACCGGCGTACGGATCTGCCGCCGGCAGTGCCGCGACCATCCCGGGACCGACACGGGGCCTGTCGTGGTGACGTGCACGTCATGGCCGGCGGCCCCGAGCGCCCGTACCGCTGCCAGCGCACTCCTGCTCTGGCCGTTCCCCCCGTCGGTGACGAGCACGGGCCTCATCGCGGGCGCCCCGGGTCCGCTCATGTGTCTCGGCACCAGGGCGGCATGGGCGCGACGATACCAACGGCGCTCGTGCGAAGGGGCCGCCTGCGCTCCCGCCGGCGGGGACGTCCCGTCGCCACCATGCGCAGATCACGACACGGGGTGATTTTCCGATATTCGTCCCGCGCTCGCCCGGAGGTGCAAAGATGCGGTCATGCTGTGGCTCCTGCTTCTGGGATGGCTGTCCTTCGCAGTCATCGTCAGCCCCGTGTGCGGTCGTCTCCTGGCGTCGCGGCCGGGTCGCGACGTGACGGCGCCGGAGCCGGAGCCGCAGCCGACCTCCCCAGCGGCCGTCCGCTAGAGCGCCAGCACGTCACTCGAGGCCGTCGGCAGGGGCTCGGCGCAGGCCCGGGCGCTGCCCCCACCGGCGCCCGGCATCGACCGCACACCCCGCGCGGACGCTCCCGCGGCGAGGCTCGTCGGGCAGCGGAGTTGCCTGCCGACGTTGATGAAGCGGCGGTGAACAGCAGGGTTCGTCGAGGTCACGTCAAGAAGACGCGCAGATGCACCCCTGAGGGTGCTCGGGCGGGCAGGCGGGCGACGGGATGCAGGTACTTTCACCACGACGTCTGGACAACTCGGGACCCAGGTCGCAACCGTCCAGTGCAGGTCGAAGGTGGGGGTGAATCTCGAATGCGTGGGGCATTGAGGGACGCACAAGGAGCAGTCGTCGGACGCCAGGGTCGGCGTCGGTCCGCTGGGACGAACGTCATCGCCCCGGGGCCTGCGCGGTCGAGACCGGGAAGGGGGCGGCAACGTCGTCGCTCGGCCCACGTCATGGGGCCGAGCGGGTCCCAACCCGGGAGCCCGCTGCACGTGCTGGGCCGGACGGTGTTCGTCACGGACATCCTGGTGCTCTGCCTGAGCGCGGCCCTGGCCTGGCCGGCTCGCTCCGTGCTGCTCGGTGCGCCCACGGCGACCGAGTCAGGATTCCGCTTCGCGCTCCTGATGACCCCGGCCCTGATCGTCCTCACCCTGGCGATGCTCTGGTGGACCCGCTGCTACACCCCGCGACGCCTGGGGAGCCCGCTCGAGGAGTCCGTCGGCGTGATCGAGGCCGTCTTCTTCAGCTTCGTCACCGTCGCGGCCATGAGCTACTTCACCGATACGAGCCTCTCCCGCGGGTTCCTCGTCAGCTTCCTCGTCGTGGGAGCGGCTCTGCTGCTGCTGGAGCGCTCGGTCATCCGGGTGTGGCTGCGCCGACGCCGGGTGGCGGGCGGCGCGTTGACGCACCGGGTGGTCGTGGTGGGGTCGGCTGGCTCCGCCCGCCTCTTGTCCGGCCGCCTCGCGCTGGAGCTGCAGTCCGGCTACCGGGTCGTGGGCTACGTGGTGGACGATGTCGACGCGCTTCCGCAGGACGCCCTGCCGGCCCGGGCGCTCGGCTCGGTGTCGGACCTCGCGTCCGACTGCTCGCGCTGGGGCGCGGACACGGTCATGGTGACCGACGGCGCCGGCCTCGACCTGAGAGATCTCTCCTGGGGCCTGGAGACACGCAGCATCGACCTCATCGTCGTGCCGCCCCTGGCCGAGATCGGCCGGCAACGACTCGACATCCGCCCGGTGGGCGGCGTCCCGCTGGTGTACGTCGCCGGACCTCGTGCGTCGCGGGCCAACGCCTGGCCCAAGCGCGTCTTCGACGTCGTCGTCGCGTCGTGGGCGGTGCTCGCCGTGCTGCCGGTGATGGTGATCACCGCCGTCCTCATCAAGCTGTACGACGGCGGTCCGGTGCTCTATCGCCAACGTCGCGTGGGACTGCACGGAGAGCCGTTCGACTGCCTGAAGTTCCGCTCCATGCACGTCGACGCCGAGCTCCGGGAGGCCGAGCTCCGAGCCGCAGCGGGCCACGACGGCGCGCTCTGGAAGATGGAGCACGACCCGCGGGTCACACCGGTCGGCCGGGTCATCCGTCGGTACTCGATCGACGAGCTGCCACAGCTCCTCAACGTCCTCGGAGGCTCCATGAGCCTCGTGGGACCGCGACCGCAGCAGCAGTGGGAGGTGGACACCTACAACGACACGGCCAGGCGGCGACTCCACGTGCTGCCGGGGATCACCGGCCTGTGGCAGGTGTCGGGCCGGTCCCGGCTCACCTGGGAGGACGCCATGCGTCTCGACCTCTACTACCGGGACAACTGGTCGCTGACGAACGACCTGGTGATCCTCTTCAGGACCGTGCGAGTCGTCCTCGGCAAGGACGGGGCCTACTGACGTCGAGGAGCTCGCCGCGCGAACGAGCGCGGCGGGTGACGATCGGCGTCCGCGCGCCTGCGGCTCGTCCGCGGATCGGCTGACACCGAGCATCGCGCACCGGAGGCCGAGGAGTGGTTCTCCACAGACCGGTCCCGACCCCTGTTTCAGGCCTGCTCGCGCTGGGTAGCGTGACGTCGCAACCTTCTCGGGAAGCGGGGGCACCACCATGACGCTGACGCGTCCGGATTCACCTGACCACGTCGTCGAGACGCTCGACGCACACGTCCGCGAGCGGGTGCGGCGCGAGGGCGTCGACCCGCAGCGCGAGCCTGCCGTCGTACGACGCATCTCCGAGGACGTCGTCCGCCTGCACGACGAGCTCAGCCTCACCGGGGCCGTCGCGCCCGTGCCCGACCCGAGCGCGGTGGTCGGCGAGCTGGTGGCCCGGATCTCGGGCTTCGGTCCGCTGCAACCCTTCCTCGACGACCCGCAGGTCGAGGAGATCTGGATCAACTCACCCGACCGTGTCTTCGTCGCGAGGGGCGGACGTCACGAGCTGACCAACCTCGTGCTCGAGCCCGCCCAGGTCCACGAGCTAGTGGAGCGGATGCTGAAGTCCAGCGGCCGGCGGATCGACGTGAGCCGGCCCTTCGTGGACGCGATGCTCCCCGAGGGCCACCGCCTCCACGTCGTGCTGGAGGGCATCAGCCGTGGCTTCAGCGCCGTCAACATCCGGAAGTTCGTGCTGCGCGCCCACCGGCTCGTCGACCTGGTGGCGCTGGGGAGCCTGACCCCGCACGCCGCGTCGTTCCTGGAGGCCTCCGTGCGCGCGGGCCTCAACATCCTGGTCGCAGGCGGGACACAGGCAGGCAAGACGACCATGCTCAACTGCCTCGCTGCGGCCGTCCCTGGCGGCGAGCGGGTGGTGAGTGTCGAGGAGGTCTTCGAGCTCCGCTTCGCCCACCCCGACTGGGTGGCGATGCAGACCCGGCAGGCCGGCTTGGAGGGGACCGGCGAGATCGCGCTGCGCGACCTCGTCAAGGAGTCGCTGCGGATGCGGCCGTCGCGGATCATCGTGGGGGAGGTGCGGGCGGGGGAGTGCCTCGACCTGCTCCTCGCGCTCAACGCCGGGCTGCCCGGCATGTGCACGCTGCACGCCAACAGCGCGCGCGAGGCGCTGGTCAAGATGTGCACCCTCCCGCTCCTGGCCGGCGACAACATCTCGGCGAGGTTCGTGGTGCCGACGGTCGCGAGCTCGGTGGACCTCGTCCTCCACCTCGGGCTGGGGCACGACGGTGTGCGTCGGGTCAACGAGATCGCGGCCGTCCCGGGCCGGGTGGAGTCCGACGTGATCGAGGTGGAGCCGATCTTCGTCCGCGCCGGTGGTGAGCTGCGACGCAGCGGCGGGATGCCGGCCCGCACCGAGCGGTACGAGCGCGTCGGGATCGACGTCCACGATCTGCTCTCCCGGGAGGGTGCCTGATGGGGGCGCTCGTCGGGCTCGGCGTCGGCGTGGGGCTCCTGCTGATCTGGTCGTCCTTCACGATGCCACGGACGCCCCGGACGACGCGCGGCGACGGGGTGACGCGGCTGCTCGCCCGGGCCGGCCTCGCCGACGTCACCCCCACCGGTGTCGTGCTTCTCTGCGTCGTCCTGGCCGCGGTCACGTTCGCGCTGGTCCAGGCGGTCTCCAGGACGGTGCCCGTGGCGGTCGTGTTCGCCCTGATGGCGGGCTGGGCGCCGATCGGCGTCCTGCGCCAGCGCGCCCTGCGGCGCCAGCGGGACTTCGCGGAGGTCTGGCCCGAGGCGGTCGACAACCTCGCCAGCGCCGTACGGGCGGGGCTGTCGCTCCCGGACGCCGTCGCGGCCCTGGGCACGTCCGGTCCGGAGGTGCTCCGCGAGCCCTTCGCCCGCTTCGCCGTCGACTACCAGGTGAGCGGCCGCTTCGGCGACGCCCTCGACCTGCTCAAGGACCGGCTGGCCGATCCCGTGGGCGACAGGGTCGTGGAGGGGCTGCGGGTCGCCCGTGAGGTCGGCGGAGGAGACCTGGGCCGCCTCCTCCGCAACCTCTCCGGCTTCCTGCGCGACGACGCCCGCACCCGTTCCGAGCTGGAGTCGCGCCAGGCGTGGACCGTCAACGGCGCTCGGCTCGCCGTGGCCGCTCCGTGGGCGGTGCTGCTGCTGATGTCGTTCCAGACGACGGTCATCCAGCGCTACGCCTCGCCCGCCGGGGTCGTGGTGCTGTCGATCGGCGCCGGGCTCTGCCTGCTCGCCTACCGGCTGATGACGCGGATCGGTCGGCTCCCGGTCGAACGGCGGATCCTGTCGTGAGCACAGCTGCGTGGGGCGCAGTGCTGGGCGGCACCGCCGGCGGCGGCCTCGTCCTCGTCGTTCTCCGCGTCCTGGCCCTGCGTCGTCCCCAGCTCGCCGTCCGCGTGCTGCCCTACCTCCGCGACGTGCCGCGGCGGGACACGGGTGCCGTCCCCGCGCTGAGGTCCGCCTCGTCGTCACCGACGACCGCGGCGGCAGGGATCTTCGGCCCCCTGCTGCGCTCAGCGGCCGACATGGTGGAGCGGGTGCTCGGTGGCAGCGCCTCGGTGCGACGCAGGCTCCGACGAGCAGGGCGCGACGCGACCGTGCACGACTTCCGGGTGGAGCAGGTGCTGTGGGGCGTGGCCGGGTTCGCCGTGGTCGCGGCGATCCAGCTGCTCCGGGCCCTGACGGGTGCGGTCGACCCGGTCTCGGCGCTCCTGCTCTGCGTCGTGGGCTTCGCCTGCGGCGTCCTGCTGCGTGACAACCGGCTCAGCAGCCAGGTGCGCGAGCGCGAGCAGGCGATCCTCGTCGAGTTCCCCACCGTCGCCGAGCTCCTCGCGCTCTCCGTCGCCGCAGGGGAGAGCCCCGTCGCAGCGCTCGACCGCGTCGTACGGCGCAGCCACGGGGCGCTGTCGGAGGAGCTGGCCGCCGTGCTCGCACGGATCCGCACGGGGGAGCCCGTGGCCCGCGCGTTCGACGGCCTGGCGGCCACCACCGGCCTGCCCCTGGTGGCCCGCTTCTCGACCGGCATCGCCGTCGCCATCGAGCGAGGCACCCCGCTGGCCGACGTCCTGCACGCGCAAGCGGCCGACGTGCGCGAGGCGGGGCGGCGGCAGCTCATCGAGTCCGCGGCCCGCAAGGAGGTCGCGATGCTCGCACCGGTGGTGTTCCTGGTGCTGCCCGTGACGATCCTCTTCGCCTTCTTCCCCGGGGTCATCGGCCTCCGGCTCGCCACCCCATGACACCCACTTCCCTTGACCACACGATCCCCGGACCACGACAACAGATGAGGAACCACGATGCGCGATCCACTCTCGGGACTGCTCCACACCATCCTCCGCCAGCTGGCGCTGCCCGAACGACCGCGCGACGAGCGCGGCGACGTGCCGGGCTGGGTCATGGTGACGGTGATGACCGCCGCCGTGGTCGCAGCGCTGCTGCCGTTCGTCCGCGACGAGCTGCAGGCCATGCTCGCGGCGGCGTTCAGCTCGGTGCGGGGCTGACCCGGGCGGGGCAGCCGGTGACCCGGGACGAGCGAGGAGCCGCGGTCGTCGACTTCGTGCTCGTGCTGCTCCTCCTGCTGCCGTTGGTGATCGGGGTGCTCCAGCTCGCCCTCGTCCTCCACGTGCGCAACACGTTGGCCTCGGCGGCCTCGGAGGGAGCTCGCCATGCCGCTGTCGCGGGGTCGTCGGCGCAACAGGGCGAGGCCAAGATCCGCCAGCAGGTCGCTGAGGCCGTGTCCGGCGACTTCGCCCATGACGTCGTCGTACGTCCGGCGGAGGTGGGTGGCGCGCCGGGCTACGAGGCCGTGGTCGTCGCCGACGTCCCCGTCCTGGGCCTCGGCGGTCCGGCCGTGCAGGTCCGGGTCACCGGGCACGCGGTCGCGGAGGTGCAGCCGTGAGCCGGCGGCGCCGGGACGACCGGGGCAGCGCCCTGGTCGAGTTCACCTGGCTCGCGGTGATCCTGATCGTCCCGCTGGTCTGGATCGTGCTGTCGGTGTTCGAGGTGCAGCGCGGCGCCTTCGCCACGAGCGCGGCCGCGCGGGCCGCCGGCCGGGCGTACGCCCTCGCCCCCGACGACGCCACCGGGCTGGAGCGCGCCAACGCCGCGGCGCGACAGGTGCTGGCCGACCAGGGGTCCGACGGTCAGGAGGCGACGGTGTCGGTGAGCTGCGAGACGCCGGCGCCCGGCAGCTGCCACGTCGGGACCGCGGTCATCACGGTGGAGATCACGTCCTCGGTCCGGCTGCCGATGGCGCCCGAGGTCCTGGGTCGCGACGCCGCGTCGTTCGCCCTGAGCGCGACCCACCGGGTGCCGATCGGGCAGTACGTCGAGAGCGTCGCCGACCAGGAGGACAGCCCGTGAGCCCGCGCCGTCGGGACGACTCCGGGCAGGTCACGCTGCTGATCATCGGGTTCGCCATGATCCTGCTGATGGCGGTCGTCGTGGTGATCGACGCGTCCGCGGCCTACCTGCAGCGCCAGGGACTCGCCAGCCTGGCCGACGGCGCGGCTCTGCACGGTGCGGACCTCGGCTCGGCCGGTGTCTACACCGAGGGCCTGCCCGAGGACCGGCTCCTCCAGGAGGCGGACTCCGTGCGTGCCGCGGTGCACGACTACCTACGCGACTCCGGGGCCGCCGGCCGCTACCCCGGGATCCAGACCTCCGTCGTGGTCGACCCCGCCGGACGATCCGTGACCGTGAGCCTCCGCGCGCCGCTCGACCTGCCGTTGGCCGTGCCGGGCTGGTCGTCGGACCCTGTGGTCGGGGCGAGCAGCACGGCCGCCGTGACCGTGCTGGAGTAGCGCGCCCCTCCCCGACTGACCTGATGCTGGGCAGGGCGTGCCGGCCTGGACGGCCGACTTCTCCTGGGACGCCGAGGCGCGGGTCGTGTCGTGGCCGGGCAGAGAGCCCGCGGTCGGCGAGACCGGCCGGTTCGGCGGCGGCGCCGAGCCGCTGGGGACGTCGGAGCACGCCGAGCTGCTGGACAGCCGGGCGCGGGAGGCGGTCACCCGGTGCGTGGAGGCGACGGGGGCCGAGCACTGGACGTACCTCACCCCGCCGGACGGCGGGTGACCACCGGCGGAGGCAGCGAGGTGGCCGTGCCGAGAGCGTCGGTCGTCCAGGCAGCGTCCAAGGTTCGCAGGAACTTTGTACAAACCCTGGACAAAGGTTGTGGAGGCGCTTAGGTTGAGTCCCGGAGGACGCGACGGCTCGACCGATCGCGTGAGGGCAGGGAGGACGCCGGATGAGATCAGTACGTCAGGACACCAGGTCGGCAGGCACGTCGCGCCGTTGGGCCACCCTGCGCTCCGTGCGTGCAGAGGGCGCCGGACTGAGGCCCGCCGAGGTGTGGGACCGGCACGGCCCGGCGGCGTACGCCCTCGCGAGCGCGCTGCTCGGCGACGAGGCGGCGGCCACCCAGGCCGTCACGCTCGCGATGACCGACCTCGCCCGCTCCGAGGACACCGTGCCGGCCGAGACCGCGCACCGCACCCTCTCCCGACACGTCTACGCGCGCAGCCAGGAGCTGGTCGACCAGACGTTCCGCACCCTCGACCTCCCGCCCGCGATGGTGTGGCTCGGCAAGCTCGCACCGCTGCAGCGCGCCTGCCTGGCTCTCTGCGTCTTCGGCGGGCTCACCCACCAGGAGGCCGCCGAGCTGGTGGACGTGCCGCCGATGACGGTCGCCGAGCTGCTCACGGCCGGCCTCAGGGACCTCAGCGGGCTGGCCGCGGCGGAGTTCTCAGGCAACGGCTGAGCTGCGACGGCGTCGGAGCCTGTCGTCCGTCGTCCAGGGTGACGACGACCTTCGCGTCGTCAGTGCGCTGCTGCTCAAGGGCCTCGACCGCCTCCATCGCGCGACGAGCCGCTCCAGCCACCCCCGGCCCGCGGTCGCTAGCCGTCCAGGCGGCCTCCTCGTAGTGCCGCAGACGTCGGGACGTGCCTGTGGAGCGCGCCGTACGACGCCCCGACCCGGGGCTGTGCCGTGCCCGGCGGTCACACGGGATCGTGCCGAGCCCATGCAGGTCTAGACCTGTCGGGGATTCCGTCCGTGGTGTGAACCGCCGAGGCGCCGGGCGACGACAAGGGAGGTGACACCACGTCCACACGTCATCCGAACTGGAGCAGCACGATGCGCAAGCCCCACACCACTCGTCACCTCTCGGTCGCCGCGATCGCGACCGGCCTCGTCCTCTTCGCGGCGTCGCCGTCGATCGCGGGCGCAGACCGCGTCCGCAGCGAGGGCGAGCTCGTCCGCTACGGCACCGGGCACCACGTCCCCGCCGGCGCCACCGCCCGCGTGCAGGCCGTCTACAACGCCGCCGGCGACACCATCGTCACGCTCCACGTCCGCGGCCTGCTGCCGAACCACGAGTACGGCGCGCACGCCCACAGCTTCGCGTGCCACGCCACCAACCCGATGGCGGCCGGAGGCCACTTCCAGCACGTCCCGTTCCCCCAGGGCTCCTCGGCCACCGACCCCGCCTACGCCAACCCGACCAACGAGATCTGGCTCGACGTCACCACGGACGAGGAAGGCAACGCGGTCGCCCAGACCAAGGTGCCGTGGCAGTTCTCTCCCGATCGGGCCGCCGGTTCGGTCATGCTTCACGCAGAGCACACCCACACCGGACCTGACGGACCCGCGGGCACTGCCGGCGCCCGGCTCGCCTGCCTCACCGTCGACTTCTGATGGTGCTCGCCGTGCGTGACCGGGACGAGGTGCGGGAGGAGGACCGGCACATGGACCAGCCCTCCGACGCCGACCTGCTCTCCGCCGTCGCCTCCGGTTCCACGGCGGCCCTCGAGGAGCTCTACCGCCGCCACGCCGCCTGGCTCAGCATCCGGCTGAGCCGGCGGTGTGCGGACCCGAGCGTCGTCGACGAGGTCCTCCAGGACACCTTCGTCGCGGTCTGGAAGGGCGCGGGACGCTACGAGGGCACGGGCGATGCAGGTGCCTGGCTGTGGGGCATCGCCGTACGCCGACTCGTGGACGCGTTCCGGCGCCAGCCCCCCTCGTCCCGCCCGCTCGAGGACGTCGAGACCTTCGGAACCCTCGAGTCCGCCGAGGACCGGGTGCTTCTCGGCGTCGAGCACGGCGACCTGGCCGGCGCGCTGGGCCGCCTCAGCCCCGAGCTCCGCGCAGTGGTCCAGGCGACCGTCCTCGACGGTCTCACCACGCGCGAGGCGGCACGGTTGCTCGGAGTCCCTGCCGGGACAGTCAAGACCCGGATGATGCGCGCGCGGCGCGCCCTGCGGAAGGAGCTGGCATGACCACCACCCCGTGGCACCTCGACGGCGAGCTGGCGGGTCGCTACGCCGTCGGCACGGTCGGCCCGGTGCTCGCCGCCTCCGTCGAGCAGCACCTGGTCGCCTGCGTTCCCTGCCGGTCGCTGCTCGCACCCCACGTCGACACCCCCCGCCTCGACCTGGTGTGGGCCGAGGTCCTGGAGGAGGTCGAGGCACCGCGACCGACGCTGCTCGAGCGCCTCCTCGGCAGCATCGGGATGAGCGACGCGACGGCCCGTCTCGTCGCCGCCACCCCGTCACTGCGCGGCGCGTGGGTGACGGGCATGAGCGTCGTCCTGGCGCTCTCGCTGCTCGCCGCGTACGTCGCGGACAACGGCGTGGCCGTCTTCCTGGCCCTCGCTCCCGTGCTCCCGGCCCTCGGTGTGGCAGCCGCCTACGGACCGGCGGCCGATCCCGCCCACGAGATCGTCGCGGCGACGCCGTACTCCGCGGTGCGGCTGCTGGCGCTGCGTACGGCGTTCGTCGTCGCCACCACCCTCGTGCCCGCCGCGGTCGCGGGGCTGCTGCTGCCCGGCCCGGCCCACCTGGCGCTCGCCTGGCTGCTCCCGGGCCTCGCGCTGACCGTCGGCACCGTCGCGGTCAGCACCTGGATCGCCCCGCACCAGGCGGCCGCCGCCCTCACGGTGGCCTGGCTGGCGGTCTCGCTGCGAGCGCTCGCTCCCCGACACGACCCCCTGCTCGTCACCACCACACCGGTGGTGCTGGGCTGCACCGTCGCCCTGGCCGCGGCCGCGGCGGTGCTCCTCGTCCAACGGCGTGACATCGCCGACGTCATCAGGAGAACCGCATGACCACCATCGAAGCCACCGAGCTGGTGAAGGCCTACGGCCGGCACCGCGCCCTCGACGGCATGACCCTCCACGCCCGCACCGGGGTCACCGGTCTGCTCGGCCCCAACGGCGCCGGCAAGACCACGCTGCTCCGCGTCCTCGCCACCGTCCTCCCCGCCGACAGCGGCCAGCTGCGCGTCCTCGGCCAGGACCCGTACGACGCCGTGGGCCGCCGTTCCGTCCGTCGCCGCCTCGGCTACCTCCCGCAGGACGCCGGCTTCCACCGGGGGTTCACGGCGTTCGAGGCCGTCGACTACGTCGCCGTCCTCAAGGAGCACACCGACACCAGGGCGCGTCACGAGGAAGTGCGCCGGGTGCTCGACCTGGTCGCTCTCGGCGACGTCGCGACCAAGAGGGTGCGGGCGCTCTCCGGTGGCATGCGGCAGCGGCTCGGCCTGGCGCAGGCCCTGCTCGGTGACCCCCCGCTGCTGGTGCTCGACGAGCCGACCGTCGGCCTCGACCCGGAGCAGCGGATGCGCTTCCGCGACCTCGTCTCCGAGGCCGGACAGGGACGCACCGTGATCCTGTCCACCCACCAGACCGAGGACGTCGCCGCGGTCTGCTCCGACGTCGTGGTCGTCAAGGAGGGCCGCAGCGTGTTCACCGGCACCCCGACCGAGCTCGCCTCCCTCGCGACTGGTCGCGTCTGGGTCGACGACGCCAAGGACCCCCGAGCCGTCGCGGGCTGGCGGGTCGGCGCCGGGCACTACCACCACATCGGCGACCCGCCTGCGGGTGCCGAGCTGGTCGACCCCACCATCGAGGACGCCTACCTCCTGCTGCTCGGCCCGCAGGCCGCCCAGGGTCGGGGTGAGGCCGCATGAGCGCCGCCGCACTCCCCGCCGGATCGCCGGCTCGCCCCCGCCTCGTGGCGGCGGCGCCCGTCCGGTCCGTCGTGCCGACCCTGGCGCGGCAGGAGGCGCGCCGTCTGCTGCTGCACCCGCTCACCCTGGTCGGACTGGCGATCAACCTCGTCGGCACGACCGTCACGCTCTTCGGCGACGACGGGCCGCGCGCAGCGTTCGAGACCACCACCCTGATCCTGACGTTCTACCCCGGCGTGCTGCTGATCCTGGTCGGCTACCTCGTGGCCACGCGCGACCACCGCGCCGGTGCCGAGGAGATGCTCGCGCCCGTCCCCGCCCGGCAGGAGGAGCGGGTCAAGGCGATCGCGCTCGCCTCGCTGGCGCCGGCGCTGCTGGGCCTGGGCATCTCCACCGCGGTCCGCACCGCCTTCCTGGCGACGGACCAGTACACGAGCGCCCCCGACGGGATCCCCGGGCTGTGGCACGTCCTCGCCGCGCCCGTGACCCTCTCGGGCGCCGTCCTCTACGGACTGATGCTGGGGGTCTGGTCGCGAGCGCGCGTCACCGCCGTGGTGGGCGTGGTCGCGATCGTGGTCGCCAACGTCTGGGTGGACAACCAGGACGACCTGCGGGTGCTCGGTCCCGCCTTCACCTGGACGCGCTGGGGCATGTCCGCCGGCGACTGGGCAGGGGTGTACGCCGGGTCGCCGCCGCTGCACGTCGCCTACCTGGTCGCCCTCAGCGCGCTGGCGTTCGCCGCCGCCTGGGTGCGGGTGGCCGCCCGCCGTGGGCCGGTCGTCGTCCTCGGCCTGACCTGCTTCGCGGCGGCGCTGGCCGCCGGCTACCTGCAGATGCCCGGAGGTCCGCTGTGAGGTCCGCGGTGGGGACCGGGGCGGGCCCGCTCCGTACCTTGCTCCCCGTCTCGTGGTGGCTGGTACGGCGGCCGGAGCTGCTCGTCCCCGTCGCCGGGGCGCTGCTGCTCACGGGCGTCACCCTGGTCCTCATCGAGGCGGACTTCCACGCCCTCAGGCTGGTGCGTGGCGTCGGGCTGATCCTCGCCTGCGCCTGGGTCGCTGCCGTCGACGATCCAGCCGGCGAGGTGACCGCGGCGTCGCCGTACCCCCGGCCGGCCCGTACGGGTGCGCGGTTCCTCGCTGCCGGCAGCGTCGTGGTCGTCGCCTGGGCCGCCTGCAGCGCGGCCGTGCAGGTCGTCGTGCCCGCCACCCCCGTCCTGCCCCTGGCTGTCGAGGCGCTCGCACTCGCGGCGCTCGGGCTGGCGGTGGGCGCCGGCCTCCGCGCCTGGCGCGACATCCACCGACCGTCGCACCTCGCCGTGGTCGGACTGCTGGCCCTGGCGCTGCTGACCAACGTGGTGCCGCAGACGTACGTCCTGATACAGGCGCAGACCTGGGGCCCTCCGTGGGAGGCCAGCCTCATCCGGTGGGCGGCCCTGGGCCTGGTCGGGCTGGGCGTCCTCGGCTTGGCGACGCGCGACCCGCTGGCCCGCAGGCTCGCGCCTGCTGCCGGGTGACTCCCTCGGCGCTCACTCCTTGGGCATCAGGATCCAGAGCACGATGTAGGCGATCTCGCCGGCGCCGACGAGACCGAAGACCACGAAGAGCAGACGCACCATGCCCTTCGACAGCCCGAACCGGCTCGCCAGGCCGGCGCACACGCCGGCGATCATCTTGCCGCTGCGGGGACGGACGAGCGCTGAGGAGGCCATGCTCGACGGTACCGCGTCCTGCGGAGTGCGGGGCACGCCAGCGCGGGGACTTCAGCCCACGTCCTGGGCCAGCCTCGCCACGGCGTCGGCCACCTCCGGCCCGAACATCACCGGGTCGTTGTGGTCGGCCTCCAGCACGACGCGCTCGACCAGCGACGGCGCCCGGTCGGCGACGCGCGCGCTCAGCGCCGTGGGCACGACCGAGTCGCGGTCGCCGTGGACGACCGTCACCGGGACGTCCGTGGCGACGAGGTGCTCCTCGACGGCGAAGCGGTCCCGGAGCAGGGCCCGCACGGGGAGCCAGGGGTAGTGGTGGGCACCCACGTCGGCCAGTGAGGTGAACGGCGACCGGAGCACGACCCCCGCCGGGGGGTGCCGGGCCTGGAGCGCCGCCACGACCCCGGTCCCGAGCGACTCGCCGACGTAGATCGTCCGCTCCGGCGGGTAGCCGAGCTCCGCCAGCGCTGCCACCGCGGCGTCCGCGTCGGCCGCGAGGCCGTCCTCGCTCGGCGTGCCCGGGTTGCCGCCGTACCCGCGGTAGTCCATGAGCAGCACGGCCAGCCCGCGTCGGCTCAGCTCCTGGGCGAAGCCGGCCCGGTCGGCGCGGTTCCCGCCGTTGCCCGGCGCGACCAGGACCGCCAGCCCCGTGTCGGTCCCGCCCGCGGGGAGGAACCACGCCCCGAGCTCGAGGCCGTCCTCGGTGCGGAGCGTGACGTCACGGGCCCCGTCGACCACCTCGCCCGCCGGCGGCACCGCGCGCTCGTCGGGGAAGTAGATCAGCTGACGCTGCAGCGCCCAGAGCATCCCTGTCCCCACCCCCAGCAGCAGCAGCGCCATGACGAGACCGCGAGCGATCCTCCACCTGCGACCGGCCCCGCGCATTCCTCATGGTGGCGCACGGCGTCCCCGGCTCACTAGCCTTCCCGGGGTGAGCCGGATCTTCACCACCAGCGTCGCCTCGGTCTATCCGCACTACGTGGCCAAGGTGGAGAAGAAGGGGCGCACGGAGGCGGAGCTGCGCGAGGTGATCGAGTGGCTGACCGGCTACGACGACGCCGCCCTCACCGACCACCTCGCGGCAGGCACGACGTTCGAGGACTTCTTCGCCGCCGCCCGGCTCAACCCCCGCGCCTCGGCGATCACCGGCGTGATCTGCGGCCACCGCGTCGAGGACATCGAGGACCCGCTGATGCAGAGGATCCGCTACCTCGACAAGCTCGTCGACGAGCTCGCCCGCGGCAAGGCGATGGAGAAGGTGCTGCGCGCGCCTGCGGGCTGAAGCGGTCAGGCCGGTACGACGGCCCGCGGCTGCTCGGCGTCCGCGGGACCGGCGTCCGGGTGGACGACCCGGGCGGGGACCGGCTCGCCCGGCAGCACCCGGTCGAGCCACCCGGGCAGCCACCAGTTGGCCCGGCCGAGCAGCTTCATCGACGCCGGCACCAGCACCAGCCGGACGATCGTCGCGTCCACCGCGATGGCGGTCGCGAGGCCGAGGCCCATCATCTTGGCGAGCGGGTCCTCGCCGAGGACGAAGCTGCCGAAGACGGCGACCATGATGAGCGCGGCCGACGTGATCGTCCGAGCGGTGCCGGCGAGACCCCGGACGACCGCCTCGTCGTTGTCGCCGGTCCGGAGGAACTCCTCCCGCACCCGCGACAGCAGGAACACCTCGTAGTCCATCGACAGGCCGAACAGGATCGCGAACATGAAGAGCGGGATGAACGACAGGATCGGCACCGTCGACTCCAGGCCGATCAGGCTCGCGCCCCAGCCCCACTGGAAGACCATCACCATCACGCCGTACGCCGCGCCGACGCTCAGCAGGTTCATCACCGCCGCCTTCAGCGGCACCACGACGGAGCGGAACATCACCAGCAGCAGCAGGACCGACAGCGAGACCACGGCGGCCACGAACCACGGGAGACGCTCCTGGACGCGGTCGCCCAGGTCGGCGAAGACCGCCACCTGACCGCCGACGTGCGCCTTCGCCTCACTGCCCGCGAGGACGTCGGGGAGGACCTCGGCCCGCAACCGGGCGATCGTGTCGTGGGTGGCCTCGGCCTGCGGCGACGTCGTCGGCTCGACGACCAGGACGGCGACGTCGCCCCTGACCCGGGCGGGGGAGACCTCGGCGACGCCCGGGTCCGCGGCGACCGCGTCGGCCAGCGGCTCGAGGACCGCCTCGTCACCTGCGACGTCGACGGCGATGACCAGGGGTCCGTTGGCGCCCGGCCCGAAGCCCTCCTCGATGAGGTCGTAGGCGCGGCGCTCGGTCCGGGACTCGGGCATGGTGCCCTCGTCGGGGAAGCCCAGGTTCAGGGCGGTGATCGGTGCGGCCATGGCCAGGAGCAGGAGGGTGGCGCCGACCGTGTAGGCCACCGCGTGCCGGCCGACGTGGGCGGCCCAGCGGCGCCAGCGGCCGCTGACGCCCTCGGTACGACGGCGACGGCCGTTGACCCGGTGGCCCGCGAGCCCCAGCAGGGCGGGGAGCAGCGTGATGGAGGCCAGCACCATCACCAGCACCACCCACGAGATGCCGACGCCGCCGGCGGTGACGAAGGGGATCCGGGCGACGGCGAGCCCGAGGATCGCGACGACGACCGTGCCGCCGGCGAAGACGACGGAACGGCCGGCGGTGGCCAGCGAGAGCCCGACGGCGTCCTCCACGCTGCGGCCCTCCGCCAGGTGCTCGCGGAAGCGGGTGAGCACGAAGAGGGAGTAGTCGATGCCGACGCCGAGGCCGACCATCGCGCCGATCATCGTGGCCCAGCTCGGGATGTCCACGACGTACGCCACCAGCGACAGCGAGCCGCCACCGACCGCGAGCCCGAGCAGCGCCGTGCCGATCGGCAGGCCCATCGCGACGACGGACCCGAACGCGACCAGCAGGATGACGACGGCTGCGAGCAGGCCCAGCGCCTCCGACAGCCCGGCGGGTGGCTGCTCGAACGCGAAGTGCAGGTCGCCACCCGCCTCGACCCGGAGCGAGGTGGTGTCGCGCAGGTCCTCCAGGACCGTCTCCAGGCGCTCGAGGTCCGCCGCCGAGAGGTCCTCGCGGTCGGGGTACTGGACCCGCACCAGGGCCACGGTCCCGTCCGGGGAGACGACGCCGGAGCCGACGGCAGCCTGCCGGCCCTTCGCGAGGGCGCCCGCGGGGTCGCTGGTGCCGAGCACGTGGGGGAGCTTTGCGAGCGCCGCCTGGGCCTCGGTCACGTCGGCGCGGGCCTCGGGCGAGCCGAAGAAGTCGACGCCCTCCTGGCGGGGCGTCAGCACCACGTCGGCGCCGAGCCCCATGTCCCCGTCACCGGCCTGCGTCAGCAGCTCGCTGGCGGCGTGCGAGTCGAGACCGGGCGCCTCGAAGGGGTCGTGGAGCTCCTTGCCGAATCCGGCTGCGGAGGCGAGCACGATCACGCACATCGCGGCCCAGGTCGCGATGACGACCCACGGTCGGCGGGCGGCGAAGCGGCCGAGCCGCATCAGGACACGGGACATGGGTGTTCTCCTCGAGTGGGGCGGCGCCGTCGGCCGGCCGGTGCGTCCACGGTCGCGCCAGCGGTGCCTCGAGGTCATCGGACGCGAGGCCCGAGCCGTGCCGTCCGAGTGGCCGAGGGCGGATCAGACTTTCGGCCGGTACGGCGCAGGTCCGGCTTCCCTAGGCTGGCGCGGTGACCATCCCGTGGCAGTCCCTCCTGGACGAGCCTCGTGCCCCCTCACCGGGGAGCAACGCCGGCCGCACGCGGGACTGGGTCGTGATCGCCGTGGTGGTCGCCGGTGCGACCCTGGAGGTGGTCCTGCGCGACGGCCTCCGGCTGCCATGGCTGTCGTGGGTGGTGACGGTCGGTCTGGTGCCAGCCGTCCGGTGGCGGCGCAGCCGACCCCTCGCGACGGTCGCGGTGTGCTTCGGCGTCGCGATCGCCGTGGACATCGGGCTGCTCGTCGCGGACCGCTCCACGCTGGAGATGTACTCCGCCGTCTGGTTCCTGCTGCTCCCCTACGCGCTCCTCAGGTGGGGCTCGGGCCGCGAGGTGGCCCTGGGTCTCGGTGTCATCTCCGTCGCGGCCGTGCTCGGGGTCGTCGTCGACTCGGACGCAGGGCTGGACGAGGCGATCGGCGGCATCACCATCCTGCTCACCTCGATGGCGCTGGGCGTCGCCGTACGTTCCCAGCACGCGGTGCGGATCCGACGGCTCGAGCAGGCGAAGGTGGACGAGCGGGTCCAGCTAGCCCGGGAGCTCCACGACACCGTGGCCCACCACGTCTCCGCGATCGCCATCCAGGCGCAGGCCGGACGAGCGCTCGCCGCCACCCGCCCGGAGGCATCGGTCGAGGTGCTGGAGGTGATCGAGCGCGAGGCGTCCCGGGCGCTGGGGGAGATGCGGGCCATGGTCGGGGTGCTGCGCAACCAGGATCCGGCGCAGTACGCCCCCCGGCACGGCGTCGCGGACCTCCCGGGACTGGCGTCGGCCGCCGGCGCGGGACCCCCGGTGCGGGTCTCGTTGTCCGGAGCCCTCGACGAGCTGCCGGCAGCGGTCGATGCGGCCGTCTACCGGATCGTCCAGGAGGCCGTCACGAACGCCCGCCGGCACGCCCGGCACGCATCCGCGGTCGACGTCCGGGTCGAGGGGGACGATGCCGCCGTGAGGCTGAGCGTGCGGGACGACGGCGAACCCCTGTCCGCGACGGGTCGCGGGTTCGGCATCACCGGCATGGTCGAGCGAGCGCAGCTCCTCGGCGGCGAGTGCGTGGTCGGACCGCAGAGCCCGCGGGGCTGGACCGTCGAGGCGACGCTGCCGAAGGAGGTGCGCCGATGACGATCCGCGTGGTGGTCGCCGACGACCAGGACCTCGTCCGGACCGGCCTCCGGTTGATCCTCGGCACCCTCGACGGCATCGAGGTCGTGGGGGAGGCCGGTGACGGGCGGGAGGCCGTCCGGGTCGCCCGCGAGCAGCGCGCCGACGTCTGCCTGATGGACATCCGGATGCCGGTGCTCGACGGCGTCGAGGCGACCCGGCTGCTGGCCGGTCCCGGGGTGACCGATCCCGTGGCGGTCGTCGTCATCACGACCTTCGACCTCGACGAGTACGTCCACGGGGCGCTGCAGGCAGGCGCGTCGGGCTTCCTGCTCAAGGACGCGGGGCCCGAGCTGCTCGGGGAGGCGGTCCGGGCCGCCACGCGCGGCGACTCGCTGATCTCGCCGAGCATCACCCGCCGGCTGCTGTCGTCCTTCGCCGGCACCAGCAGCCGGGGCCGGCAGCCGGTCCAGCCGGTCGACCCGCTGACCGAGCGTGAGGAGCAGGTGCTGCTCACCATCGCGCGCGGGCGCACCAACGCCGAGATCGCCGACGAGCTGCACATCAGCCTCAGCACCGTGAAGACCCACATCGGCAGCCTGATGACCAAGCTGGGCGCCCGGAATCGCGTGGAGGTCGCGATGTGGGCGTACGAGACCGGGCGGGTCGTCGACTGACACGGCCGGCTCCAGTCACGCGGGCTCGAACGCACCTGATGTCGAGCGGCGGGACCGGCCGCTGCCGCGCCGTTGTGCGGTGCCTGTGGTGCACCTGCTGCGTCACACGCTCCGCACTGTGACGTCGGTCCCGACCAGCGAGCTCGCACGCTGAGATCCAGTCCAGGTCGCGATGTCGGCGTACGAGACCCGGCGCGGTCGGCGACCGAGACGGCCGGCTGTCCCCCGTGGACGGGACAGCCGACCGTCCGGTCGCTCTGCGCGGCGGCGTCAGTTCAGCGGCGGCACCGCCAGCCGCGCGAGCTCCAGCGCCTGCTCGGGGAACCAGACGCCGGCGTCGGGGTCGACCTGGCCCCAGATCGGGTCCACGACGTCGTCACCGGTGCCGAGCCCGCGGCTGCACTGTCCGTCGGACTCGCCCGGGACCTTGATCCACACGTAGGCGTCGACCAGGGGGTGCCCGGTGTCAGCCGTCGGCCGCGGGCCGATGCCGCGGTCCGGGGGGTTGCACCACGTCTGCGGGTCGGGGAACGCCGCGGTCTGCTCGGCGGTCGGGATCCAGGGGCCCTGCCCGTTGCGGCTGGTGTCGATGATGAACGTCTTGCTGGGCTCGACGTCGCCGAGGATCGAGGCGTAGCGCGAGTTGATGCCCGCGGTGCTGGCCGTCGGGTCGGCGGCCGTGTCGCTCCAGATCTTCGCCGGGTCCAGGGCCACGCCGGTCCAGCCGTTCGCCGGCCCGCCGCTCCAGTACTGGTTGCCGCAGCTGCCGAAGTCGCCGGCGCTGACCTCGGTGACGTAGGCGAGGCAGGAGGAGAGCCAGGTGCCGTACTGCACGAGGTTCTGGGTGTGCTGGTAGTTGGAGGCGTTGAGGAAGAACCCGTCCGCCTCCGCGACGCCCGCCTTCAGCAGGCGGTCGGCGGCGTCGCCGACGTTGAGCCAGCCGTTGTGGGTGCCGTCGAGGTAGACCTTGGTCCTCGAGAGGGCCGCGAACGCGTCCACGGCGTGGTTGAGCATCTCGAAGCGCTCGGCCGCTGCGGTCGCGGCGTCGGCCTCGTCCGGCCGGCACCACTCGAGCTGCCCGTCGAGGTTCGTGTAGTGGGGGATGATCCCGAGGCCGTCGGGCTCGAGGGCGACGAGCACCTGCCGGTCGCCGATGCCGCGCACGACCCCGTCGATCCAGGCCTTGTACTCCGCCATCGTGGTCGCGCCACCGGACGAGTACTGCGCGCAGTCACGGAACGGGATGTTGTAGATCACCAGCGTCGCCACGGTTCCCTTGCCCGCGGCCTGGCGGGTGACCTGGCGGACCTGCTGCTCGGCCTTCTTGGGGGAGCCGCTCTCCACCCAGACCGCCGTCGGGGTCTCGATGATCTCCCGGACGAGCGCGGCGTCGGCCTTGCGGCCCCGCCGGGTCAGGTCGGCGATCTGTCGCTTCGCGTCGTGGTTGGGCTGGGGGACGTAGAACTCGGTGTCGTCGGGCAGGTCGGCGTTCGCCGTGGGCGCGGCGCCGAGGCTCGCCAGCAGTACGGCGGCGCCGGCGGCGGCCGCCCAGCGGCGGGGGGAGGCAAGGGGCATCGGTCGGACTTCCTGGGTGGAGGGGTCGGGGTGCCGGTGCGGGGCACGGTGTGGAAGCGCTTCCACGCCTGCGGTGCCCTCGACGATCGTCGGCCGTCGCGCCCGGGTCAAGGCCGGGTTCGTCCGTGGTCCGGACGATTCGGCCGCCGGGACGCCCGTCCGGCGCAGCCGGGGGAGAACCGGGCGCGCGCCGCTCAGCCCCGAGGCGCGTGGGTCACGGCGGCGAGCGGCGACGCGTGCTCGCTGACGCCGTACCGCTCGTGGAGCCTCGTCATCCACGCCGGGGCCCACCAGTTCCAGCGGCCGAGCATGGTCATGGTGGCGGGCACGATCACCATCCGGACGATGGTGGCGTCGATCAGCACCGCCACCGCCAAGGCGAGGCCGGTCTGCTTGATCACCAGCATCTCGCCCGCCGCGAAGCCCGAGAAGACGATGACCATGATCAGGGCGGCGGAGGTGATGATGCGCCCCGAGCGCTGGAGGCCGAGGCGTACGGCGGTGTCGTCGTCGAGCCCCTGCTCGTGGAGCTCGATGATCCGCGCCAGCAGGAAGACCTCGTAGTCCATCGACAGGCCGAAGCCGAACGCCAGCACCAGCAGCGGGATCACCGACTCGATCCCGCCGGCGGAGTCGAAGCGCAGCACCGACTCCAGGTGCCCCCACTGGAAGACCCACACCGTGATGCCGAGGCTCGCGCCGAGGGAGATCACGTTGAGCACCAGCGCCTTGACGGGGATGACGACGCTCCCGGTCAGCAGGAAGAGGAGCAGGAACGTGGCACCGGCGATCCAGAGCGCCGCCACGGGGGCGCGGTCCAGCACCGAGTCGGTGAAGTCGTGCAGCGACGCGGCCTGCCCCGTCGTCCACGTCGGGAAGCCCGGGTCGGAGCCCATCAGCGTGCGCGACACGTCGCGAGCGGCGTCGTCCATCGTGCCGCCGTCGGTGTGGATCCCGAGCGCGACCAGGCCGGCGTCGCCCCCGCCGCCCTCCGCCGCGCCGAGCAGCTCGGGCGGGTCGATCCTGGTCACCCCGTCGAGCGCCTCGACGTCCGCGGCCCACGCGGCGACCTGTTCCGGAGTGGCCCGGGCGACGACGGTGACCGTGGGAGCGACCAGGGCGGGGAAGTCCTCGTCGAGCTGCTCGAAGAACACCCGCTGCTCGGCGTCCGCGGGCAGCAGCTCGACGCCGGAGGTGTTCAGCCGCAGGTCGAGCGCCGGGACGGCGAGGAGGAGCAGGACGGCGACGCTGCCCAGCGTCGTCAGCGCGGGACGACGCTGACCGGCCGCGGCGAGCCGGCTGAACACGCCCTCCTCGGGAGCGGCCTCCGCCCCCCGGCGGCGGCCGAGGCGCCGCGCGCCGAGCGAGCACAGCGCCGGCACGAGCGTCAGGGCCACGACGAGGGCCACCAGCACGACCGAGACCCCGGCGGCTCCGATCGCGCGCATCACCGTCGCCTCGAAGAACATCAGCCCGGACAGGGAGATGCCGACGATCAGGCCGGAGAACAGGACCGTCCGGCCGGCGGTCGCGACGGCCCCTGCGACCGCGTCCTCGACCTGCTGACGGGTCAGGTCGTGGGAGCTCACGCCGGGGGCCACGCGCGCGAGCTCCTCGCGGAACCGGCTGACGAGCAGCAGGCCGTAGTCGATGGACAGCGCCAGCCCCATGACGGTGACGATGTTGACGACCGACGCGTCGAGCTCCATGACGTGGGAGAAGCCGAGCAGGATCGCGAGCCCCCCGGAGATCGCGGCGATCGCGCCGACGATCGGCATCCCGGCCGCCACGAAGCCACCGAAGACCACGACCATCAGCAGCAGCGACAGCGGCAGGGCGATGCCCTCACCCCGCTTCAGGTCGTCCTCGATCTGGCCGACGATGTCCTCGACGAGCAGCGCGCTGCCCCCGATCGTCAGCTCGTCGGCGTACGGCGCCAGCAGCTCCATGCCGGCCTCGAGCTCCCGGACGGTCGCGTCCTGCACCGGTCCGCCCGGGTCGCCGCCGGTCTCGGCGACGACCACGAACGAGCCGCTCGCGGGGTCGCCCTCGCCGACGAGGACCAGCGAGCGCGGGTCGGCCGGCCAGCCCGGCGTGGTCATCGGCGCGTCCACGCGGCGTACGCCGTCGACCTCGCGGACGCGGGCCACGAGCTCCTCCACCGCGCCGGCCAGGCCTGCGTCGCGGACGTCGGCGCCGTCCACGCGCAGCATGACGGTCAGGCCGGTCGCCCCTGACTCGTCCAGCAGCTCGCGGCCCGTCTGGGCCTGGCCGGGCGCCTCCAGCTCGCCCGTCCCCAGCCGGTCGAAGAGCGACTCGTTGCCCACGAGCCCGAGGCTGGTGGCGAAGCCGAGGACCACCAGGACCAGCCACGCGGCGACGTACCGGCCCCGGTGCCGGGCGGCGCTGCGGCCCAGCCGGAACAACAGGGGAGCGCGCTCGGTCACGGGCCAAGCCTCGCACCGGCGGTCCGGCCGTCAGCGGGCGGGCGAGGGACCGGTCGCTACGGTCGCAGGGACGACCCGACGAGGACGTGGAGGACGGATGCCGGACAGGACGGACCACCACGGGGTGCTCATCATCGGCGGTGGCAACGCCGGCATCTCGCTGGCTGCCAAGCTGCTGCGCGACGGGGCCGAGGACGTGGCGGTGGTCGAGTCGCAGTCCGTGCACCGCTACCGCCCGCTGCTCAACTACGTCGGCGCGGGAGAGGCGACGATGGCGTCGCTGGAGCGGACGGCCGACCGCGTCGTGCCCGACGGCTGCACGGCGATCCGCGACGAGGTCGTCTCGGCCGACCCGGCGTCCCTCGCGGTGACCACGCGGTCGGGACGGCGGCTCACCTGCTCGGCGCTGGTGGTGTGCCCCGGCCTCGAGGAGGACTGGGAGGCCACGCCGGGCCTGCGGGAGGCGTACGCCGCCGGCTGGGCCGGCTCCACCTTCGACGACACCATCGCGCCGGACGTGTGGCCGGCGCTGCGCGACCTGCGCGCCGGTCGCGTCGTGTTCACGGTGCCGCCGGAGCCGGCACCCTGCGGCGCCACCGCGCTGAAGCCGCTGTTCATGGCGTGCGACCACTGGCGTCGCAGCGGGGTGCGGGCGGACCTCGAGGTCGTGCTCGTCATCCCGGGGCCGTCGCCGCTCGGGCTCCGCGGGCCGGACGGACGGCTGGAGCGCACGCTGACGTCGTACGGCGTGCGCGTCCTGCGCGGGTCGAGGGTCTCCCGCCTGTCGGACCGCCGCGTCACGGTCACGGGCGAGGACACGGTCGAGGACCTCGATGACGTGGCGTACGCGCACGTCGTCCCGCACTACCGCGCTCCCCGGTGGGTGGTCGACAGCGGACTCGCCGGCGACACCGCGGCCGGCCTGGTCGACATCGACCCGTTGACGCTGAAGCACCGGCGCTTCCGGTCCGTCTGGTCGCTCGGCGACGTCGCGGACGTGCGCACCCGGCCGTCGGGCGGTGCACTGCGCAAGCAGGTGGCCGTCCTGTCCCACAACATCGCCGCGGGCGACGACGCGTCCCTCCAGCACTACGACGGCTACACCGTCATGCCGATCACCACCAGCCGCCGGCGCCTGATGCTGGTCGAGGTCGACCGCGACGGGAACCCGGCGCCGAGCGTCCCCGGCGTGGACCTCACCCGGCCACGGAGATCGACGTGGCTGGCCGACCGGTACGCCCTCCCGCAGGTCTACTGGCGCCGGATCCTCCGCGGCAGGGTCTGACCGGGTGGTGTGACGACCTCCACTCGGCCCCACCTGCGCGGGTGGGCGACACCCGGCGCCACCACGGACCGCCGGTACGTTCGGACGCATGACGGAGACCTGGCCGGGACAGGCCTACCCCCTCGGCGCCACGTTCGACGGCAGCGGCACCAACTTCGCGCTCTTCAGCGAGGTCGCCGAGCGCGTCGAGCTGTGCCTGATCGACGACGACCCCGAGAACCCGGGGAAGCGCCTGGAGACACGTGTCGAGGTCACCGAGGTCGACGCGTTCGTCTGGCACGCCTACCTGCCCAACGTCCAGCCCGGGCAGCGCTACGGCTACCGGGTCCACGGACCGTGGGACCCGAGCACGGGCCAGCGGTGCAACCCGGCCAAGCTGCTGCTCGACCCCTACGCGAAGGCGACGGTGGGGGAGATGGACTGGGACCAGTCGCTGTTCTCCTACGACTTCGGCTACCCCGACTCGCGCAACGACGACGACTCGCTCGACCACATGATGCTGGGCGTCGTGGTCAACCCGTTCTTCGACTGGGCCGACGACCGGCGGCTGCGCACGCCGTACAACGAGACGTTCATCTACGAGGCGCACGTCAAGGGCCTCACCGAGCTGCACCCCGAGGTGCCCGAGGAGCTGCGTGGGACCTACTCCGGGGTCGCCCACCCGGCGGTCATCGAGCACCTCACCAAGCTCGGCGTCACCGCCATCGAGCTGATGCCCGTGCACCAGTTCGTGCAGGACGACGCCCTGGTCCAGAAGGGGCTGCGCAACTACTGGGGCTACAACACCATCGGCTTCTTCGCCCCGCAGGCGTCGTACGCCGCGAACGGCGACCACGGCCAGCAGGTCCAGGAGTTCAAGTCCATGGTCAAGGAGCTCCATGCGGCCGGCATCGAGGTCATCCTGGACGTGGTCTACAACCACACCGCCGAGGGCAACCACCTCGGGCCGACGCTGAGCATGAAGGGCATCGACAACGCGGCCTACTACCGCCTCGTCGAGGACGACCAGCAGTACTACATGGACTACACCGGCACCGGGAACACCCTCAACGTGCGGCACCCGCACTCGCTCCAGCTCATCATGGACTCGCTGCGCTACTGGGTGACCGAGATGCACGTCGACGGCTTCCGCTTCGACCTCGCATCGGCGCTGGCGCGCGAGTTCTACGACGTCGACCGGCTGGCGACCTTCTTCGAGCTCGTGCAGCAGGACCCGGTCGTCAGCCAGGTGAAGCTGATCGCCGAGCCGTGGGACGTCGGTCCCGGCGGCTACCAGGTCGGCAACTTCCCCCCGCAGTGGACGGAGTGGAACGGTGCCTACCGCGACACGGTCCGCGACTTCTGGCGCGGTGAGCCGGCGCTGGGCGAGTTCGCCTCCCGCGTCGCCGGCTCCTCGGACCTCTACGAGAACTCCGGGCGCCGCCCGTTCGCCAGCATCAACTTCGTCACCGCCCACGACGGGTTCACGCTCCGCGACCTGGTGAGCTACAACGAGAAGCACAACGAGGCCAACGGTGAGGACAACAACGACGGCGAGAGCCACAACCGCTCGTGGAACCACGGCGTCGAGGGTCCGACCGACGACCCGGAGATCAACGCCGCCCGCGCTCGCGACCAGCGCAACTTCATCACCACCCTGCTGCTGAGCCAGGGCGTCCCGATGCTGCTCCACGGCGACGAGATGGGCCGGACGCAGCACGGCAACAACAACGGCTACGCCCAGGACAGCGAGATCACCTGGATGCACTGGGACCAGGTCGACCAGCCCCTCGTCGAGTTCACCGCGGCCCTCTCCCGCCTCCGCCGGGAGCACCCCACGTTCCAGCGCCGGCAGTTCTTCAAGGGCCGTGCGCCCGGGTCCGGTCCCGATGACATCGTCTGGCTCCATCCGGACGGCCGGCCGATGTCGGAGGAGGACTGGGAGGGCGGTCGCGCGATGGGGATGTACCTCAACGGGCAGGCCATCGGCACCCGCGACGTGCGCGGCAAGCAGGTCACCGACCACCACTTCCTCCTGTGGTTCAACGCGGGCGAGGCCTGCGAGGTGACCCTCCCGCCGGCGGAGTACGCCGAGGCGTGGGACGTGCTGATCGACACCGGCGGGGTCGCCGACGAGCACGGCACGTCGGCGGCGGGCAGCATCGTCTACCTCGGCGAGCGCACGACGCTCGTGCTGCGTCAGCACGTCGTCGTGCCCGAGGAGGAAACCGACCACTCCGTCGCCGCGTCGCTGACGGTCGTCGCGGGTACAGAGCCCGCGTGACCGCCACCGCGCCCCGCGTCCCGCAGAGCACCTACCGCCTCCAGATCAGCCGCGACCTCGACCTGTTCCGGGCCGCCGAGCTGCTGCCGTACCTGCGCGACCTGGGTGTCGACTGGGTGTACCTCTCGCCGATCCTGGCCGCCGAGCCCGGCAGCACCCACGGCTACGACGTCGTCGCGTTCGACCGCATCGACCCGGAGCGGGGCGGGGCGGAGGGCCTCGCCGCCCTCTCCGCGGAGGCGCGCCGGCTCGGGCTGGGCGTGCTGGTCGACATCGTGCCCAACCACGTCGGGGTCGCCACCCCCGCGGAGAACGCGTGGTGGTGGGACGTGCTCACGCACGGTCGGGAGTCGGCGCGCGCCGACGCCTTCGACATCGACTGGGAGGCCGGCGGCGGCAAGCTGCGGATCCCGGTCGTCGGGGACGGCGACGAGGGCTCGATCCGCATCGAGGGGGGCGAGGTCCGCTACCACGACCAGCGCTTCCCGCTGGCGCCGGGGACGTCCACGCTGGAGGAGCAGCACTACGCGCTCGTCAACTGGCGCACCGCCGACGACCAGCTCAACTACCGCCGGTTCTTCGCCGTCAACACCCTCGCCGCCGTCCGGGTCGAGGACCCGGACGTGTTCGCCGACACGCACGTCGAGATCAGGCGCTGGTTCGACGAGGGGCTCGTCGACGGGCTGCGGGTCGACCACCCCGACGGCCTGCGCGACCCGAAGAAGTACCTCGACGACCTCGCGGAGCTGACCGGCGACCGCTACGTGCTGGTCGAGAAGATCACCGAGCCCGGCGAGGTCCTGCCGTCCTCGTGGGCCACGGCCGGGACCACCGGGTACGACGCGCTCGCCTTCATCGACCGGGTGCTCACCGACCCGGCCGCCGCGGAGCCGCTCACCGCCCTGGAGGACCGTCTGCGGGACAGCCACGTCGACTGGGAGCGGATGGTCCACGACAACAAGCGGGCCGTGGCCGACGGCATCCTGGGCTCCGAGGTGCGCCGGATCACCCGCGAGGTCCTGCGGGTCGTCGACGAGGCGCCGGAGGACCGGGTCGTCGACGCCGTCGCCGAGCTGCTCGCCTGCTTCCCGGTCTACCGCTCCTACCTCCCCGAGGGTCGCGACCACCTCGACCACGCCTTCGCCCGCGCCCGCGCCGAGCGTCCCGACCTCGCGGCGACGTACGACGTCCTCGAGCCCGTGCTCGGCGACCCCGACGCCGACCCGGCCAAGCGCCTCCAGCAGACGTCGGGGATGGTGATGGCCAAGGGCGTGGAGGACTGCTCGTTCTACCGCTGGTCCCGGCTGACCTCGCTCAACGAGGTCGGTGGCGACCCGTCGATCTTCTCGGTCGGCGTCGACGACTTCCACGACCAGATGCAGGTCCGGCAGAACGACTGGCCGGCCGCGATGGTCACCCTCTCCACCCACGACACCAAGCGCGGCGAGGACGTCCGTGCCCGGATCACCGCGCTCGCCGAGATTCCCGACGTGTGGGAGGCCGCCCTCGACGAGCTGCTGCGGCTCGCGCCGGTCCCGGACCCCGGCTTCGGCTCGCTGCTCTGGCAGGCGGTGGTCGGCGCCTGGACGCCGAACCACCTGCCGGACCTGCGGCAGCGGCTGCACGGCTACGCCGAGAAGGCGATGCGCGAGGCGGGCGACCGCACGACGTGGACCGAGCCCGACGAGGCCTACGAGCAGGCCGTGCACGCCGCGGTGGACGCGGTCTTCGACGACGACGACGTACGACGCGTGCTCACCGGGCTGTGCGCCCGCATCGAGGAGCCCGGTCGGTCCAACTCGCTGTCGGCGAAGCTGCTCTCGATCACGATCCCGGGCGTGCCGGACGTCTACCAGGGCAGCGAGCTGTGGGAGACCTCGCTGGTCGACCCGGACAACCGCCGTCCGGTGGACTTCGAGCACCGGGCGGCCGTCCTGGCCGGAACCGACACCGACGACGCCGTCGACAAGCTGCACGTCACCGCGTCGGCGCTGACGCTGCGGCGCGAGCGGCCCGAGCTGTTCACGTCGTACACCCCGCTGACGGCGACCGGCTCTGCGGCCGGTCACGTCGTCGCGTTCGACCGGGGCGGCGCGATCACCGTCGCCACCCGGCTGCCCGTCGGCCTGGACCGGGACGGCGGTTGGGGCGACACCACCCTCGAGCTGCCGCCCGGCGCCTGGCACGACGTCCTGACGGGGGCGAGCACCGACGGCCGGCTCGCCGACCTGCTCGCCGTGCACCCCGTCGCCCTGCTGGTGAAGGAGTCCTGAGATGACTGCCCCCCTGACGACCCACTTCGACGTGTGGGCGCCGGCCGCGGACCGGCTGCGCCTGTCCGTGGGCGAGACCACGCTCGAGATGACGAGGCGCGACGACGGCTGGTGGACGCCGGACGGGGACCTCCCGGACGTGCCTGCCGAGGGCGTCGACTACGGCTACCTCGTGAATGACGACGACACGCCCCGCCCGGACCCGCGGTCGCGGCGCCAGCCCGGCGGCGTGCACGAGCGATCGCGCACCTACGACCCCTCGACCTTCTCGTGGACCGACCAGGGCTGGACGGGCCGCCAGCTCGCGGGCTCGGTGATCTACGAGCTGCACATCGGGACCTTCACGCCGGAGGGCACGTTCGACGCGGCCCTGGGGAAGCTCGACCACCTGAAGAGCATCGGCGTCGACCTCGTCGAGGTGATGCCGGTCAACGCCTTCAACGGCACCCACAACTGGGGGTACGACGGGGTCGCCTGGTTCGCGGTGACCGAGTCGTACGGCGGCCCCGAGGGCTACCAGCGGTTCGTGGACGGCTGTCACGCCGCCGGCCTCGGGGTCGTGCAGGACGTCGTCCACAACCACCTCGGCCCCTCCGGGAACTACCTCCCGCTCTACGGTCCCTACCTCAAGCAGGGCCGCAACACCTGGGGCGACCTGGTCAACCTCGACGGCGAGGACTCGGCCGAGGTCCGGCGCTACATCCTCGACAACGTCCGCATGTGGTTCGAGGACTACCACGTCGACGCGCTGCGGCTCGACGCCGTGCACGCGCTGAGCGACACCTCCGAGGTCCACCTGCTGGAGGAGATGGCGATCGAGACGGCCGCGCTGTCGGCGCACCACCGCCGGCCGATGACGCTCATCGCGGAGTCGGACCTCAACGACACGCTGCTGGTCAGGCCGCGGGAGGCCGGCGGCTACGGGCTCGACGCCCAGTGGAGCGACGACTTCCACCACGCGGTGCACGTCGCGCTGTCGGGGGAGACGGCCGGCTACTACGCCGACTTCGAGCCCCTCGAGGCGCTGGCCAAGGTGTGCACGAAGGGTTTCTTCCACGACGGGACGTACTCGTCGTTCCGCGAGCGCGATCACGGCCGGCCCGTCGACACCGAGCACATGCCGACCTGGCGGCTGGTGGTCTGCAACCAGAACCACGACCAGATCGGCAACCGGGCGCGCGGCGACCGGCTCACCGAGCACCTCGACGACGACCAGCTCGCGTGCGCAGCGCTGCTGACGCTGGCCGGGCCGTTCACCCCGATGCTCTTCATGGGGGAGGAGTGGGCGGCGTCCTCGCCGTTCCAGTTCTTCACCTCCCACCCCGAGCCCGAGCTCGGGAGGGCCACGGCTGAGGGCCGGATCGAGGAGTTCGAGAAGATGGGCTGGGACCCGGCCGTCGTCCCCGACCCCCAGGACCCCGCGACGTACCAGCGCTCCAAGCTCGACTGGGACGAGATCAGCACCGGTCGGCACGCCGTGCTGCTGGACTGCTACCGCCGGCTCGCCGAGCTGCGCCGTACGGTCCCCGCGCTGACCGACCCGGACTTCGGGTCGGTGTCGTGCACGGTGGAGGGCCGGGTCTTCACGATGGAGCGCGGCGACGTCCTGCTGGTGGTGAACGCAGGCGACTCCGCGGCCACCGCGCCGGTGGGGGAGCGGGAGGTCCTCTTCGAGACGCCCACGGGGGTCTCCGTCGAGGACGGGACGATCGCCCTGCCTCCCCACACCGGCGCGCTGCTGCGCTGAGGCGCGGCGTCCTCAGACGCCGGCCGGCTCGGGTGCGCGGTCCGCCAGGTCCGCCGGTCCGGCCGAGGGCGGGTGCACCTCGCGCGACTCCTCGCGGAGCCCGTGCCGCTCCCACCAGCGGGCCATCGGAGCAGGGGCCCACCAGTTCCAGCGGCCGAGCAGCTTCATCGTGGCGGGGACGAGCAGCGCCCGCACCACGGTCGCGTCGATGAGCAGCGCGACCAGCATGCCGATCCCGAGCATCTTGATGAGCACGATGCCGCTCGTCCCGAAGGCTCCGATGACCACGGCGAGCAGCAGCGCGGCGCTGGTGATGATGCGCCCCGTCTTCTGCACCCCGGTCGCCACCGCCTCGTCGTTGTCGTGCGTCCGGTCCCACTGCTCGCGGACCCGGGACAGCAGGAACACCTCGTAGTCCATCGAGAGCCCGAAGAGGATCGCCAGCATGAGGATCGGGTTGGTCGCGTCGAGGAAGCCCTGCGGTGTGAAGCCGAGCAGGTCCGCCAGGTTGCCGTCGTTGAAGATCCAGGTCACGACGCCGAACGACGCGGTGATCGAGAACGCGTTCATCACCACGGCCTTGACGGGCAGCACCACCGAGCCGAACGCCAGGAAGAGCAGCACGAGCATCACCGACACCACGATGAGGCCCATCCACGGCAGGTTCTGGGCCACGGAGTCGATCAGGTCGACGGTGTTCGCCGTCTGGCCGCCGACGAGCACGGACCCGCTGTCCGGCTCGACCGCCCGCAGGTCCTCGACGAGCTCCTGGGACCGCTCGGTCTGGCTGTTGCCGTCCCAGACGGCGCGCAGCAGGGTGGCGTCGTCCGACCGGTCGACGGGGACCACCGCCACGACGCCGTCGACCTGCTCCACGGCCCGGGCGTACGCCGCCACGTCGCGGGGCGCCGTGCCCTGCAGCAGCAGGCTGGCGGTGGACTGCTCCTCCCCGAACTCCTCCTCCAGCAGGGCGAAGGCCTGAGCGGCCGGCGCGTCCTCGGGCAGGACACGGTGGTCGACCCCGCCCCAGCTGGCGCCGAGGAACGGGGACGCCAGCGCGAGGAGGCCCACCACGGTCACCGCGATGACGGTGACGGGCCGCCGCATCACCCCGCGGGCGAGCCGTGCCCACCTGCCGTCGGGGTCGGCCACGGCCACCGGGCGGCGTCGGCGCCGGCTGAGAGCTCGTGGCATGCGCCCCGCGTCGACGCGTCGCCCCAGGAGGCGGAGGGCGGCGGGCAGCACGGTGAGGGCCGCGAGCATCGCGACGAGCACCGCGGCGATGCCGCCGTAGCCCATGCTGCGCAGGAACGCCTGCGGGAAGATCAGGAGGCTCGCCATCGCGGCGGCGACGGTGAGGCCCGAGACCAGGACGGTGCGGCCGGCGGTGCCCATCGTGCGTCGTACGGCGGTCGCGGCGGCGGTCGGGTCGTCGACCGGGAGCTGCGCCAGCTCCTCGCGGAACCGGCTGATCACGAACAGGGCGTAGTCGATCGCGAGGCCGATGCCGAGCAGCGAGATGACGTTGACGGAGAAGATCGAGACCTCGGTGACCTCGGTGAGCAGCCGCACCACCGCGAGGGCGCCGAGCATGGCGATGACGCCCACGAGGGCGGGCAGCGAGGCGGCGACGAGGCTGCCGAAGATCAGCAGCGCGAGCAGCACCACGATCGGCATGGAGACGAGCTCGGCGCGCTCGAGGTCCTCCGAGGTGATCTCGTTGACGTCGTTGAAGACGGCGAACGACCCGGCGAGGTCGGTCTCCAGCCCCTCGGCCTCGAGCTCGGGCGCGAGCTCGTCGTAGTGGGTGAGGAAGTCGTCCTGGGAGTCGCCCGCGAGGGAGATCTGCACCTGCGCGGCGTGGCCGTCCTCGCTGACCAGGCCGGGCGGTGCCCCGTCGGCGTAGTAGGGCAGCACCGTGGCGACGACGTCGCCCGGGATGCCGGCGACCACCCGCTCGACGGCCGACCGGAACTCGGGGTCGTCCGCCCGCAGGTCGTCGCTGGAGTAGATCGCCACGACGTCGAGCGAGGTGTTGCCGAACTCGGCCTGCTCGGCCCTCAGCTCACGGGCGCTCTCCGAGCCCGGGTCGTCGAAGCCGCCCTGGGACAGGTGGTCGAACACCCCCAGGCCGTACGCCCCCGCAGCCAGCACCACGGCGAGCCCCGCCAGGAGCACCGCCACCGCCCTCCGCGCCACGACGGCGCCCCACGTGTCGATCATCGTCCCGCTCCTCGTGAACATGCATCATTTGTGTGAACGCCGTTAACAGTAAACGGTGTAATCTTTTCTCGTCAAGCACATGTGGGGGCCGCCGTGTGACTCCACGCACGGATGACGGACCATCGACGCGGACCCGAGGGAGAGGCCAGGGCGTGGGCAAGCTGTTGGAGCCGACGAGGCGTGAACGCCAGCGCGAGGCGACGTACGACGAGATCGTGCGCGCGTCGCGGGCGCTGCTCGCCGACGGTGCGGAGCTGTCGCTGAGGGCCGTCGCCGCCCGGATGGGCCTGACCGCGCCCGCCCTCTACCGCTACGTCGCGAGCTATCAGGAGCTGGTCGACCTGGTGGCCTTCGAGATCGACAAGGCGGCCACGGAGACGTTCCGCGCGGCTGCCGAGGCGCTGCCGGCGAACGACCTCGGTGGTCGGCTGGTGGTCTCGGTGACCGAGTTCCGCCAGTGGGCGCTCGGGTCGCCGCGCGAGTTCTCCCTCGTCTTCGCCAACCCCGTCGCCGACGGGAGCTGCGTGCGCCGGGAGCTGCTGACGCTGGCTTCCTCCGGGCACCTGTTCACCGACCAGATGCGGGCCCTGTGGGAGGCCGACCACCACCCGCTCCCGGCACTCGAGGAGCTGCCGCCGGCCGTCCGCGGAGCCGTGCTCGACCCGCTCATCCCGGCGGAGGTCGACGGCCTGGCCGAGGGCGACCGCGGCATCGTCTGGCTCTACATGCAGGGGTGGACGCGGCTCTACGGCGTGGTCGCCCTCGAGGTCTTCGGTCACATGGACCCGCGTGTCATCGAGTCCGGTGACATGTTCGTCGACGTGATGCGCGAGTTCGCACCCAAGCTGGGGCTGGCCCAGGACCTCGATCGGCTGGAGCAGCTCATCCGGGCGCGCATCGCGCAGGGGATCGGGCCGGCCTCCGACGCGGAGCAGCCCGCGTAGCAGCCGGCTCCGTCCGGACAGGATCCACGCGCCCGCAACCAACGGGGGCGCTGCCGCATCTCACGTGCTGACCGGGCCGCCCAGGGCCCGCCCCCACGAGGAGAACACCATGAACCGCAGCACCTTCGTCGCCACCGCCGCGCTCACCGCGCTGGCCCCGGCCCTCGCGCTCACCGGCCCCACCGCCACCGCCGCCCCGTCGGCCGGCGACGCGCCGGCCGCGGCGCCGTACGCCGTCAGCGCCAAGATCAACAGGGCCGAGGTCGTCGCCGGTGAGGACACCGTGCGCATCACCGGCCGCGTCAGGCCCGCCGCCGCAGGCAAGCCGGTCGTGCTCCAGCAGCGTGCCGAGGGCAGCAAGCGCTGGAAGAAGTCCGGGACCGCCAAGGTCAAGGCGACGGGCAGGTTCGTGCTCAAGGACGACCCGTCCAGCCCCGGCGTCCGGTTCTACCGCGTCCTCAAGCCGGCCGGGAACGGGCTGGCGGCGGGCAGGAGCCGCGAGCTGAAGCTGTCGGTCTGGGCGTGGGGCAGGCTCGCCTACCGCCCGGCGGGCGCCAACGCCGGCATCGTCCGCAACACGACGACCCACTTCGGGACCGAGGCGTTCCGGTCGAGCCTGGTCACCGAGACGGCAGGCACCCCCGGCTTCGTCGAGTACACGCTCGGACGCAAGTGCCGCACCCTGCGCGCCACCTACGCGCTGACCGACGACTCGGCCACGGGCGCCACCGGAGCCGTGACGGTGACGGTCGACGGCACCGCCAAGGCCACCCACGCCCTGTCCACCGGTGTCATCGCGGAGGACCGCACGGTCGACATCACCGGCGCCTTCCGGCTGCGCTTCGACGCCGTGGCCTCCGCTGCTCCGGCAGGCTCGGCCGCCATCGGCACACCCGAGGTGCTCTGCCTCGACTGACCCCGCAGCAGACGGCCCGCCCGGTCACCTCGTCGGTGACCGGGCGGGCCGTCGCGCGTCCGGCCGGGCTCAGCCCGGCAGCTCGTCCTCGTCGATGACGTGCATCGCCGCCTCCTCGGCGCCGGCAGCGGCGCCGTCGATGCCGACGTCCGTCGCCACGAGGTCCCTGTCCACGTCCGTGTGCGCACCCTCGTCGGGCGCGACGAGGCGGCCGGACCGCAGCGCACCGGCCTCGGACCCCGGCTCGTCGAGCTCGTCGTCGAGGTCCTCGTTCTCCGCCACCTCGTAGGGGTCGGGCTCCGGGATCTCCTGCGCCACCCGCTGGTCGAACGACTCGCCCAGACTCTCCTCGAGCGGGGTGTTGCCGTAGCCCTGGCCCGCCGACCACTTCTCGGGGGGCGAGTAGCCCTCGTCGAGCGGGTCCGCGAGCCCGCGATCGGAGTCGACGAGGCTGTCGCCGGTGTCCTGCGGCTGCGTCTCGTCGTCGACGCTGTAGCCGTGGTAGCTCTCGTTGTCCGTGCTGTCCTGCGTCGTGTCGACCGCGGGGTCGGTGCCGATCGCGGTGTCGATGTCGGGCGTGTCGCCGGCCATGCGGACCTCCAGTCCCTGGTTCGTCTCGTCTCGATCCACGCGGGTACCCACTGGCTCCGCGCCCAGTCGCACGGCGCCGGGCGAGCCGCCGATCGAGCCACGGCACACCTTTGGCCGTAGGCTTGCCTGCTGTGGCAAGCACCGACTTCGACGCAGAGATCCGGCAGCTCCGGGCGACCATGAAGACCATCGGTCAGGTCCTCGACCTCGACGAGATGCGCCGTGAGATCGCCGACCTCAGCGAGCAGGTGGCCGCGCCGGACCTGTGGGACGACCAGGAGAACGCAGCCCGCGTCACCGGGCGGCTCTCGACGCTCCAGGGCGAGCTGGACAAGTTCACCGGCCTGGAGTCGCGGGTCGACGACCTCGAGCTGATGGTCGAGATGGGCCAGGAGGAGGGCGACGCCGAGACGATGGCGGACTCCGAGCGCGAGCTGCTCCGGATCAAGAAGTCGGTCGAGTCGCTCGAGATCCGCACCCTCCTCAACGGCGAGTACGACGCGCGCGAGGCGCTGGTGAGCATCCGCGCGGGCGCCGGCGGCGTCGACGCGGCGGACTTCGCCGAGACCCTGATGCGGATGTACACCCGCTGGGCCGACCAGCACGGCTACTCCGTCGAGGTCTTCGAGACGTCGTACGCCGAGGAGGCGGGCCTGAAGTCGGCGACGTTCGCCGTCCACGCGCCCTACGCCTACGGCACGCTGTCCGTCGAGGCAGGCACCCACCGTCTGGTGCGGATCAGCCCCTTCGACAACCAGGGCCGCCGCCAGACCAGCTTCGCCGCGGTCGAGGTGGTGCCCGTGCTCGAGCAGACCGACGAGATCGAGGTCGACGAGAACGAGATCAAGGTCGACGTCTACCGCTCGTCGGGCCCCGGCGGCCAGTCGGTCAACACCACCGACTCCGCCGTCCGGCTGACCCATATCCCCACCGGCACGGTCGTGTCGTGCCAGAACGAGAAGTCGCAGCTCCAGAACAAGGCCAGCGCGATGGTCGTGCTCAAGGCCCGGCTGCTCGCGCTGAAGAAGGCCGAGGAGAAGGCGCAGCTCGACGAGATGCGCGGGGACGTCCAGGCGAGCTGGGGCGACCAGATGCGCAACTACGTCCTCAACCCCTACCAGATCGTCAAGGACCTGCGGACGGGCCACGAGAGCGGCAACCCGTCGGCCGTCTTCGACGGCGACCTCGACGACTTCCTCGAGGCCGGCATCCGCTGGCGCAGGGGAGCGGAGAAGGTCGACGCCTGACCCGATGCGCGGGTCTGGGCGCGGGTCTGGTCGCGGGTCTGGGCGCCTCGAGGGTTCCTGCCGAAGGGTCCTGGGCCGTTCATTCACGTGAATGAACCAGCTGGTAGGTCCCGGACGAGCTGCCCACGTCCCGTCAGGCCGTGGAGAGCGTCTCCAGCACCGCAGCGCGCACCAGCGACCCACGCGATCGAGGTCGTCCGTGCCGGCGATCTCGCACGAGACCCAGGTCGCGTCGACCAGTCCTCGCATCCCCGTCACCGGCGCGCCGGTGTCCGGCCCGCAGGTGAACGCGGCGCCCGGGTCGCCGAAGGTCTCCGCCCCACGCCAGCGTATGCGTGATCCGTCCTCCTCCTCGCGTAGCCTCGACGCCGTGATCCGCTTCGAGAAGGTGACCAAGACCTACCCCGGCCACCCCCATCCCGCCCTCGACCAGATCTCGGTCGACGTCGAGAAGGGGGAGTTCGTCTTCCTCGTGGGATCGTCCGGCTCGGGCAAGTCGACCTTCCTGCGCCTGGTGCTCCGCGAGTACCGCCCCACGGCGGGCCGCGTCTACGTCGCCGGCAAGGAGATCAACCGGCTGGCGAGCTGGAAGGTGCCGCGCCTGCGCCGCGACATCGGCACCGTCTTCCAGGACTTCCGCCTGCTGCCCAACAAGACCGTCAGCGAGAACGTCGCCTTCGCCCTCCAGGTCATCGGCAAGTCGCGCCGGGAGATCAGCGACGTCGTCCCCGAGACCCTGGAGCTGGTCGGGCTGACCGGCAAGGGGGACCGGATGCCCGACGAGCTGTCCGGCGGCGAGCAGCAGCGGGTGGCGGTGGCGCGGGCGTTCGTCAACCGGCCGATGATCCTCATCGCCGACGAGCCGACCGGCAACCTGGACCCGACGACGTCGATCGGCATCATGAAGCTGCTCGACCGCATCAACCGCACCGGCACCACGGTCGTGATGGCCACCCACGACTCCGGGATCGTCGACCAGATGCGCAAGCGGGTCATCGAGCTCGAGAACGGCCACGTCGTGCGCGACCAGACGCAGGGCGTCTACGGCCACCAGAACTGACCGCCGAACCCACCGTTCGAACCGACCGAGCACTCCACCGACAGATCGAGAGCCCTCGTCTCCATGCAGCTTCGCTACGTCTTCTCCGAGCTCGGCCAGGGCCTGCGCCGCAACCTGACCATGCACCTGGCCGTGATCCTGACGCTCGTCGTCTCGCTGACCCTGGTGGGGGTGGGACTGATGTTCCAGCAGCAGGCGAGCAAGGCCGCCACCCACTTCGGCGACCAGCTCCAGATCACCGTCTACCTGTGCCGGAACGGCGACACCAACCCGGTCTGCCCCAACCCGGTGACCGAGGCGCAGAAGGCCGAGATCGCCCAGGTGGTCGAGGACAACCCGGAGGTCTCCGACTACCGCTTCGAGTCCAGCGAGGTGGCGCTGGAGAAGGCCAAGGAGCTCTACGGCGACGAGCTGTTCTCCGGCGACAACCCGGCGCTGACCGCGGAGGACATGCCGCAGACGATCTGGATCACGCTGGAGGACCCCGAGCAGTTCGAGGGCATCACCAGCGCGGTGAAGGGTCTCGACGGGGTCTCCCGGGTGCGCGACCTCCGAGAGCAGATCGGCCCCATCCTCGCCTCGATCACCAAGATGCGCACGTACGCGCTCGGCACCGCCGCGCTCCTCGTGCTGGCCGCACTCCTGCTGGTCGCCAACACGATCCGCCTGGCGGCGTTCGCCCGCCGCAAGGAGATCGGCATCATGCGGCTGGTGGGCGCGTCGACGCTCTACATCGCGCTGCCGTTCCTGCTCGAGGCCCTGGTCACCGCACTCGTCAGCGTGGCGCTCGCAGGGGGCGCGCTCGCAGCCTTCCTCCGCTTCGCGATCGGGGACCTCAAGGAGAGCCTGAGGTTCATCCCGTGGATCGGCTGGGAGGAGTTCCAGCTCGCGCTGGCGGCCGTGGCGATCCTCGGGCCGTTGCTGACGTTGCTCCCGACACTCGTGCTGACGCGCAAATACCTCAAAGTCTGACCGCCGGGGGTTAGTTTCGGGGCGTTCACTTCCCCGAACACCTAAGGCAGCCCGGTGCGTCACTTCCCCCGTACCGCTCATCGCCGCATGGCCGGAGCGACCCTTGCCCTGGCCATGGCCGTGGGCACCACGTCGATGTCCATGCCCACCGCAACGGCGCGCGCCGACGACCTGGAGGACAGGAAGAAGCAGGTCGAGCAGCGGGTCGAGCACGCCGAGGAGGACCTCGACGAGTCCAGCGCGGCGCTGCGCAAGGCATCCGCTCGGCTCGCCGCCGCCCAGGAGCAGCTCGCCGCGGCGAAGGCGGAGCTGGCGACCGCTCGCGGCAAGCTCGAGGTCGCCGAGGAGCGCGACGCCGTCATGCAGGCCGCGCTGGACACCGCCGAGGCCGAGCTCGCCGCCGCCGAGGCCGAGCTGGCCCAGGGACGGATCGACCGCGACGCCCAGCGGCAGCGGGTCGCCACCACCGTGGCCGAGATGTACATGGACGGCGACCCCGACCTCATCGCCTTCACGTCCCTCATGGACGCCGAGTCCACCGAGGAGCTCACCCGCCGCGACGGCGTCCGCGACGTGGTCGTCGGCCAGGAGGCGCGGGCGTACGACGAGCTCAAGGCCGCCGAGGTGATGATGGTCGTGCGCGAGGAGCAGGTCGAGCGGGCCCGCGACGCCGTGGCCGGCAGGCGCGCGGAGGCCGCCGACCACCTCGTGCTCATGCAGGAGCTGGAGACCGAGAAGGCCGCTGCCAGCGCGTCGGTGCGCTCGCTCGTGGAGGAGCGCGCGGCCGCGCGCGCAGAGGCCAGGGCCATCCGCGCCGCCGACGCCGCCAAGCTCCGGGCGCTGCAGCGCCAGCAGGACGAGATCGAGGAGATGCTGCGCCGGCGGGCTGCCGCCGCTCTCCGCCGGGCCAGGGCCGCGGCTGCGGCCAAGGCCGCGAGCGCCCGGGCGCGCAGCGCGGTCTCCGGTCCGAGCGACGGCGTGCTGAGCTATCCGGTCGACGGCTACGTCACCTCGCCCTTCGGCTACCGCACCCACCCCATCTACCACTACTGGGGCATGCACGACGGCGTCGACTTCGGCGGCGGCTGCGGCACGCCGCTGCGGGCGTCGGCCCAGGGCCGCGTGGTGGCGTCGTACTGGAGCGCCGTCTACGGCAACCGCCTCGTCATCGACCACGGCGCGCACTCGGGCGTGGGTCTGGC
Organism: uncultured Nocardioides sp.; assembly: GCA_902805885.1. GTDB lineage: Bacteria > Actinomycetota > Actinomycetes > Propionibacteriales > Nocardioidaceae > Nocardioides. The sequence continues at coordinate 2,790 of CADCUM010000064.1, read as the reverse complement.
GACGGTCTACAACCACGCCAGCGACTACACCGTGGGCGTCGGCACCCAGGTGACGCGTGGGCAGGTCATCGGCTTCGAGGGCTCGACCGGCTGGTCGACCGGCTGCCACCTCCACTTCACCGTGATGGCCAACGGCAAGCCGGTGGACCCGATGAAGTGGTTCTGATCCGGTCTCGAGACCCCGTGCGCCCGGTGGTCGAGGAGGTCGCGCAGCGACCGTCTCGAAACCCCTGGCGCCGCCCTGCGAGAATGGGCGGATGCCGAAGGAGCAGGGCCAGAAGATGGTCGCGCAGAACAAGAAGGCGCGCCACGACTACCACATCGAGGACACCTGGGAGGCCGGGCTCGTCCTGGTCGGGACCGAGGTGAAGTCGCTGCGGATGGGCCGCGCCTCGCTCGTCGACGGTTTCGCCGAGATCGACAACGGCGAGGCCTGGCTGCTCGGCGTCCACATCCCGGAGTACAGCCAGGGCACCTGGACCAACCACTCGGCCCGCCGCCGCCGCAAGCTGCTGCTCAACCGCGCCGAGATCAGCAAGATCGAGCGCAAGATCACCGACAAGGGCTACACCATCGTCCCGCTCGCGCTCTACTTCAAGGACGGCCGCGCCAAGGTGGAGATCGCCCTCGCCCGGGGCAAGAAGGCCTACGACAAGCGGCACAGCCTCGCCGAGCGGCAGGCCAACCGGGAGAAGGAGCAGGCGGTCCAGCGGCGCCTCAAGGGCTACCGCGACTGACGGCCGGCCGATGGTCACGTCTCCGCGGGACTTCGCCGCAGCGCTCGGGCTGCCGGGGGTGGTGGACCTGCACACCCACTTCCTGCCGCCGCGCGTGATGGCCAAGGTCCGGGCGCAGTTCGACGCGGCCGGACCGCTGATCGGCCGCCCCTGGCCGCTGTTCTACCGCGACGACGACGAGCCGCTCGCCGACCTCCTGCGCTCGTACGGCGTGCTGCGCTGGAGCGCGCTGCCCTACGCGCACCGCACCGGGATGGCCGACTGGCTCAACGACTGGGCGGCCGGCTACGCCGAGCGGACCCCGGAGGCGCTCGTCTGCGGCACGTTCTTCCCGGAGCCGACGGCGGCGACGTACGTGGGGGAGCGGCTCGACGCCGTGCAGGTGTGGAAGGTGCACGTCCAGGTCGGAGGCTTCGACGTGCGCGACCCGCTCCTCGACGAGGTGTGGGGGCTGCTGGCGGAGGCGGGCACTCCCGTGGTGACGCACGCCGGCTCCGGGCCGGTGCCGACGCCGCTGACCGGTCCGGAGCCGGTGGCGGGTCTGCTGCGACGGCACCCGCACCTGCGCCTGGTGATCGCCCACGCAGGAGCCCCGGAGTACGCCGAGTTCCTCGGGCTCGCCGAGCAGCACGAGCGGGTCGGTCTGGACACGACGATGGTGTTCACGCCGTTCTTCGAGGAGATGGGTGGCGCCTATCCGCCGGGCCTGCTGCCACGGCTGCGCGACCTCGGCCTCGCCGGGAAGGTCTTCCTGGGCAGCGACTTCCCCAACATCCCCTACCCCTACGCCGACCAGCTCACGGCGCTCGAGCGGCTCGACCTCGGCGACGACTGGCTGCGTGCCGTCTGCCACGACAACGCGACGGCCCTGCTGGGGTGAGCGCCCCGCGGCCGGCGCTCGCCGCCCGGCGCGGTGAGTGAGACAGGTTCTGACGCCTGCAAACCTGCCTCACGCACCGCTCGACAGGGGCGGGGCGCGGGCGGTGAGTGAGACAGGTTCGGGGCGCGGAAGAACCTGCATCACTCACCGCTTGCCACCACGGCCGCAGGATCAAGGCCCGCCAGCTTGTGGCCGAATTGAGGAGGTCATGGCTCTTGACGAGCAATATGTAAGTGCGATGAACTAACAAACGTGACGACGACCACACCGATCGGCCGCCCGCTCCGGCCGCGGGGCAAGCTCCTCCAGGAGGACGCCCGCCGGCACCACCGTTCCCTGGTGCTGCAGCAGCTCTTCCGTGAGGGCCCCGCCAGCCGCGCCGACCTCGCCCGCTCGAGCGGGTTGACGCGGGTGACCGTCTCCGACCTCGTCGGCGACATGCTCGCCGAGGGGCTCGTGGCCGAGCTCGGAGCGCCGGCGGAGAGCCGGGTCGGCAAGCCGCCGACCCTGGTCGGCCTGTCCGTCGACTCCACCCACGTCGTGGGCATCGACCTCTCCGGCACCGACCGGATGACCGGCGCCGTGCTCAACCTCGCCGGTGAGGTCCAGGCGCGGCTCGACGTCCCGCGCGACGGGGCCACCGGGGACGCGGCTGTCGCCCTGGTCCACCGTCTGGCCGCCGACCTCATCGCCCTCACCGACCGCCCGGTCCTCGGGGTCGGCGTGGGCAGCCCGGGAGTGGTCGACACCGCCGGCACCGTCATCGACGCCCCCAACCTCGCGTGGTCGCGTACGCCGCTCGCCACCAGCCTCGCCGACGAGCTCGCGCTGCCGGTCTTCGTGGCGAACGACGCCAACACCGCGGTGCTCGGCGAGCACACCTTCGGCGCCTCCGGCGACGGCGGCCTGCTCGTGGTCCGGGTCGGCACCGGCGTGGGCGCCGGGCTGGTGCTCGGCGGGTCGCTGCTCCACGGCCACCTCGGCGCGGCGGGGGAGATCGGCCACGTCGTCGTCGACCCGGACGGCGAGAGGTGCGCGTGCTCGCGCGCCGGCTGCCTCGAGACGGTCCTGGCCGTCCCTCGGCTGCGCGACCGGCTCGCCCGCGAGGGCGTCGACCGCGACGACGTGCTGACCGAGGCCGGCGAGCAGCTCGGAGCCGTGCTGGCCCCGGTC
>CADCUM010000063.1 GCA_902805885.1 uncultured Nocardioides sp. | reverse complement strand
CCTAGACGCCATGGACCGCGGCCTCGAGCCGCCCGCGCTCGACCCGGTCGTCCCCACGGTGCCGCGGGTGGCGCTGAGCGCGGACGGGATGCCGGCGCCCGAGTCCTTCCAGCGCACCGGCGAGGTCCGGCTCTCCCGCCGCGAGCTGCTCAAGATCGCTGACCTCTCCGAGGACCTGCTGGTCCAGCTCGAGCAGTTCGGGCTGGTCACTGCCCGACCCGGCACGGGCCACTTCGACACCGACGACCTCGTGATCGCCAGGACGGCGCGCGAGCTGGCCGACTTCGGCTTCGAGCCGCGTCACCTGCGCGCGTTCAAGACCGCGGCGGACCGTGAGGTCGGCCTCGTCCAGCAGGTGGTCGCACCGCTGGCACGTGGGCGGGACGCGGGGGCGCGTGGCCGGGCCGACGAGGCGGTCAACGAGATCGCGTCGCTGTCGGTGCGGCTGCACGCGACCCTGGTGAAGACCGGCCTGTCCCGCGCCTGAGCGCCGCCCTGGCACGCGTGGGTAGGCTGACGTCGTGCGCGAGGTAGACGTCGTCGGAGTCCGGGTCGAGATGCCCTCCAACCAGCCCATCGTGCTGCTGCGCGAGGTGACGGGGGAGCGCTACCTGCCCATCTGGATCGGTGCCGTCGAGGCGACGGCCATCGCGTTCGCGCAGCAGGGGGTGACGCCGCCCCGGCCGTTGACCCACGACCTGATGCGCGACGTCCTGGCCGCGACCGGCCAGACCCTCGACGAGGTCCGCATCACCGACATGAAGGACGGGATCTTCTACGCCCAGCTCGTCTTCGCCGGTGGCGCCGAGGTCGGTGCCCGTCCCTCCGACTCCATCGCCCTCGCGCTGCGGACCGGTACGCGCATCGTGTGCGCCGAGTCGGTGCTCGACGAGGCCGGGCTCGCGGTGCCGGCCGAGCAGGAGGACGAGGTCGAGCGGTTCCGTGAGTTCCTCGACCACGTCACGCCCGAGGACTTCGAGTCGCCCGAGGAGCGCTGAAACCCTCACCCTCGACGTGAGGTCGAGGGTTGCGACACGCCGCCGCATGGATTGACCACCCTCCGGTCGAGGCCTACGGTGAACTGTCTTCGTTGTAACTCCAACGATGTGGTTGCCCGCTCCACCGCAGCCGCGACTCTTCCCCCTTGACCGGAGTTACGCTCGACGGAGTAAGACCTGGAGGGTCGCGATGGGTGTCAACGACAACGAGCCGCACGCCGACGTGGCGGCGCAGACCGCTGCGGTGCAGGCGGCCGACGAGCAGGGCCTGCTCTTCACCGACGACGTGTCGCCGCTGCCCAGCGACACCGGCTACCGCGGGCCGACGGCCTGCAACGCCGCCGGGATCACCTACCGCCAGCTCGACTACTGGGCCCGCACGGGGCTCGTCGAGCCGAGCGTGCGCGGTGCGGCCGGGTCGGGCTCCCAGCGCCTCTACTCCTTCCGCGACATCCTGATCCTCAAGGTCGTCAAGCGCCTGCTCGACGCCGGCATCTCGCTCCAGCAGATCCGGACCGCCGTGGCCCACCTCCGCGAGCGGGGCACCGACGACCTCACGCGGGTCACGCTGATGAGCGACGGCGCATCGGTCTACGAGTGCACCAGCAACGACGAGGTCATCGACCTGCTCCAGGGCGGCCAGGGCGTGTTCGGCATCGCCATCGGAGGCGTCTGGCGCGAGATCGAGGGCACGCTCGCCGCGCTCCCGAGCGAGCGCACGGCTGCCGAGAGCACCGACCCGCTGCCCGGCGACGAGCTCGCCGCCCGCCGCGCCTCGCGCAAGACCGGCTAGACTCGGTCCCGCCGACGATCCCGCGCGGGAGAGTCACCGCGGTGCCCCACCTGTGGGGTGTCGTGTTGCGCCGAAGGGGCAATTCCTCCCCGGAACCTCTCAGGCACCCGGACCGCGCGGACCAGGCAGCTCTGAAGGCCGTCCGGCCGACAGAGGGGGAGGCCTGCTGAGCGACTTCAGGGAGCCTCCGTGACAGAACCGACCACCACCCGCGCCGCTGCCGACACCGCGCCGCGGACGGCGTCCGCGCCGACCACCTTCGTGGACCGGCACATCGGCCCCCGGGACGAGGACGTCGAGGTCATGCTCGCGGCCCTCGGGCACGACTCGCTGGAGTCCCTGATGTCGGCGGCCGTCCCGGGCGGCATCCGGAGCGCTGCCGCACTCGCGCTCCCGGAGGCGCTCGACGAGGAGGCCACGGCACGCGAGCTCCGGAGCCTCGCCGCGACCAACCGGCCGGCCGAGGCCATGATCGGTCTCGGGTACCACGGCACGATCACGCCGTCCGTGATCCGGCGCAACGTGCTCGAGGACCCCGCGTGGTACACCGCCTACACGCCGTACCAGCCGGAGATCTCCCAGGGCCGGCTCGAGGCCCTGATCAACTTCCAGACGATGGTCGGCGACCTCACCGGGCTCCCGACGTCGAACTCCTCCCTCCTCGACGAGGGCACCGCGGCGGCCGAGGCGATGACCCTGGTGCGGCGGGCGACGCGGGCGGGCGGGGGAGCGTTCGTGGTGGACGCCGACGCGCTGCCGCAGACCGTCGACGTCGTCCGGACCCGTGCGGAGGCGATGGGCATCGAGGTGGTCGTCGCCGACCTCACCGACGGCCTCCCGGACGGCGACCTGTGCGGCGTGCTCGTCCAGTACCCCGGCGCCAGCGGGCGGGTCCTCGACCCGCGGCCGCTCGTCGAGGCGGCCCACGAGCGGGGCACCCTCGCCGTGGTGGCCGCCGACCTGCTGGCACTCACCGTGCTGGAGTCACCGGGCGCCATGGGTGCCGACGTGGTCGTGGGCTCGTCGCAGCGCTTCGGCGTCCCGTTGTTCTACGGCGGTCCGCACGCCGGCTTCATGGCGGTCTCGGCCGGGCTGGAGCGCCACCTCCCCGGCCGGCTCGTCGGTGTCTCGGTCGATGCCGAGGGCCGCTCCGCCTACCGCCTCGCTCTGCAGACCCGCGAGCAGCACATCCGCCGGGACAAGGCGACCTCCAACATCTGCACGGCCCAGGTCCTGCTGGCCGTGGTCGCCTCGATGTACGCCGTCTACCACGGTCCCGAGGGGCTCCGCGCGATCGGCCGGCGCACCCACGACCACGCCTCGACGATCGCCGCGGCCCTGCGGTCCGGCGGGCTCGACGTCGAGAACGAGACCTGGTTCGACACCCTCACCGTGCGGGTGCCCGGTCGGGCCGACGAGGTCGTGGCCGCCGGCCGCTCGCTCGGGCTGCACCTGCGGCAGGTCGACGGCGACCGGGTCGGCGTGTCGACGTCCGAGCGCACCAGTCCGTCCACGGTCTCGTCGGTGCTGAGGGCGTTCGGCGTCCCCGCCGACTCCTCCGGGACCGACGCGGCCTCCGGTATCCCGGAGGACCTGCGGCGCGAGACGCCGTACCTCCAGCACCCGGTCTTCACGAGCCACCACAGCGAGACGCAGATGCTGCGCTACCTGCGCAGGCTGTCGGCGCGGGACTACGCGCTGGACCGCGGCATGATCCCGCTGGGGTCGTGCACCATGAAGCTCAACGCCACGACCGAGATGGAGCCGGTCAGCCTGCCTGGCTTCGCGGACCTGCACCCGTTCGCGCCCGCGGAGGACGCCGCCGGCTACCGGCGGCTCGTGGCCGACCTGGAGGGCTGGCTCGCGGAGGTGACGGGCTACGACGAGGTGTCGGTGCAGCCCAACGCCGGCTCCCAGGGTGAGCTGGCGGGACTGCTGGCGATCCGCGGCTACCACCGTGCCAACGGCGACACCGAGCGTGACGTCTGCCTGATCCCCTCGTCGGCCCACGGCACCAACGCCGCCTCCGCGGTCATGGCCGGGATGAAGGTCGTGGTGGTGAAGGCCTCCGACGACGGGGCGGTGGACCTCGACGACCTGCGGGCACGCTGCGAGCAGCACAGCGAGCGGCTCGCCGCGATCATGGTCACCTACCCCTCCACCCACGGGGCCTACGAGGACACGATCACCGACCTCTGCAAGATCGTCCACGACCACGGTGGCCAGGTCTACGTCGACGGCGCCAACCTCAACGCCCTGCTCGGTCACGCCCGGCCCGGGGAGTTCGGCGGCGACGTCTCCCACCTCAACCTGCACAAGACGTTCTGCATCCCGCACGGCGGCGGAGGACCGGGCGTGGGCCCGGTGGCCGTCCGCGCCCACCTCGCGCCGTACCTCCCCTCCCACGGGCTCCACCCCGAGGAGCAGCGGCGCGACGGGATCGGCGCGATCAGCGCAGCGCCGTACGGCTCCGCAGGCATCCTGCCGATCAGCTGGGCCTACATCCGGATGATGGGGGGAGCGGGTCTCACCCGGGCGACGGCGGTCGCCGTCCTCTCCGCCAACTACATCGCCCACCGCCTCGCCGAGCACTTCCCCGTGCTCTACCGCGGCCACGGGGGACTGGTGGCCCACGAGTGCATCCTGGACCTGCGCGAGGTGACGAAGCAGAGCGGCGTCAGCGTCGACGACGTCGCCAAGCGGCTGATCGACCACGGGTTCCACGCACCGACGATGTCGTTCCCGGTCGCCGGCACGCTGATGGTGGAGCCGACCGAGTCCGAGGACCTCGCCGAGATCGACCGCTTCTGCGACGCCATGATCGCCATCCGGGCCGAGATCGCCCGGGTGGAGGCGGGGGAGTGGAGTCCCGAGGACTCGCCCCTGCGCCACGCTCCGCACACCGCGCGGGCGCTGGTCGGGGACTGGGACAGGTCCTACTCGCGCGAGGAGGCCGTCTTCCCGCGAGGGATCGACCCGGACAAGTACTGGCCCCCGGTCGGCCGCATCGACCAGGCCTACGGCGACCGCAACCTGGTCTGCGCCTGCCCGCCGCCGGAGGCGTTCGCGTAGCCACCCGGTGGCCTAACCTGCACGGATGACCGACCACCGGCAGCGCCTGCTCGAGGTCGCCCAGGCCGAGGGCCGGCTGACGTCGGTGGTCGGTGCCGTCTTCGACCGCTACGGCCCGGTCTGGGCGGGTGCGGCGGGGGAGGTGCCCGCGGGACTCCACGGCCAGTACCGGATCGGCTCCATCACCAAGACGATGACGGCGGCGCTCGTGCTGCAGGCGCGCGACGCCGGCCTCCTGGCCCTCGACGACACCCTCGGACAGCACCTGGGCGACGTGGGGTACGCGGAGGCGACGCTGCGCCAGCTGCTGGCGCACACCTCGGGGATGCAGAGCGAGCCCGTCGGCGACTGGTGGGAGCGGACCCGCGGCACCGACGTCGCCACGCTCCTGGCCCGCAACGACGGCAGCGGCCGGATCGGGCCGCCGGGCGAGCACCACTACTCCAACCTCGGCTACGCCCTGCTCGGCGAGGTCGTCGCGCGGGCCTGGGGCCTGCCGTGGCGCCGGCTCGTCGCGGACCGGTTGCTCACGCCGCTGGGCATGCGCCGTACGTCGTACCTCCCGCGGCCGCAGGCGCAGCCCGGGTGGAGCGTGCACCCGTTCACCGGCGTCCGCGTGCACGAGCCGTTGACGGACACGCGAGCGATGGCGCCCGCAGGCCAGCTGTGGTCGACCCTGGAGGACCTGGTCGTGTGGGGCCAGGTCCTCGCCGGGGCGCGTCCCGACGTCCTGGAGCCGGCCTCGCTCGCGGAGATGCAGACCCCCGTGACGGAGGAGTACGGCCTCGGCCTGCGCCAGGCCGTGCACGCCGGCGGGACCCTGGTCGGCCACACCGGCTCCATGCCGGGCTTCCTCGCGGCGCTCCTCGTCGACCCGCACTCGGGGATCGGGACGGCCGTGCTGACCAACGCGACGACCGGCGTCGACCAGCTGGAGCTGGCCGTGTCCCTGATCGAGGGTGCGCCGGACGACTCGGGCGGGTGGCCGCAGCCGTGGGTCCCGACGGTCTCCGTCCCGGCGCTGGTGGACGGCGTCCCGGGAACATGGTTCTGGGGCAACACAGCGTTCGAGGCGCGCTGGCACAACGAGGGCCTCGACCTGCGGCCCCTCGCGCCGGGCGCGGGTGCGGAGCGGTTCACGCTGGTGTCGGGCGCGCTGCGTGGGGTCGCCGGCTACCACCGCGGCGAGACCATGACCGTGCATCGCGACGGCTCGGGCCGCGCCTCGCACCTCGAGTGCGCGACCTTCGTCTACACGCCCACGCCGTACGACCCCGGCGTGCCCGTCCCAGGCGGCCATCCTCGTCGCTGACGGTCGCTCGCGAACCCCCTGCCGGACCATCGCCCGACCGCTAGGGTGGCGCCCGTCGGCGACGAGCGCCGACGCCCCCGGGGGGTGGCTCCGATCACGCCCCGCACCCGTCGGAGGGACATCGGAATGGGACTCTTCCAGGCAGTGACAGGCGCGGTCGGCGGCACGCTCGCCGACCAGTGGCTCGACTTCTTCGGCGTCCCGGACGGCCTGCCCAGCACGGCAGCGGTGTTCCCGGCCGTGCGCAAGGGCGAGAACGCCGGCCGCGGGGCCAACGACCGCGCGTCCGAGGGCATCATCAGCAACGGCTCGAAGATCGTCGTGCCCGAGGGGTACGGCCTGGTGCTGCTCCAGGAGGGGGCCTTCACCGGCTTCGCCGCCGAGCCCGGCGGCTACGTCTGGGACTCCGACGAACCCGCCTCCCAGTCGATCTTCGCGGGTGGCGGCCTCGTGGAGTCGCTCATCAAGCAGAGCTGGGAGCGGTTCAAGTTCGGCGGGCGCCCGGCGTCTCAGCAGACGGCGCTGTTCGTGGCCCTCAAGGAGCTGCCCAACAACAGGTTCGGCACCCAGTCGGAGATCTACTGGGACGACGCGTTCCTCAACACCCAGGTCGGGGCCATCACGCGGGGCACCTACACGCTGCGGATCACGGACCCGCTCACCTTCATCCGCAACTTCGTCCCGGCCGACGTCATCAGCGGCAACACGGTCTTCGACTTCACCGACATCGACAACCCGGCGGGCGAGCAGCTCTTCAACGAGGTCGTGGGCTCCCTGGCGCCCGCGTTCTCGATGTACACCAACGACCCCGCCAAGGGCAACCGGATCAGCCGGCTCCAGCAGGACTCGGTGGGGTTCGCCCAGTCGCTGTCGGCGGCGGTGGAGGAGAACTACCGCTGGCGCACCGACCGCGGCCTCGAGATCGTCAAGACCGCGATCATCTCGATCGAGTACGACGAGACCACCCGCGAGCTGCTCAAGAACGTCCAGCGCGCCGACGCCCTGTCGGGCTCGCGCGGCAACTCCAACCTCCAGGCGTCGGTCGCCGCCGGCATCGAGTCCGCCGGTGAGAACGCCGGCCCGGGTGGGTTGATCGGGATGGGCATGGCCACGGGCGGGATGGGCCTCGGGGGGCTCCAGCAGCCCTCCCAGCCGGCCCAGGCTCCTGCCGCGCCCGCCGCGCCCGCCGCGCCTGCCGCACCGGCGGCGCCTGCCGCCGATGATCCCGTGACGGTGCTCAAGCGTGCCAAGGAGATGCTGGACGCGGGGTTGATCACGCAGGAGGACTACGACGCGGCGAAGGCCAAGGCCCTGGGGCTCTGAGATGACGTCAGCAGTCCCCGGCGACGCCCAGCGGCCGCGAGACCCGGAGGCGCCCGTCTTCGACGGGCCGCCGTTGTCCCTCGAGGAGGAGCTCGCGGCCGCTCGGGCGGAGCCCGAGCCCGGTCCCGACATCGAGACCGTCAACGAGTCCCTGGCCGACGGGCTCAACCGGTGCCCGAAGTGTGGCGGGACGGACGTGCGGCTGCGCGCCTCGACGGGCATGCTGGTGTGCCTCTTCTGCCGCCACCAGTGGCAGGAGTCGCGGGTCGAGGAGGAGTTCGGGCTCGGCGAGGGCATCGAGGAGCTCGAGGGCACGGTCGTGGCCAGCGGGGCCGACGCCGTCGCCGCCGACGTCGACGACGTCGTGACCCTGACCTGCGGTGGCTGCGGGGCGGACGTCGTGGTCGACACCGCCCACTCGCTCAACGCGCGGTGTCACTGGTGCCGGCACACCCTCAACATCAACCAGCAGACCCCCAACGGGGCCGTGCCCGACGCGGTCCTGCCGTTCAAGCTGACCCACGCCGAGGCGGTGGAGAGGATCCGGGAGTTCGCCTCGAAGCGGCGGCTCTTCGCACACCCGCGGTTCAAGAGGGAGTTCGTCCCCGAGAACGTGCTCGGCGTCTACCTCCCCTACCTCGTCGTGGACGCCCGAGCCGAGGCGGCGTACGTCGGCCGGGGCGAGATCCAGACCCGCCGGTGGACCGAGAAGCAGGGGGACAGCTCGGTCACCTACTACGCCGCCGACGTCTACCGCGTCGACCGGTCCGTCGCCTTCACCGTCGACGACCTGACGATCGAGGGCGCTGCGGACCGGGCGGTGCTCGACTCGTCGACCACCAACAACATCGTCAACACGATCCTGCCGTTCGACACCAAGAACGCGGTGAAGTGGAACTCGAGCTACCTGGTGGGCTTCACGAGCGAGAAGCGCGACCTCGACGTGGGCGACCTCCAGCCCGTGCTGGAGGACCAGCTGCTCTCGATCGGCCGCTCGCAGGTCCGCGAGTCGTTGTCCGACTTCGACCGTGGCGTGCGCTGGGAGCAGGAGCGCCTCGACCTCGGCGGCTCCCGCTGGGTCTCGATGTACCTGCCGGTGTGGCTCTACTCCTACTACCAGGAGAACACCAAGATGCTCCACTACATCGCGGTGAACGCGCGCACGGGGGAGACGATGGGCAGCGTCCCGGTCTCCCAGTGGAGGCTCGTCGCAGCCGCCCTCACCGTCGGCACCGTCCTCGAGGGCATCGCCGGAGCCGTCCTGATGGGGATGGCATGAGTGCCGGGATCGTGTTGGTGACGTCCGACGACGCCGTCATGTGGCTGCTCGCCGCCGGCCCGGCGGGTGCGGTCGCCACCTACTGGGCGCTCTACCGCTACTACCGCAACACCGACAAGTCGCACGCCTTCGAGCGCGACACCCTCATCCAGGCCCGACCGGTCGAAGGAGCCCAGGAGAAGGTCGACCACATCTCCAGGACACGCGACTCCGACATCGACGGCGACAACAGCTCCGACCACCGGTCGCGCGTGGAGCGCCTCCGCTGACGGGTGCGTCGGGCCGGTGTCGCCGGGTGATCGACTAGGGTCGCTGCGGTCAGCTGGAGTCTCGGGGGGTCCTCACATGCACGTACGCCGTCTGCGCACCGCCATCACGGTCGCGCTCGTCTCGATCGTCACCGCGGCGGTCACCGCGGGCGGCCTGGTCACGCCCGCCGTCGCAGCCGCGGGGGAGCGCACCCCGGACGGGCTCACCGGCTACGCCTTCGACGCCCGGTGCGCCCCGACCCAGGACCAGATGGACGCCTGGCTGACCGGCTCGCCGTTCTGGGGGGTGGGGATCTACCTCGGCGGCTCCACGATGTCGTGCCGGACCACGGCGACCGATCCGGGGCAGCCCCACCTCGACGCCTCGTGGGTGCAGCGCCAGCGGGCGAACGGCTGGCACCTGCTGCCGATCTGGGTGGGACCCCAGGCCTCCTGCCACCCGCTCCACGCCGACCGCATCGTCGCTGACCCTGCCTCGTCGTACGCCGCCGCCGACGCGCAAGGGCGTCGGGAGGCCGCCGCCGCCGTCGCCCGGGCGCAACAGCTGGGGATCCCTGCCAGCAGCACGCTCTGGTACGACCTCGAGGGCGGGTTCGACCTGGCCGACGTCGACTGCCGCCGGTCCGCGTTGCGCTTCCTCAGCGGCTGGACGCTCGCACTGCGCGACCTGGGCTACCGGTCCGGCGTCTACTCGAGCGTCTCCGCGGGGATCCATGCCCTCGACAACGCCGCCAACCTCTCGCCCGGCTCCTACGCCATGCCCGACCGGATCTGGTACGCCTGGTACAACGGGGCCGAGGACACCCGCATCGACCAGCAGTGGGTCAGCGGGACCCGGTGGGCCGGGGACCGGGTGCACCAGTACGCCGCACAGGAGGCAGCGACGTACGGCGGGGTGACGCTGACGATCGACCGGAACTTCCTGGAGCTCCAGGGCGGTTCGACCGAGCCGCGACCGGCGCGGCACTGCGGTGGGACCCGGCTCGACCTCGGTGCCTACCGCACGGCGAAGAGCGGGCACGAGGGTCCTCGGGTGGAGGCGCTGCAGTGCCTGTTGAAGCGGCACGGCCGCTACCGGGGACGCCTCGACGGCACGTTCGACCGCGACGTCGTCGCGGCCGTTCGACGCTTCCAGCGGCGTGCGGACCTGGGCGTCACCGGGAAGGCGACCGCCGCGACGTGGACAGCCCTGCTCGCCCAGGGCAGCAGCCCGGTTCTGAAGGTGGGCTCCGCCGAGGACTCCGTACGACGCCTCCAGCGCGCGCTCGCGGCGGCCAGTGGTCGCCGGGTCCGCGTCACGGGGATCCTCTCCGACACCACCGAAGCGGCCGTGCAGCGCTACCAGGGGCGCGTGGGCCTGACGCCGACCGGCGTCGTGACCACCGAGACCTGGACGGCCCTGCAGGCGGGCAGCCGGTGAGGTCAGCTTCCCGTGCGCGGTGACCGCGTCGCCGCGGTCGAGGTGCTGGGGATCGCCGTCGAGCGCCGAGACCTCGAGGAGTGGCTGGACTGGTACATGCCGGACGTCCAGCCGTTCCTGGTGCCTCGGGACGTGGCCACCCGGCTCGGCCTGGAGGACGAGCCCGGCCGCCTGACGATGGAGCTGCGCGACACCTACTGGATCTACGGGGACCAGCAGGACGCGGTGTGCTGGCTCGACCGGGCCGCCAGCCGGACGCTGCCTCCCGCTGTCCGCCGCGAGCAGCACGTCGTCCACCGATGGCGCTCCGGAGACGTCGAGTCGGACGTCCTTCGTCTCGTCCGCTACCTGGAGGAGGGCCGGCGGCGCAGCCGCCACACGGAGGTCGGCGACGAGTCCTGGAGCGAGCTCGCGTCGCTCCTTCCCGGGGCCCGGCGAGCCGGCGGGACCTTCCCGGGCCGCAGTGGACCCAACTGCTTCGCCACCGTCATGGCTGCCGCCGGCGTGCCGGGCGCGGGCGAGGTGTGGATGCTGCGCGAGCCTTTCGAGGACTGGCTGGACGGCAGCACGATTCGTGGTGGCACCGATGACGCGCCCGGCACGGTCCTGGTGTGGCGATCACCGGACGGCCTGGTCCAGCACGCGGCGATCACCATCGGCCACGACCTCGCCCTGCACAAGCCGTCCCAGGGCTGGCAGTCGCCGACGAAGGTGCTCACCACCGCTGAGGCGAAGCTCAGCTCCCGGGCCAAGGGCCGTCGGCTCTCCCGGCACACCCTCGTCTGAGTCGGTCTCACCTGCGCGGCCCCTGGGCCGGTCGTCACCCGCCACCGAGCGATGCTGCCGGTCTCAGACGCCCTGGGACACGCTGGACATGTTGAAGTCCGGCACCCGGAGCGCGGGGGTGGCGGTCCGGGAGAAGTAGTCATCGCCCCACTCCCGGCTGAAGCTGGGCACCGTCTCGGTCGCCGCGGTGAAGCGGTTGAGGAGGTCGATGGGGCTCTCGTTCCAGCGGAAGTTGTTGACGGCCCCGGTGATCTCGCCGTTCTCCACGAGGTAGACGCCGTCGCGCGTGAGTCCCGTGAGGAGCATGGACTGGGGGTCCACCTCACGGATGTACCACAGGCACGTGAGCAGGAGCCCCCGCTCGGTGCCTGCGACGAGGTCGTCGATGCTCCCGGACGCCCCGTCGACCTCGAGCACCAGGTTGTCGATGAACGGCGTCACCGGCTGACCGGTCATGCCGGCGGAGTGGCGTGTCTGCACCAGCGCCTCGAGCCTGCCGTCGCGGATCCAGTCGGTCCGGTCGAGGGGCAGTCCGTTGTCGAACACCGACTCGGTGTTGTCCGAGGCGCCCGCCACCACGTGCGGGGAGCACTCCAGGGCCGCGTGGGTCGGGTCGGAGAAGAGGTGGACCCCGGTCCGGGCGATCTGCTCGCCGATCCGGGTTCCTCCGCCGAGCTTGCTGTAGACCGACTCGCCCTCGTGGGCCACCCGGGCGCCGGCGCCCCAGTAGGCGTCGATCATCAGGTCGGCGACCGAGGACGGCGGGAGGATGGTGTCGTAGCGGCCTGCCGGCAGGTCCACCTGGCGCTCCGCCCAGGCCAGGCGCTGGGCGACCGTGTCGGCCATCGCGGTCGCGTCGACGTCGGTGAAGTCGCGGGTGGCGCCACCGACCCAGGCGCTCCGGGTGAGCGAGGTGTCCTTGCCGGTGCAGGCGTAGTGGCCCGTCGGCTGGACGTGGCGCAGCCGGAGGCCACGCGACGACCCGAGGTAGGTGGTCGTGACCTCGTGGTTGACGAAGCCGTAGAGCAGCCGACCGCCGTCGCGGGCCTGGGCGAACGCCTCGCCGAGAGCCGGGGCGAACGCGTCGTAGACACCGATGTCGGTGGTCTCGGGCACCTCGGACCAGTCGGGCGACGCCTCATTGGCGAGCAGCTCGGCCGCGTCCTCGGCCGGCGAGCCGGCCCGTGCGCCGGCGTCCGCCGCCGCGACGAGGGCCGCGACCTGCTCCCGCGTGACGGCAGAGCCCGACACCGAGCCGGTCGCGGTGCCCTGGCCGGTCCCGGCGAACGACACCACCGTCACGCTGGCCCCGGTCATCACCCCGTTGGTGGTCAGGGTGTTGTTGGCCCAGCGCAGGTTGGCGCTGGTGGCGTCGCGGACGATGACGACGCAGTCATCGGCGGTCGACGTGGCGAGGGCGTGCTCGACGAGCTCCTGGGCGGTGACGGTCATCAGTGGCCTGCCTCGTCGATGGTGTTGAGGATGTTGACGCCGCGGAACAGCGACGTCGGGCAGCCGTGGCTGACCGATGCGACCTGGCCGGGCTGCGCCTTGCCGCAGTTGAACGCGCCGTGCAGCTCCCAGGTCTCCGGGCCGCCCACGGCCTCCATCGATCCCCAGAAGTCGGTCGTCGTCGCCTGGTAGGCCACGTCGCGCAGCATCCCGTCGAGCCGGCCGTCGGTGATCTTGTAGAACCGCTGCCCGGTGAACTGGAAGTTGAAGCGCTGCATGTCGATCGACCAGGACTTGTCGCCGACGACGTAGATGCCGCGCTCGACGCGAGCGATCAGCTCCTCGGTGGACGGGCCGTCGGGGTCGGCCTGGAGCGAGACGTTGGCCATCCGCTGGATGGGGATGTGTCCCGAGGAGTCGGCGTAGGCGCAGCCGTTCGAGCGACCGTCGTTGAGCTCGGGCTTCATCGCGCCCATCGACCGGTCGAGCTGGTACCCCACCAGCACCCCGTCGCGGACGATGTCCCAGGCCTGCGTCTCGACCCCCTCGTCGTCGAAGCCGACCGTGGCGAGTCCGTGGGGGACCGTGCGGTCACCCGTGACGTTCATGACCGCGGAGCCGTACTGGAGGGTGCCGAGCTTGTCGTACGTCGCGAACGACGTGCCGGCGTAGTTGGCCTCGTAGCCGAGGGCCCGGTCGAGCTCGGTGGCGTGCCCGATGGACTCGTGGATCGTCAGCCACAGGTTGGACGGGTGGACGACGAGGTCGTAGGTGCCGGCCTCCACGCTGGGAGCGCGGAGCTTCTCGGCCAGCAGCTCGGGGACCTCGGCGAGCTCGGCGTCCCAGTCCCACAGGCCGTCGGTGAGGTACTCCCAACCACGGCCCACGGGCGCCGCGATGGAGGCCATCGAGTCGAAGACGCCCGTGGCGGCGTCGGCGCCGCTGGCCTCGAACCCCGGCTGCAGCCGGACGCGCTGCTGGGTGGTGCGGGTGCCGGACAGGTCGGCGTAGTACTTGTTCTCCTGCACCTGCTGCACGTAGGCCGTCGCGTGGTCGACGGCCGCGCCCTCGCGCAGCCGGTCGGTCCAGCCGGTGAGCAGGTCGGCCTTCTCGCGGGTGGGCACCTCGAGCGGGTTGACGTCGTAGGCCGAGACCCAGGTGACGTCGTCGTGGACCGGCTCCGGCGCGAGGACGACCGGCTCGGTCGTCATCGCGGCCGCGACACGCGCCACCGCCACGGCGGTCTCCGCGACGCGCACCGCCTCCTCCTCGGTGAGCACCACGCCCGAGGCGAACCCCCAGGCGCCGCCGTGCACGACGCGGACGGCGAAGCCCAGGTCCTCGGCGTCGGTGGCGGTCTGCAGCACCCCGTCACGGGCCGCGAGGTACTGGAAGCGGTTGCGCTCGAACCGGAAGTCGGCATGGGTCGCGCCCAGCTCCTGCGCGCGGGTCAGGGCGACGTCGCCGAGCCGTCGGTGGGGCAGGGCGGTGAAGGTCGGGTCGACCCCGGCGGCACTCATGCAGCGAACCTATCCGAGCCGCACGCCGGCCCGAGACCCCTGGCGTGACTTCTGCACCCGCAGCTGCGTGGGGATGCGCGTCTGGAGCTCGGGGACGTGGCTCACCACCCCGACGACCCGGCCACCGTCGCGGAGGGAGTCGAGGGTGTCCATGACGTCGTCGAGGGTGTCGGCGTCGAGGCTGCCGAAGCCCTCGTCGACGAAGAGCGTCTCGAGCTCCGAACCGCCCGCCTCTGCCGAGATCACGTCGGCGAGACCGAGCGCGAGGGCGAGGGAGACGACGAAGGTCTCTCCTCCGGAGAGGGTGACCGGGTCGCGGCTCTCGCCCGACCAGTCGTCGCGCACCAGCAGGCTGAGCCCGCCGCGGGACTCGCCGGCTCCCCGCCGGCCGGTGTGGACGAGGGAGTAGCGCTGGTCGCTCATGGCGGCCAGGCGCAGGTTGGCCGCGTCGACCACCTGACCCAGGCGGTGGGCCAGGACGTAGGCCGAGAGCCTCATCTGGAGACGGTTGTCGGGCGAGCGGCCCTCGACGAACGAGGCCAGGCCGGCGGTGAGCTCCAGCTCCTGCTGGACGGGTCGCCACGCCGCGACGGCGTCCGCCAGCTCGGTCCCGAGCCGTGCCGCCCGTCGGTGGCGCTCCAGCGCGTTCTCGTGGAAGCGGCGCGACCGGGCCGCCTCGTCCACGGCGACGGCGCAGGCGGCGTCGAGCGCCGCCACGTCAGGGGCAGGGAGACCCGCGCACGCCGTCAGCACCGGGTCCGCCAGCACGTGGCTGGCTCGATCATGGTCGCGCCGGTGTCGCTCGACGCGCGCCTCCAACGCAGCACGTTGGGACGCGGGCAGGGTGCGAGCCACGGCGTCGGAGGATGAGTCGAACCCGGCTTCGAGGGCGGCGCGGTCGGCGGCGACCAGCGCCTCGGACGCGCCGTGCTCGGCACGGGCGTGCCGCTCGCGAGCCTGGTCGGCACCGGCGAGCGCCTTCTCGAGACAGGTGAGGTGGGTCGCCAGGTCGTCGAGGCAGGAGTGTCCGCGATCGGCCAGCACGGCACCCACCTGCTCCTCCAGCTCCGCCGCCAGGGCCTCGAGACGCGCCAGCTCGGACCCGCGTCGGGAGACGTCGGACCGGAGCCGCTCGAGCCCAGCGACAGCCGTCCGCTGCTCCTCGGCCAGCCGAGCGGCCCGTTCACGCGCGGCGTCGGCGCGAGCGACGAGCGCCCGGGCGTCGTGCAGCGCCTCGACGGCCGTGGCGATCTCCTGCTCGATCTCGTGCGGGTCGGCCCCCGCCCGGGCCAGGGCCGTGGCGCGTCGGGTGTCGAGGTCGCGGACGTGCTGGGTCCGCGCCTCAGCAGTCACCTCGAGGTCGTCGACGACGCGGCGGGCGGCCCGTTCGGCGGCGGCGTCGGGCGCACCCGTGCTCCGCGATGCGGGGGCGGGGTGGTCACACGATCCGCACACCGGGCAGCAGCCCCCCACGACCAGGGCAGAGGCGATCTCCGCGGCCATCCCGTCGAGGCGCTGCTCGCGGACGTCGAGCCAGCTCTCCTTCGCCGACTGGAGAGCAGTGACGGTCTCCGCCAGGTCGGTCTCGGCGCGCACGAGCTCGGACGTCAGCTCCTCGGCTCGCAGGTGGGCGGCGCGCCGCTCCCGGAGCTCCGTCAGACGCGCGTGCAGCTCGTCCGAGCGCGCACCGGCCGCCTCCACGTCGGCGAGAGCGTCGCGGACCTCCTCGAGCTCGGTCGGGAGGAGCTGCGCCCGGGCCTCCGCCTGCGCCAGCCGCGCCTGCAGGCCGTCCAGGGCGTCAGCCACCCCGGCGGTATCGAGCCGCAGCGCCGCGAGCCGGTCCTGCACGGGACGGACGCGGGCGACGTCGGCGAGGCCGGCGAGGGTGGCGTGCCGGATCTCGGCGAGCCGTCGGGAGTCCACCTCCTCGCCCAGCACCGCTGCCACGCCGGCCACCGCTCGAGCGAGCGTCGCTGCGGCGTCGTCCGCCCGGCGTACGGCGTCGTCGGCGAGCGAGACCAGGGGCCGGACCGCGGCCGCCCGCCTGTCGGTGTCGAGCTTCGCGCACGCGTCGTCCACGGCGTCGGTCTCGAGCGCCAGTCGAGCGAGCTCGGCGACCGCGTCCGCCCGGCGCTGCTGGCGCTCGGCGAGCTGGTGCGCCTCCTCGGCCGCCGACCGGGCGGCTGCCAGCGCCGTCGCGGCCGCGGCATGGGCGTCCGCCGAGGTCGCCACCTCCTGCTCGGCGCTGTCCTGGACCCCGGTCACCCAGTCGGTCAGTGCCGTCGGGCTCTCCTGCCACTCGGCGGGCGCCGGGGTGGCCACCACCTCGCTGAGGCGGCTGACCAGGTCGGCCACACACTCCTCGTGGGTCGCGCATGCTCGGCGCAGCGTGACCCGACGCTCTCTGAGCCACCGCTCCACCTGGTCGAACCGACCGGTCCGGAAGACCTGTCGGAGGAGCGCATGGCGCTCCTCCGAGCGGGCCCGCAGGAACGCCTGGAAACGGCCCTGGGGGAGCATCGCGACCTGACAGAACTGCGCGAGGGTCAGCCCCACACGATCACTGACGAGGTGTCCGGTCTCGTCGAGGCGCGTCGACAGGGGCACCCACTCGCCGTCGACTCGTTCGGAGAGCACCACCCGGGCCTGCTCGGTCGTCGTTCCCGTGCCGCGCCGCTTGGCGCGGGTCCAGGCAGGAGAACGGTCGATCCGGTAGCGGCGTCCGGCCAGTGTCGCCTCCAGCACCACCCGAGGTGCCACGCCCTCGGCGGCCTGGTCGCACCGCAGCCGCTTGGCGGAGGACCGGTCCCCGGGGACGTCGCCGTAGAGGGCGAAGCACACCGCGTCGAGGATGCTCGACTTGCCGGCGCCGGTGGCACCGCTGAGCAGGAACAGCCCGGCCTCGGACAGCGCATCGAAGTCGACGCGCACCGTCTCGGGGAAGGGGCCGAAGGCGCGCACCTCGAGGTGGTGCAACCTCATGGTGCGCCCCCCACCAGCGCATCGAGGTCGGCGTCCTCGCAGCAGGAGTCGAGGGCCTGCTGGAGCAGGTCCGCCTCGGCCCGCGTCGCCGGGACACCACGCAGGTCGGCGACGAAGTCGAGCGCGATGTCGTGGTCGCTGCGGCCCGACGCCGCACTGGGCGCGGACGCCTCGGCGGCGGAGGCGGGGAACTGGATCACGAGGGTGTGCGGGAAGCGGCGGCGCAGCCGCTCCATCGCTCGGGGCGGCCGGGGACGGTCGGTGAGGCTGGCCTGCACCCAGTCCTGCTCGTACGGCGCCAGCGCGGGGTCGGCGAGCAGCCGCTCGAGGCTGCCCTCCAGACGGGACAGCCGGCGAGGGACCGGCGCATCGATCCAGTGGGCACCCGTGAACCCCGCGGCGCCGAGCTCGACCAGCCAGGAGCCCTTGACCTGGTCGGCCTCGGAGAAGGAGTAGGCCAGCGGGGACCCGCTGTAGCGGAGCGCCTCACCGAGGACGTGGGGCCCGTGCAGGTGTCCGAGGGCGGTGTAGTCGATCCCGGCGAAGACGTCGGTGGACACCCGCGACACCCCGCCCACGCTGATGTCGCGCTCGGACTCGGAGGGGGTGGCGCCCGCGACGAAGGCGTGGGCGAGCACCACCGAGCGCACCTCGGGACCGCGCCGACCGAGGTCGGCCCGGACCCGGCCCATCGCCTCGTCGAGGGCGGCCTGGTGGGTCCTGGCCGGCAGTCGCCACGGCTCGGCGAGCGCCGAGGGGTCGAGGTAGGGCAGCGCGTGCACGGCCACGGGTCCGTGCTCGTCGGCGAGCAGGACCGGCGTCCCCACGCTGCGGGCGTCGGTGCGGACGTGGACCCCGGCGGCGTCCATCAGCCGGGAGCCGAAGCCGAGCCGCTGGGCGCTGTCGTGGTTGCCGCTGCTCACGACCACGCGAGCCCGGCTCGCGGCCAGCCGCGCGAACGCCTCGTCGGCGAGGCGCACGGCGTCGACGTGGGGGAGGGCCCGGTCATAGACGTCGCCCGCGACGACGACCAGGTCGACCCGCTCCGACTCGACCACCTCCACGAGGTGGTCGACGAACGCACCCTGCTGACCCAGGAGCCCCTCGCGGTGGAAGGACCTCCCGAGATGCCAGTCGGAGGTGTGGAGGATGCGCACGGGACGAACCTAGGCGGCGGCACCGACACCGGCCCGGACCCACGCCGGACCCACGCCGGACCCACGCCGGACCCGTGCCCGGAGGCCTGCCGGGGGACCGCCTCAGGCGTACCGGACGGTCCGCCGCGAGCTGGTGAAGCCCCACAGCCCGAGGCCAGCCTCGCGGGCCAGGTCGACCGCGAGGCTCGTGGGCGCGCCGACGGACACCAGCGACCCGGCCCCGGACGACACGGCCTTCTGCACGAGCTCGAAGCCTGCGCGGCCACTCACCACCAGCACGGCCGCCGCGGTGTCCCCGCCGCCGCCCAGGACGCGCGAGCCGACCACCTTGTCCACGGCGTTGTGCCGCCCGACGTCCTCGCGCACCACCTCGAGCTCGCCGTCGGCGGAGGCCAGCCCCGCCGCGTGCACCCCTCCGGTCCGGCCGAAGAGCGCCTGTCGCTCGCGAAGCGCGTCCGGCAGGCGTCGTACGACGTCGGGCGTGGGCTGCTCGCCCGCCCAGCGGCGACCCCGCGGCACCGACAACGCGTCGGCGACCGTGTCCTTGCCGCAGACCCCGCACGCGGAGGAGCCGCTGGCGTGCCCCTCGTGCCGGTGGGGCACCCGGGTCAGGGCGGTGAGGCCCACCGTGACGACGTTGAACTCCTGCTCGGGGGAGAGGTCGCTGTCGGTGCAGTAGGCGACCGTGCTGACCGCGTCGGGGGACGCGAGCCCCTCGTTGACCACCCAGCCCGCCGCGAGCTCGAAGTCGTGACCGGGGGTGCGCATGGTCACCCAGGCGCGCCGCGGCGCCTCACCCGGTCCGGTGAGCCGCAGCTCGAGCGGCTCCTCGGTCGCCAGGCGGTCCTCCCGGGACACCGGGCCGGTCTCGCCGTGCTCGGTGACGCGCGTGCGGACGGAGGGCCCTGGCCGTCGGCCGCGCGAGGTCGTCACGGCGTCCAGCGTAGCCAGCAGGGTGTCCGGGATCACCGCGCCGAGGAGTTCGGCCCGCCTTATTGTCACCGTAAGATGTAAGAGTCGCGGAACCGCGGCCATCTCTTACGCAAAGCGACGCCCGCGGCGTCGGAAAGGACCGGTCACCATGACCACCCAGCTCCACATCGCCAACAGCCTCGTCGACGCGCGGGCTCGTTCGGCGGCGGACCGCGCTCTCGTGCGGACCGTGGAGATCGCCCGCCGCGACGAGCGACGCGCGCGCCGCGCAGCCCGCCGCGCCACTCGCTGATCCCTCCGGCGCGCGCTGACCGGGGAGCCGGTCGCGTGGTCGCTCTGGCAGGGTGTCGGCATGACTGAGGACACCCTGCGGCGCGTCGAGCTCACCAAGATCGGCCCCCACCGCTTCAAGGCGACCAACGCACGCGGTGGCGAGACGTTCTTCGGGACCGGCGGCCTCGACCCGGACTTCACCCCCGTCGAGCTGCTGCTCGCCGCGATCGGCGGCTGCAGCGCGATCGACGTCGAGTCCATCGTCGGCAAGCGCTCCGACAGCACCCGCTTCACCGTCACGACCGAGGGCGCCAAGGTCCGCGACCAGGACGGCAACCACATGGCGGGGCTGCGGGTGACCTTCGACGTCACGTTCCCCGACGGCGAGGGCGGCGACGCCGCTCGAGCGGTGCTGCCCGAGGCCATCGCCATGTCCCGCGACCGGCTCTGCACCGTGTCGCGCACGGTGCAGCTGGGGGCCGACGTCACCTACGCACGGGTCGCCGACTGACCTCGCTCAGTCGTTGCGCCCACGCGCCGAGACGGGCCAGGACGCGCCGTCCACCCACAGCGTGTCGACCAGGTTGACCGCGTTGCACACGTGGTTGGGCACCACGCGCACGGTGCTCCCCAGGGGCGGCAGGGGACCAGGGACCTCCGCGACCGCGTGGTGCTCGGACAGCAGGACGATGCGGGCGTCCGGGTGGTCGAGCAGCCGGCCGAAGCCCGAGGCGTACGGCGCCCGGTCGGCGCCCAGGACCTTGCTGCCGGAGTCGAGGACGAGCCGGCCGCCCGCGTGGCTGACCACGGTCGCGTGGCAGGTGAGCGCGACGTCGTCGGGGGAGCAGGTCCCCAGCTCCCACTGCTGGGCGTCGTTGAAGACGTAGACCCCCGGCCGCACCTCGGTGAGGACCTCGGCGTCGCTCGTCGCGAGGCTCGGTGTGGAACCGCCGCTGAGGACGGTGACCGCGAGCCCGCCCCCCGCCAGGACGTCGCGAGCCTCGGCGAGCGCCCCGGCCTCGTCCGCGCCGGCGCTCGTGGTCGCGTCGGGGGAGTAGGAGTGCCCGGGGAAGGAGAAGACCCCGCGCAACCGGTCGCCGACGCGCTCCGCCACGCGGGCGACGTCCGGCGGAGCGACACCGGTGCGGTGGTGGCCGCTGTCGACCTCGACCAGCACGTCGACCGGGAGACGTGAGAGCCGCTCGGCGGAGGCGACACTGTCCACGCCGACGGCGAGGCGCCGCGTCGTACCGGCGAGGCGCCGCAGGCGCTCGGCGCGATCGTCGTCGATCCAGAGCGGGTAGGCGATGAACACGTCGTCGAACCCGGCGGCCGCGAAGACCTCCGCCTCGCCGACGGTGGCGACGGTGATGCCGACCGCGCCCGCCTCCAGCTGGAGACGGGCGAGGTCGACGGACTTGTGCGTCTTGACGTGGGGGCGCAGGTCGAGGCCGAGGCGGCGCGCCCAGTCCGCCGTACGCCGGATGTTGGCGTCGAGGACCGCGCGCTCGACGACGAGGCGCGGGGTCGGCACCGGAACCGGTGGCCTCAGCCGACCGTCACGGACTGGATGGTCACTTCCTCGTTGGGCTTGCCGCCGCCGGCGGGGTGCGAGGCGTCGTGGCCGGCCTCCGCCACCTTGGTCAGGATCCCGAGACCCTCCTCGTCGATCTGGCCGAAGACGGTGTAGTCGGGTGCGAACTGGGAGTCCTTGAACACGAAGAAGAACTGCGAGCCGTTGGTGTCGGGTCCCGCGTTGGCCATGGCCAGGGTCCCTGCGGGGTAGGTCTCGTCGCCGGCGAGCTCGTCGGCGAAGGAGTAGCCGGGGCCACCGGAACCGGTGCCGGACGGGTCGCCGCACTGGAGGATGCCGAAGCCCGTCTCGTCACCGATGCGCGGGCACGGGGTGTCGTCGTAGAACCCCTGCTCGGCGAGCGAGACGAAGGAGTGCGCGGCGCACGGCGCCTTCGCCTGGTCCAGGGTGAGCCCGATGTCGCCCGCCGTGGTGGTCACGGTCAGGTCGACGGTGCCCTCCGCCGGTGCCTCGGACGACGGCGGCTCGACCTCCTTGGCCGCCGGCTGCGGGCTCTCCGGGTAGTCGCACTCGACCGTCTCACCGGTCTCGGCGGTGCCGGACGCGCTCTCCGACTCCTCGGGAGCGTTCGAGCTGCTGGGCGCGGCGGGGTCCTCGGCCTTGCTGTCGCTCTCGCTGCCGCACCCGGTCAGGGTCAGCACGGACAGGCAGGCGGCGACGGCCGCGGCTCGCTTCAGCATGTCACCGATCGTAACCAGGACCCTCTCTGCCATCGGCCAGGGCGTCCTCGCCGTGCTCACTCGGCGTCGGACCCCCGGTGCAACGAGCGCTCCGCGAGCCGCGCCGTCGGAGAGATCATCAGGCGGTAGGGCACGCGCAGGAGGCGGCCCGGCAGCCGCGAGTGACGCTCCTCGAGCGCGACGCGCGCCCGGAGGTGCAGCTTGGCCGCGGCCCGGGGCTCCGCGTGCCGGAAGTCCAGGCTCACCAGGTGCTTGACGCTCTTGTAGCCGTACTGCGACGGGGCGACGAGGCGCAGCGGCCCGCCGTGCCGGCCGTCCAGCGGCTCGCCCCCGAGGTGGGTGGCCAGCAGCACGTCGGGGGCGGTCAGGTCGTCCCAGACCAGGGCGGTCCACCGGCGGTCGGCGCCCCGCGCGACGACGTACGGCGCCGGCGCCTGCTCGATGCCGACCGCCGCCAGGACGTCGCGCAGCGGCACGCCCCGCCAGCGCAGGTCCTTGACGCTCCACGTCGTCACGCAGTGGAAGTCGGCGCGGACGTCCCGCGGGCCCAGTCGCTCGAGCAGCTCCGCCGAGACGTGGGCCGGCGACACACCCTCGATGGAGACGGTCAGGCTGGGCTCCGCCGGGACGCTCGGCGGCGGCCGCAGCGGGTCGTCGGAGAACCGCGGCATCACCGTGAGGAGTCGCTGGCCGGGCGGGAGCCCCGGGGCCCGGCGCGGCCAGTAGCGGGTCATCGGCGGGCGCGACGGTCGATGGCGGCGAGCCAGCTGCGTCGGATGAGCCCGCTCGGTCCCCGGATGATCAGCCAGTAGCGGCCGAAGGTGCGGCGCGCGGCCGCGTCGGTGCCGCTGACCCGTGTCTCCGTGGTCAGCACCGTCACGCCGTCGCTCTCCTCGACCTGGAGGGAGAACGCGGTCCTGGCGGTGCCGGGCGTGCGGTGCCGCGCGAAGGCCCCGGCGTCGGCGAGAGCGGCCGGCGCGCTGTCCTTCAGGGACCAGAAGCGGCCGGCCGCGCCGTACACCACGACCGCCCGGCCCTCGGCCAGTCGCTCGTCGCGGTGCAGCTCCACGAACCCCTCGCCCTCGAACGCCCGGAGGAACGGGGTCCGCTCGTCGCGCAGCGAGGTGGGACGGTCCCCGGCGAGGACGCGTGGCAGCGATCGGAGCATCATGAACGGCGCGAGGAGCCGGATCTCGGCCGGGGTGACGGCGAGGGCAGCGGCCCACACCAGCTCGACCGGAGCGTCCACCGTGCGGCGATGGCGCTCCACGAAGTGAGGCTCGGCCAGGACGAGGTCGAGTGGGTGCTGGGACGGCGCGACGCGGGCGCTGGAGGTCATGACCCGATCATGGCACATTGTGCCATCACGCGCGAAGCGCGGGTCGCGGGTCGCGCGTCCCGGCCGGCACGGACCGGCATACCCTCGGGCCCATGGCCGGCCGAGTCCTGGAGCACGACAGCGAGGAGCGCATCGTCGCCGCCGCGCTCGCGCTGTTCGGCGTGCGCGGGTTCACCCAGACCACCATGGAGGACATCGCGACCGCGGCCGGCGTCTCCCGGCGGACGGTCTACCGCCGCTTCCCCACCAAGGGCCACGTCGTGCTGGCCGTGCCGCTGCGGTGGCTCGACGTCTGGGACGACGCAGTGGCGGAGATGGCGGGGGCGGGCCCCCTGCCCGTGGCGGAGGGGGCGTCCCGGGCCGTGGCGTCCTACATCGACGCCCATCGCGAGGACGTGCTGACGGCGTACGCCGCCCTGGCCGAGTCACCGACGCTGGAGTCCGCCGGCACGGTCCACCACGAGTGGATCGAACGGATCGTCGCCCTCCTGGCGCGCGAGCCGCAGCCGGTCCCGCCGGACACGCAGCACGTCATCGCCGGCGCCTTCATGGGCGCCATCGACGCGATGCTGGCGCAGTGGGTGCGGGCCGGGGGAACCGGCTCGGTCCTGGCGGCCACCGAGTCCGTCCTGGAGCGCATGCGACCCGTCTGGCCGACCTCCGCCTGAGCAGCTGAACGGCCCCACCGGATGACCGGTGGGGCCGTCCTGGCTGCTGGCGCGGCGCGGGTCAGCGCACCGCGTCGAGGGCGTCGACGACGCCCTCGCCGAAGTAGCTGTTGTTCTCCGGGGTCCCGACGCAGGCGGGGCCGGCGGTGGTGGTGCCGCAGGGCTTGTCGTCGGCCTGGGCCCGCAGGCGGGCCACCATCTCGGCCGGGGGGAGACCCGGGTGGGCGGACTCCATGAGCGCCAGGACGCCGGCGACGTGCGGCGACGCCATCGAGGTGCCGCTCTTGGTGCCGTAGCCGTTGTCGGTGATGATCGTGGAGAGGATCGTCGAACCCGGTGCTGCCACGTCGATGACGCCGAGGCCGCGGTTCGAGAAGCTCGACAGCCGGCTCTCGTCCGTGCCGGCCGGGAAGCGCTGCATGGACGACACGGTCACGACGCCGTCGAGCTCGGCCGGGATGTCCTCGCACCCGTCGTTGATCGTGCGGTTGACCGGGGTGCTGTCGTTGGGGCTGGTCGTGTCCGTCGTGTTGGTCGCGAGGTCGGTCCGGGCGTTGCCGGCCGCGGCGGCGTGCACGACGCCGCGCTCGGTCGACCACTCGACCGCCCGGCGGACGGCCTCCTTCGCGGCGTGCTGGTCGGGCTGGTCGTCGCAGAAGTACATGAACGGGTCGACGAAGTAGCTGTTGTTCGTCACGTCCATGCCGTGGGTGGCGGCCCAGACGAACCCGCAGACGGCGTACTCCGGATAGATGTACCCGTCGTCGTTGACCACCTTGACCGAGGCCATCCGCACACCCGGTGCGACACCGACGATGCCGACCCCGTTGCGCGGAGCGGCGATGGTGCCCGCGACGTGGGTGCCGTGGTCGCTGGTGGTGGGCTGCCAGCCGGTGGCGGAGCGGTCCGGGCGGCCGGCGTCGCTGCAGTTGACCGAGCTGGCCACGTCGATGTTGGGCGCGAGGTCCGGGTGGTCGGCGTCGATGCCGCTGTCGAGCACGCCGACGAGGACGTCGCGGTCACCGTCGTTGATCCGGTGGGCCTGGTCGGCCTTGATCATCGTGAGGTTCCACTGCTCACCCTCGCGCTCGTCCTCGGTGACCGGAGTGGTCGGCTCGCTGCCGACGTCGCCACGGTCGTCCTTGCGGCCGCCCTTCTTGTAGTCGGAGGCGCCGGGGCCCCAGGGCGCGGCGGCGCCCTCGGGGGTGCCCTCCGAGACGCCGACGGTGCGGGTGGCGCCCACCGACTCGAGCGCGTTGGCCGCCGCTGCGCGGACGTCGGTGCGGAACGCGGACCGGTCGGAGTGGGCGACCACCACGCCGATCTGCGGCCAGGACTGTACGACGACGCCGCCGGCGCGCACGGTGGCACGCTCGAGGAGCCGGGTCTGGCCCGGGTTGGCGACCCTGGCGTTGAGCACGTAGCTCATCACCGTGCCGTCGGGCGCCGCGATCGGCACCGGGGTGGACGGCACGTCGGCGGGGTCGGCCGGTGCTGCGACGCCGGCACCGGCGAGCGCCACGACGGCGGTCGTGAGGCCAGCGGCGGCTGCGAGGGCAGCGTGACGCCGCCGAGAACGGGGGTGGGACATGGGTTTTCCTCCCGAGAAGTGACAGCGCGCGGTGGCGCGCCGGCCGTCATCCTGTCCCGGGACGCGTCTGCTGGCTAGACCCCGAGGGCGCCCGACCTCTCGGGACCCAACGGGCCGTGAAGGGTCCAGCTCGCTCGGGTCGACTCAGCGCAGCGCTCTCGAGATGCCCGCGGTCCGACGTGCGGGGTCGACCAGCACGTCCACGTTGTCGGTCTGCTGCTCGATGCTCCCGACGCCGACCGGGAGCCCTCTGACGCCGGCGTCAGAGACCGCGTCCAGGATCGCCGGGACGAGGGTCTGGTCGATCTGCAGGTACGGCCTGTCCCAGAACGGCACCACCACCGGACGGCACGTCGGCAGACCGAGCTCCGACTGTGCCTCCGCAAGCCGTTCCAGTGCCGAGGCGAGCGCGGCACCGCGGTCCTGCCACCGCCGCGCGTCGATGACGGCGTGGAGGTCGTCGGCGATGAGCCGCCCGAGGGGGAGCCGGCGGAGCATGGTCCCGCGCCACTTCGAGTAGGGCTGCCACTGCCGCGAGAGCGTGAAGGCGAGGTGCACGGCGACGTCCACCAGTCGCGCAGCCGTGGTCCGTGATCCCAGCTCGTCACCCACGTGGCCGGCTCGGCCCATCAGGGGCAGCTCCTGGTCCAGGCGTCGCCAGTCGCAGGCGACCACGTAGTGCCAGACGTCGTCGGGGTACCAGGTCACGGACTCCCGCAGGCGCGTCAGGTCGCCGGCCCGGTCCCCGAACACCTCGCCGGCCGCCACCTCCAGCACGGCCTGGCCCGACAGCGAGAGCCACTGCGCGGTCGTGACGCCGTCGCCGGGGTCGAACCCCAGCCGGTCCACGGCGAACCGGCTCACGGTCGTCACGTCGATCCCGAGCCGGTCGGCGTCCTGCCCCGAGAACGCGAAGCGGACCGGGTGGCTCCGGAAGGAGTCCGGGAGGGCCGTCTCCAGCGCCGCGAGGACTCCGGCGACGTCCTCGGCCGGGACGAACAGCTGCAGCCGGAGCCCCCAGTCGTGGTCCTGGGACATGTCGTCGTCGAGACCGAGGACGTCGGAGCCCGTCCCGATCCGCGCCGCCGCCCAGGGGACCGCCGGGCAGTGTCGCTGGAGCACCGGCTCGACCACCTCGAGGAAGTACGCCCGCGCGAGCCCCAGTCCTGCCTGCTGCTGCGGACCGTCCGCGTCCCCCCGAGGCATGCCCTGGACCCTAGCGACGAGTCAGGCGACGCGCGCCCCCGCGTGCAGCGCCAGTCCGTCCATCGCGTTGACCGTCGCGGTGAACTGCCCGGACGCGTTGACGACGACCGACCGTCCCAGGCAGCCGGTGCGGGTGCTGTTGATGTCGCCCTTGATCACGTCGCAGTACGTTCCGGCAGGAAGGCTGGTCTGCCAGGTGCGGGAGACGGAGAAGCCCTCCCGGTTGACCACGACGTACCCCTTGGTCCCGCGGCTGAAGGCGATGGCCTGGTAGCCGTTGCTCCACCAGTTCGACACGCCCTGCCCGACCGTGGCGTTGTGGAACGACACCATGTTCGCGATGCCGGTGCGCCGGTGCTCGCAGACCCACTCGGTGCTGTTGCAGCCGCTCGGCGCGCCGTTGACCCAGACGCTGCGGGTCGTGTTGCCGCCGTTCGACGGAGGCCCCTGGTCGCCGTTGCTGAAGTGGTAGCTCGACATCACCTGCGGGTAGCCGTACGGGTGGGCCAGCATGAAGTAGTTGGCGAGGTTGTAGAGCTGGCCGTCCTTGTGCGTCACGACCGTCCCACCGCCGCCGTGGCCGCGCTGGTTGTCGTGGTTGTCGACGAAGACCTCCGCCAGGTCGCTGCGCATCATGCCCCACGGCTCCCCGAACTGGCTGAGCCACGACAGCTGACCCCCCTTGAAGACGCGCCCGATCTCGGTCGAGTACTGGAACTCCGTGACGTCGCCGTTCTGGAAGTACTCGCTCTCCTTGATCGGCTCGTTCGCGGCCTCGATGACCTCCTGGTAGACGTACACGCCCTGGTTGGACAGGCGGGAGCGGATCGCCGCGATGTCGTTGGTGTCCATGTGCTTGGCCGCGTCGATCCGGAACCCGTCGACGCCGAGGGAGATGAGGTCGTTCATGTACCCGGCCAGGCGGTCCCGGACGTAGGTCGCGCCGGTGTTGAGGTCGGCGAGGTTGACGAGCTCGCAGTTCTGCACCTCGTAGCGGTCGGCGTAGTTGGCGATGTCGTCGTTGCCGTTGCGCCCGCAGTGGTGGAAGTCCCAGGACTGGTACGTGCCGTTGTAGGTGTACGGCGAGTACGGCGTGCCCGCGCTGCCCGTGCCGGAGCCGACGCCGGTCATGTGGTTGATGACCACGTCGGCGTAGACGTCCACCCCGACGTTGCCGCACCGCCGGACCATGTCCGCGAACTGCGCACGGGTGCCGCTGCGGCTCTCGATCTTGTAGCTGACCGGCTGGTACCGCTGCCACCACGGATAGCCCGACCCGGCGACGACCGCGTGCTCCTGCGGCGGAGCGATCTGGACCGCCGCGAAGCCCTTGGGCCCGAGCCAGCGCTCGCACTCGAGGGCCACGTCGGTCCACTTCCACTCGAAGAGGTGCACGAGCACCGACCGGGGAGAGGTGACGGCGGCCTGGGCCGCGTCGGGTCTGGACCAGGGGAGCGGGGCTCCCAGGCTGAGGACGAGCCCCAGCGCGGCCGCGAGGCTCACGCGGCGGGTCCAGGTACGACGGGTACGGCTCCTGGCCATGACGACTCCCTTGTCGACGACTCCCCGGGCGCCGAGTCGCCAGGGTTGCTGGAGCGTAGGACCGCGGACTTCGCGTTGTCGATGCCTTGCAGCGCCTGAAATCTCTTGCAGGGACCGCCCCGCGGGAGCAGCCCTGCGTCTTGCAGAACTCGTGCCCTTCAGCGCAGCGCCGAAAGGTCCAGCTCGGCGCTCACGACCTCACCTGCTCCTGCACCAGGACGGTGAACCGTTCCGGTGCCTCGAGGTCGGGAAAGTGCCCGCACTGGTCGAGCTCGACGATCTCGGCGCGAGGCGCCGTGTCCAACAGCGAGGCGGGGTCCGTGTGCTTGTGCGACCGGTCGGAGCCGCCCCACAGGAGGGTGCAGGGCTGTTGCACCGGCTGGAGGGCCGCCGGCTCCTCGCGGGTCAGCCCCTGGACCACGCCTGCGAGGCAGAAGCAGGCGCCCGCGCGCAGTGCCGTGCGCGCGACGTCCCGGAAGGAGGAGGGGTCCGTCGTGCGGGGCAGCGCAGCGCCGTACCAGCCCAGCGCTGCCCTCTCCCGCAACAGCCACCCCACGCCCTGTCCGAGGACCGGGACGCGAAACGGCCTGGGAATCGTTCGGTCGGTCCAGGCGTGCATGGATGCGACCGACGGCGTCTGGGACAGGACCAGACCGGCGATGCGGTCCGGGGCGAGCTTCGCTGCGCGTAGGGCGTAGAGGCCGTTCGCGCAGCTGAACGCCAGCGTTGCTCGAGGGATCTGCAGGCTGTCGAGGACGTCGATCACCACGGCGGCACCGTCATCGAGGGAGTGCGTGTAGTCAGGGCGGGGCAGGGAGAACCCGAAGCCCGGCATGTCGAAGCAGATCACTCGACACGACGCCGCCAGCCTGGACATCACGCCGTGGTGGTGCTCGATCACGTTGGGCCCGTCCGGCGCCATCACCACCACCGGTCCCGCCGTGCCAGAGTCGAACAGCCGGACTGCCCCGCCTCTCGTCTCCACGAAGGCGAGGTCCGCGGTCGCTCGTCCACGGCGCCGACGGCGAGCCGTGCCGGCGGTCAACCAGCTGTCCACGCGGGCACCTGGCACGCGCCACCCCGATTTCTGAAGCGCGTTCGCGCGACAGCGCGTCCATCGCGCTCTGACGTCGAAGTCAAGCGCATGGCGCACGAGGGTCTGCTGTGGGGGCTCGGGTGGTGACACGCCGTCCGGCCCGGGCGAGTGTCACGACGTAGGCACCGCGTCCTCACCGTAGGTTGGCGATGACCGCACCGCTCGACCAGCTCCAACGGGGGACCCACGGATGACGACCGACTACGACACCTTCGCCGAGGCCTACTCGCGCGAGAACGAGACCAGCCTCCTCAACGCCTACTACGCACGCCCGGCGATGCTCGGTCTGGCCGGGGACGTGGACGGCCGGCGGATCCTGGACGCCGGGTGCGGCTCCGGTCCGCTGGCGGCGGACCTGCAGGGCCGCGGTGCTGCAGTGACGGGCTTCGACCTGAGCCCGGCGATGGTGGAGCTGGCCCGTCAGCGGCTGGGGGCTGACGCCGACCTGCGCGTCGCCGACCTCGGCGCGGCGCTCCCGTACGGCGACGACCAGTTCGACGACGTCGTCGCCTCCCTGTGCCTGCACTACCTGGAGGACTGGGCGGGACCGCTAGCGGAGGTGCGACGCGTGCTGCGGCCGGGCGGCCGGCTGATCGTGTCGGTGCCGCACCCGAGCGCCTACCTGGTGAACTACCCGGACCGCGACTACTTCGCGCTCACCCAGTACTCCGAGACCTTCACGTTCGCGGGGGAGGAGGGGACGCTGACCTACTGGCACCGGCCGCTGCACGCCATGACGGACGCGTTCACCGACGCCGGGTTCCGGATCTGCGTGGTCAGCGAGCCTCCGTACGCCGCCGACACCCCCCGGGAGCTGCTCCCACCAGGTCTGGGTGACCGCACGGCGTTCGTGTGCTTCCTCTTCTTCGTCCTCGAGGCGCCCTCGGGGTGACGAGAAGCGCTGAGGCGGTGCACTCCGTCCTCGCCGCCGACACGCTGGTGGTCGACGGTCGGCTGTTCGCCGTCGACTGGGACGCCGCGAGCCTCCGGTGCGTCGTACGTGAAGCCGTGACCGTGGCGCTCGACTGGTCGCGTGACCCGGAGGAGTTCCGCCGCGTGCTCGACGCCTACGGTGAGGCCTCCGGCTGCTCGCTTCCCACGGACGCGTGGGTGTTCGGCGGCTGGGTGTCCGCGCTGGGCGGCTGGTTGGCGTACAACGCCACGACGCGTGGGGAGTCCGACACCGGGCGGACCGAGGTGTCGGCGACCTGTGACCGGCTGCTGGCGCTGTGGCGATCGCTGGCCAGCTACGAGGCTGCACTGGCCCGACCGCACCACGTCCACGGACCTCCTCACGGCATGAGGCCCCGCTAGGGTGCGCTGATGATGAAGGTCGTCTACGCGTACGTGACGGTCGCCTTCGGCGGTGCCCTCGTCGCGATGCTCTACCTCCGGGCGGAGGAGCGCGGATGGCCCAGCACCATCACCTTCATCAGCGTGATCGCGGCCGTCACCGTCTTCCAGATGAGGCGAGCGCAGCTGCGACGTGTGCATGCCGACGACGCCAGTGACGAGAACGCCTGATGGATGACGCGCGGTCGCCCGCGGTCGGGATGACCGAGTCACGCGGGTCCCGAGCGGCTCGCCTGGTGATCCGCCCCGCCGCCGCCGTTGACGCCGAACCGTTGACCGACCTCCACCTCGACGTGTGGGAGGAGGCGTACGGTCATCTGATCCCGCGAGAGGTCCTGCTGGACCGGCGGCGGAGTCGCGCCGATCGCGTCGCCCGGTGGCGGGAGAGCATCCAGCGTGCGGGGAACCG